>JAICTU010000300.1 GCA_025936205.1 Polyangiaceae bacterium | reverse complement strand
CCCACCAACACTCTCGGGAGAACTTGGCTCAGCTTGGACATGCATCCCCGGTCGCTTGCAGCGCGAACGCCCTCGCAATTGCGAGTGCAACTGCGTCGGCGGTGCGAGAGCTAGCGAAGCACGAGCGGACGACGCGAGCGTCCCCCAAACGGGGGATAGTGCGCCAACAGACGCTCGATTTTGCAGCGCCGCGGGCGGCCGCAGCGCCGGCCAGCGGCGATCAGGCGTCCTGCGCAGCCTGTAGGGCCAGGCGCGCGAAAGTTGCCGGATGCGAAAGCACGAGCAGGTGGTCGGCCTCAGGCACCCGCGTCACCTGCATTTGCGGCAGCATGCCGGACAGGCGGTGCATGGCATCCGAGAAGAGACGGTGCGTCTCCGCACCCACGATCGCGCTGATTGGACAATGCAGCTGCTGCAAGCGCTCGGCAGTGATCTCTTCCCCAGTGCCCGTCTTGAGCTCGTGCAACAGGATGCTAGCGTTCTCCAGCACCTCCTCACGAATGCCTGGATCCAAATCGTCGTAGGTGCTGGCGCCGTTGGGCCTGCGCAGCGTCATCCGCAGGAACGCCGTGACGGCCGCTCGCTTGCAGCCGATGGCCGAAAGAAATAGCGCCTTACAGAACACCGGAGCCATGCTCAGGGGCATGTGCTTCACCGAGTGAAACGGCGGCTCGCACAGCACCAAGCGAGAGACGAGCTCCGGCCGCTCCAGAGCCAGAGACAGCGCGATCAACCCGCCCATGCTCCAGCCTACGACGGCGGCAGGACCCGTGCCGAGTCCCTGCAGAAGTGCCGCGGCGTCTTCAGCCTGACGCTTCAGATAGCCCTTGACTGCTGCTGGCTTGGTCTTGCTGCGCGCATGCCCGCGGCGGTCGTAGACAATGACCCGGTGATTGCGCGCCAACAACTCCGTTGCCGCAGCGAAATCATCCGCGCGACCGCCCGTCCCGTGTATCAGCAGCAGAGGTGTACCAGCACCCATCTCCCGGTAGTACAGGGCGGCGTCGCCCACCATCATCGTGGCCATGCCCCGGTTCTCCCACAGCACAGCGCCGACGGCGAGCGTCGCTTGTGGGCGGTACCAGAGGGGTGAAAGCCATGGTAGGAGAGCGGACGTGATTTGAGGGAGACCGCCGGCTTCGTGTTGGCGCCGCCTATGCAGGGGTCAGAGTTACTCGAAATTGAGAGGCAGCTCGCAGGCGTACTGGAGCTGGCGGACCTCGGTGGCCCCTTGTTGGGCAGCCTGCAGCGGCTCATGGGGGCTTCTGGTTGTCTGCTCTCGGTGTTCGATGTTCCGGAACGGGGCGCCCCCACGGTGCGAGCAGGCTCTCTCGTCGGCGCGATCCAGCAATATCCCCGCGACCTCATCGCGGAAGACCCGCTGTTTGCCTGGAACCGGACGACTTCCCCCAGCTTGTTCCTGGCCGAAGGGCATGGCCTGGATTTGCAGGCGTATCAAAAGTCCCGCGCCTACAATGAATTCTACAAGCGCTACGATATCGGCTTCATGTGCGGCGTCCGACCGACGGGGTTGCGCTACGGGTCGCTGCACATGTTCGGGCTGATGTTTGCCACGCCGAGGATCGATCAGCGCTTCGCCCCTCGTTCCCTCGCCCTGCTGCGACATCTCGAAACGCCGCTACGGGCTGCGGCAAAGCGCATCGAGCGGCTTCGTTCCCTCGAACATCAACAGGATCTGCTGCGTCAGCTCGTGGAGCGGCAGCGCGGCGCCTATGTCCTGTGGGACGCGACCGAGCGCCTGGCGTGGATGTCTGCCCAGGCCCAGCGCTTGCTGGAAGGGCCCTTGGCGCGCCGGGATCTCGAGCATGCGGCCGCGGAAGCATCGCGTCAGTTGAGACGGGCGGACTCCGCGCAGCGCGATACGCTGCTCGGCCGTCCCCGCACGCTGCGTTCGGCGAGTGGTAAACCGTTGCTCGTCGAATTTTACTGGGTGACGACGCCAGACCAGCGCGTCTGGCTATTGGCCGAGCTGAAGGCGTGCACCGGGACGAACGACATCCTGACCAAGCTGAGCCCGTCAGAAGCGCGCGTGTCCCGCTTCCTCGAGCGGGGGCTCACGAACCGTGAGATCGCGGACCGGCTCGGTGTGTCGAGCGAGACCGTGAAAACCCACGTGAAACACATCCTGGCCAAGCTCGGGGTGAGCTCGCGCGCCAAGGCCGTGCATCTGCTCCGAGAGAGCCGGGATCTTGGTTGATCTCCTCTGGATGAAACACCCCATTCGACCCTGGTCCGCCTGCGAGCTGTATCGGAGCAGCGGCCAAACGGCCGCCCATCGGGGCTGACTTGCGATGCGGCGCGACGGCACGCGACTATGGCGTAAATGCACAATGTATCGGCCTTGCCTGCAGATAACCGCCAGCATCGGCTGCGCCCGCTGGTCTTGGACACGGCGCGGGCGCACCGCGATCAGCTGATCCAATACCATGCGGACGGCAGCGCCTGCCTCCGGCATCCCGAACATGAGCGGCTCGGTCTGGCACCCGAGATTCGGCTCGGCCCCGAGAGGCATTTTTGCGGGATCCGCGCCACGTTCGAAGATCTGCGGAAGCCCCTGTCCAACATCGCCAACTCCCCGATCGTCGATGGGACGCACACGCTCAGCCAGCTCTACCAGGCCGAGTTCGAGCGCTACGAGGAGCTGGCTTCCGCCGCCCATGCAGCGGGCGCGTTCGAGCCGGACTACGGCAGTTACGTCTTCGACCGGGTAGCGGGCAATCTCTACCTGGTCGCGCCGGAGCCCTGGCATCGAATTGCTCTCGTCGTCAGCAACTCCAAGATCATGACCGACCCTGCAGGGCGGCTGAGTTGGAGTGAGATCCGTCGGCGCCTCGAGGGCGCGGTCCTAGGATTCGCGGGCGCTAGCGTCGGCGGAAATCTGCTCGAAGGCTGGCTGCGCGAGGCCCGGCCCAAGTGCGTGAAGCTCGCGGACCCCGATCGTGTCGAGCTCACCAACTTCAATCGTTGCGAGCGCGTTTCGCTCCGGCACCACGTCGGGAGCCGGAGCCAGCGCAGTGACCTCCGTGATTCACGGCAGACGCCACGCGTCTCGAAGGCCGAGTATCTCGCCTACGAGCAGCAACTCGTCGATCCGTATCTCGACGTCCATGTCTATCGAGAAGGGCTGACCCCAGACAACCTGCAGCGCTTCCTGCTCGGCGACGGGCAATCAGAGCCGCCGATCGACATCCTCGTCGAGGAAATGGACAATCTGGACTTGAAGGTCGAAGCCCGCCGCCAGGCGCGCGAACACCATGTCGACGTGCTGATGATCAGCGACGTGGGAAACATGGCCCACGCCGTCTGGAATCCCTTCCGCGAGCAGCCCACGGCAAGCTTGTCTCAAACGGGCCGCGATGAAGCGCTCTTCGCTGCCCTGGACGCATTCCACGCCGGCGATCGCCGCCAAGTATTCGCTGTCGCTGCCCATCTGTGCGGGGAAGACTTCGGCTCGGGTGCGTTCGGCGCACTCGTCCGAGGCGAAGGCGAGCAAGTCTTCAATGGCATGCCCCAATCCGGTGCCACGGCCATGGCGTCCGGTGCGATCGGTGGTAAAGAGCTCGCCATGCGCGTGCTGGGGCACCACTATCCGGCAGGTAATCGAGTAGCGTATGATCTCGCCGCGCGCCGTGGTCAGGAAGGATGAATCATCATGACCAGTGATCACAGAAACCTTTTGCGCCCGTCGCCCCCCCCTGCAGCCCTGCAAGAGGTCGCCGCGAGCGACCCCTTCGAGCTCTGGCGTTTGTCCGTGCTCTCGCGCGAGGAGTTCACCGCGCTGGGAACGAACGCTGGCGAGCTGTCGCGTGCGCAGCTGCAATACCTGGCAGCCTATAATCTGCTCGCACCCACCAGCCACAACACCGTTCCCCAACGTTTCGTGTTCGACGAGCGTCCCAACACGCTGGCGCTCTGGTGTGACCGCCAGGCCGTGCTCGGAGCGTCGGATCCAGCTGGCCGTCAAGCGGCGATCAGCATCGGCTGCGGGCTCGCCAATCTGATCCACGCTGCTCGCGGCTATGGCATCGAAGCGCGGATCGAGCTGAGCGCGGATCCGTCGCCTGCCATTCTTCCGCATCACGCCGGCGTGGAACGCTATGTCTTCATCGGGAGGGTCCGATTCCGCCCCGGTGCGATCAGCGGTCCCGAGGGCGTTTTGCACGCCATGCTCGAGCGTCGCAGCGTGCGCGCCATGTACAATCGCGACGCGAAGCTCTCGGAGCCGCTCACGCTCAGCATGTGCCAGCTGCTGCGCACCGACTATCCAGCGCTCGCGTTTCATGTGCTGAGCGATGACGATTCGCTCGCGTTTCTCGGCGATCTGCAGGAGCTCGCGGATTCCGCTGCGCTGAGCCGCGAGGACTTCACCGCCGAGCTCGGCCGGTGGTTGCTCGAAAATGACTCCGACTCGCCGCTCGGCATGCGCGGACGGGAACTCGGTCTGTCCGACGAGATGACTCGCGGCGTTCAGACGCGGCTGTTGAGCGAGGTCCCGCTCGCGCCAGAAGAGGTCTCGGGTCTCGCGCGCGGGGGCAACGCAGGGATGCGCAGCTCGTCGGCGGTCGGTATCATCCTTTCGCCACATGATGACCTGGCGGAGCGCGTGCTGGCTGGCCGTGCCTTTGAAGACCTGGTCCTGATGCTCCACGAGCAGGGCTTCGTCACGGCGATGCACGCAGCTATCACCGAGGTCGAGAGCGCGAATCTGGCGTTGCGGGCGCGGCTCGGAACCAACGCCAGGCCCGTGGTCGTCTTCCGCATGGGCCAGCCGCTCCAGGCCACCGACTCGCAGCGGCCGCATTCGGCGCGCCCGAGTGTGTTCGATGTCACGTTACCGGCGCCGGTGCCCGCTGCTTCCTGAAACCGCCGCCGCCGAAACGCGGCGGTCCGACGCTAGCTGGCGCCGAGTGAGCGCCCGGAGCGCTGCAGGTGCGCGCGCCCTCGCACGGCGCATCGGCTCCATCGACACCTCGCAGCCACCATGACCTCCGGCTGTAGCGGAAGCGTTCACGCACCCCTGTTTCGGCGTCGTGCAAAGTTAAATTTGTCCCTCTGGGGTGAGAGCGAACTGCCGATCACCAACTCGAGGACGTCGACCCTCTTGGGCCGACAATGTTCGCTGGTCGACCTCCATCAGCAGTTCTCGTCGCTGGTGTGGTCGAAAGCGCGACCTGGTGAGCCGCCCCATGCCAAAAGCACAACTTTCTCGCGAAGAGTTCGACTCAGCGAAGCAGGAGTCCGGTGAATGGACAGGTGTCCAACCGATCGTGAAGCCGCGCGGCGAGCGACGAACGGTGCCGGTGGCGTCGCTGGAGTACCATCTGTTTTCTCCGCAGCGCGCGCGCGATCCCTTGCTCGAGCAAGCCTACCAACTCTGGCATGACGTCTGGAGCGCTACATTCGCGGAACTCGATGGCGCAACACAGCTCTACTCCGACGAATTCTCCCGACAGGACGAGATCGGAGTGCTCGAGCAGGACGGCCAGTGCCTCTCTGTGACCGGTATCCGTTGGCTCGATTTGTCCCTGCCGCGCTCGCGCAGCGATTCGTATTTCCGATACTGGCCTGGCGACGCCATCGACCAACTGGGCACCAGCTTGGTGCTCGTGACCAGCAACACGGTGGTGCACCCTGACTGGAGAGGGGCCGTGATCGAGGCGCCGCGCGCTTGTACTGCCGAGCCGAGTCGCCTGGCGTTCACGACCATCGCCATGAGCATCCGTCGCCTGCTCGCATCAGCCGCGGAAAGCGCCACGGGCTTGAGCCGCAACGACCGCGCAATGGACCGCGTGTCCACGGCGCTGGGCGGAGTTGCCATCGGCCGGATTCGCCTGCACGGCGAGGATACGAATGTGATGCACTTCCCCCGCTCGCTCGCCAGGCCTCACGGGCCGGTGGTGGACGACCTCTGGACGAGACGACACCACGGCTGACGCGAGCGTCAGCGAGGGCGCAGGGCGTCGCCCGCCGCAGAAACCCCCGCCAACCAAGGCAGGAACGTCTGCGTGCCGGGTGCTCGCCGGGCCTCGTTGACCATGCGGATCACGCGATGCGGCGCCGGTGAGGCGCTCAAGCCCCCGCCGAGAAAGCGCGCCGCCGACCCGACCGAGGCAAAGACTCGATGCGGATACTCCGGTCGGGAGAAGAGCGAGATCCCCGCAACCACGGCGCGCACGCTCGCGGCGCGGAAACCCTCTCCTTCAAAAACCAGGGCAGATCGTGCGACGATGGTGCTGGCGCGGCGGAGACAATTAGCGAGCTCCATGCGTGCTTCGAGCGGTGGCAGTGGCGAATTTTCCTCCACGACCGTCAGCAAGAACACGCGCTCACCGCAGGCCTGCGCATGCTGGGTGAGCACCTGATCACCACGGCGCACCGCGGCCACCGTCGTGCTGCCCCTCCAAACCGCCAGGACGAGACGCTCCCACGTCGCGAACACACAGTCGCGGCTGCTTGCGTGGATGTGAACGTCCATAAGCCAACAGATGGTACAGGTCCCGGCGGGGGGTTGCCAGCCGGCTCGTTCGAAATCGCTGCCACAGAACGCCGCGGCTGCGCTGGGCTGCTCGAGGAGCGGGACCCGCAGGGATTTCCCGGCTCGTGCAGACGCGCAATTTTATTGGGAGGACGACACCGAGAGTCGCGGCCGGCCTCTTGCTTCCACGGCCCTAGCTGGGCCGACAACCACCCTCAGTGAACGCCACCAGCGCTTCGCGCGCGTTTCGGCAGCTCGATGCTCGGCTTCTGATCACGTCGACGATACAGCGTGAGCACCCGCCCGCTTTGTTGCACCAGCTGGCTCTTGGTCTGCGAGAGCACTTCTGGAGCAGCTTCGGCCGGTTCCACGGCGCTCTCCGTGTTGAACCGGACCTTGATCAGCTCGTGTGCCTGGAGCTGGGCCCGGATCTGCTCGAAGACGCTCTCTCCCACGCCCTTCGCGCCGATCTGGACCACGGGCTTCTGGGAATGTGCGAGCGCCCGCAGGTACTGCCTCTGTTTTGCCGTGAGTTCCACTGGAGCGGGGCTCTAGCTCGGCCGAGCCCCGAGATCCACTTGGAACGCACCGCCCGGCGCCGGGCGGGCGTCACATCACCGTGACCGACTTGGCCAGGTTGCGCGGCTTGTCGATGTCATAGCCGAGCTTCAGCGCCGAGTAGTAGGCGTAGAGCTGCAGCGGAATCACAGTGAGAATCGGCGAAACGGCAGGGTGGTGCGGCGGCAAGGCCAACACCTCGTCCACCAGCGAGCGCACCTCCTCGTCGTCGCCGGCGGCGACGGCGGTGATGTGGGCTCCGCGCGCCTTGAGCTCGCGCAGGTTGCCGAGCATGCGCTCGCGCGTATGGTCGGGCGGGACCAGCGCCCAGACCGGCAAGCCCGGTTCGATCAGGGCCAGGGGGCCATGCTTCATCGCGGCGCCCGACAGGCCCTCCGCCGGCACGTAGGCGATCTCTTTCAGCTTGAGCGCGCCCTCCTGGGCCACCGGTACGTTGGCGCCGCGCCCCACGAACATGGTGAACTTGGAGCCACCGAAGCGCTGCGCATTCGCCTTGCAGGCCGCCGCATGTTCCAGCATGAAACGCACCTGATCGGGCAGCTGCTCCAGCGCCTTCACCCAGGTGCGGCCATCGGTCGCACTCAGGTCGCGCATGCGCGCGAACTGGAGGGCGAGCAGCTCCGTGGCCAGCACCTGCGCCGTGAACGCCTTGGTCGAGCAGACGCTGATTTCTGGGCCAGCGTGCACGTAGGTGCCGAAGTCGGTCTCGCGCGCCAGCGAGCTACCGACCACGTTGGTCACGCCCGCTATCAGGCCGCCCTTAAGCTTGATCTCGCGCAGCGCCGCCAGCGTGTCCGCCGTCTCTCCGCTCTGCGAGATGGCGATGTACAAAGTGCGGCTGTCGACGATCGGGTTCTGCACGGCCAGCTCGGCGGCATCCAGCGCTTGCGCCGGCACCCGTGCGTACGATGACATCAGGTAGGCGCCCACCTCGGCGCTGTACAGGCTCGTGCCACAGCCGAAGAACACGACGCGCTGCACGTCGAACAGGCGCGCACGGTGCGACTGCAAGCCCCCCAGATGCGAGGAGCCCATGGCAGCGTCGAGGCGGCCGCGCATCGAGCGGTCGAGCGAGTCGGGCTGCTCGTGGATCTCCTTCAGCATGTAGTGGGCGTAGTTGCCCAGCTCGGCGGCTTCGGCCTGATGCAGGATCTTTTCGACGCGCTTCTCGCGATCGCGATTGTCGAGGTCGACGGTCTTGAAGCCGCGCGCGGTGAGCTCGGCGATCTCCCCGTCTTCCAGCACCACCATGCGCTCGGTGTAGGGGCGCAGCGCCAGCGGATCCGAGGCCACCCAGGTCTCGCCGTCGCCAATGCCGAGCACCACCGGACTGCCGATGCGGGCCGCCACCAGGCGATCGGGCCGCTCGCGGTCGACGACCACGATGCCCGCCGTGCCCACCATACGGTTGAGCGCCGTTCGCACCGCCTCCAGCAGGGTCTGTCCCTTCTCGACACCACGGCCGACCAGCTCCGCGAGCACCTCGGTGTCCGTCTCCGAGCGAAACTTCACGCCCTCGGCCAGGAGCTCACCACGCAACGCCTCGACGTTGTCGACGATGCCGTTGTGCACGAGGGCAATGCGGGCCTTGGCGTCGCGGTGCGGATGGCAGTTTGCCTCCGTCACGCCGCCGTGCGTGGCCCAGCGCGTGTGACCGATGCCGACGTGGCCCGGCAAACCGCCGGGCGTCGCTTCTTCGAGAGCACGGATGTGGCCGACCGAGCGCGCCAACTGCAACTGCCCATCTGCGATCGTGACGACGCCCGCCGAGTCATAGCCGCGATACTCGAGGCGCTTGAGGCCGCCGAGGATCATCTCCCACGCCGAACGCTGACCGATATACCCAGTGATGCCACACATCGCTCTCGTTCCCTCTCTACTTGGTGATCGAATCTGTTCGCGTGCCGGCGCGGGCCGACACACCGGAGTCAGCCGTAGATGCGCCGGCGAATCTGTCGAGCGCTGAGCGCGGGCGCCATGAAGCGCAGCGTACCGAGCTCTCGGGCGATGGTTTCGTAGATGGCGGGATTGCGCACGCCGCGCGCCTGCAGCTCCCGATGCCGTTCCGAGATGTACGCGTCCACGTCCTGCGCGAGGCAGTCCAGCGTCTCCGTGACGGCGCGCTCGGCCTGGGCCGGGGCTAACCCGAGCAGGCGCTCGAGCCGTTCCCGCGCCAGCTCCAACGGGTTTGCCATCGGAAGGTACCTTGGCAGATTCCGAGACACCGATCACGGGATTTGCCCGATATCGGGCAAATCAGCGGCGCCGATGCGGCACAAAGCCGGTTACGAACCGATGGCCGTTATGGTTCCGCCGGCCGGGACGTTTTTAGCGACGTGAGACCCTCGGATCGACCGCAGGAGCCTTCGGGCTCGGAGCCGCCCATCAGCGGGGACATCGGCATCGTGATCGCGGTGGGCGATGTCGACGCGGGCCAGGTCGTCTACGAGGGGCTGCGTTCGGCGGGCCCGCGCGTGGTGCTGGTGGGGTCGGCGACCCTCGCCTTGCACGAGCTCGACGGCATGCACCCCGCCCTGCTCGTCGTCGATGACGAGCTACCGCTGGTGCGCGGGATCGATCTCGCCGGACGGGTGCGCAGCGAGCGTTCCGATGCGGACGTGATCTTGCTCACCGACGACGACCTGTTGATCGAAATCGTCGGACGACTGCGGGTCGAGCGCGTGCGATGCCTGCAGAAGCCGGTGGACCTGGAGCGCCTGCGCCAGGCCGTGTCGCTCAGCCTGCGTGCACTGACGGCCCGGCGCGCGGGCTCGGCCTACGACGACCTGCTCGCCGAGCTCGAGGACCAGAAATCGCGCTTCGAACGACGCCTCAAGAATCTGGAGCGCAGGCAAGCCTCCGAGCGCCCCCCGCCGCCGACGGCTCCGCCCCCGCCCGTATTCGCGAGCGCTGCCGGCTCGACCGCGCCACCGCCCGTCGACGCTAGCGGCGCCGGCTCGACGGCACCACCGCCGCGCCTGACCCCCGTGCCCAGCGAGGCGCCGGCCGGACTGAGTGAGCCGCCCGCTCGGTTGCCCGAGGACCTGCACGTGCTCGTGGTCGACGATGATCCGCTGGTGCGGCGAGCGATCGCCCGCAAGTTTCGCCGGCAGCAAGTGACGCTGGCGGAGAACGGCGTGGCGGCGACGCGCGCGCTGGAACAGTCGCGGCCCGACGTGATCGTCAGCGATCTGAAGATGCCGGAGATGGACGGCCTGGCGCTGGCCGAAGAGGTGAAGCGGCGCTGGCCGGAGCTCGCAGACCGCATCGTCTTCGTTTCGGGTACGGGCTCGCAGATCCAGCGCGCCGAGCTGGAGGCACCCCTGCAGCCCGTGCTGCGCAAGCCGGTCGAAGGACGACAGCTCGAGAGCCGGATCGCCGAGGTGCTGGAGAAGGCACTGATCGCTCCCAAAGGGCGCAAGCCCGCGCTCTAGGGACTTGCGCCGGACACAGCCGCTCCGGGTATAAGTCCGGGAGTCTAGAGTCCGTGAAACTCCCTCTCCTCACCCCCTGGCAAGTGCTCGAACGGCGGCAGCTGGTCAAGCGCTCCTTCATCACGCTCTGGGAAGATCGCGTGCGCCTGCCGAGCGGCGTCGAGATCGATGACTTCTGCGTGGTCGAGTCGCCCGACTGGGCCGCCGTCGTCTGCGTCACGCCGGAACGCCAGCTGGTGCTCGTGCGCCAGTATCGGCACGGCCTGCAGGGGCCGAGCCTGGAGCTGCCAGCGGGCGCCCTGGAAGCCGGCGAGCTGCCGCTGGCAGCAGCCCAGCGGGAGCTCGCGGAAGAGACGGGCTACGAGAGCCAGAGCTGGCAGCCGCTGCTTCAGGCCTCGCTCGATCCGGCTCGTCAGAGCGGGCAGGCTCACTTCTTCTACGCGAGCGACGCCCGGCTCTGCCGCGCCCAGCAGCTCGACTCGAGCGAGGCGATCGAGATCGTGCTCCTGTCGCGCCAGGAGCTGCTGCATGCGATCGAGTCGCGGGAGCTGGTGCACGGCATCCACATCGCGGCCATCCTGATGGCGCAGCATCGGCGCTTGCTATGAGCGCGGTGCCGGTCAGCTTGTTCGCGTACGGGACGCTGCAGCTGCCCGATGTGTTGCAGGCCGTGGTGGGCCAGCGCTGGCGGGGCGAGCCCGCGCTGCTGCTGGGTTACGGGCGCTACCGTGTGCGCGGCAAGCCCTACCCCGCGCTCATCGCCGAGCCCGCGGGCAAGGTGGCCGGGTTGCTGTACGAGGGGGTCGGCGCCGAGGAACTGGCGCTCCTGGACAGCTACGAGGGCGAGCTGTACGAGCGGCGCACGGTGAGCGT
>JAICTU010000546.1 GCA_025936205.1 Polyangiaceae bacterium | reverse complement strand
GACACGGATCTGCTGGTGACCATCGGCGGCGTCAGCATCGGTCGCTACGACCTGGTGCGGCCCGCGCTGGAAGCCGCGGGCGCGCAGCTCGATTTCTGGAAGGTGCAGATCAAGCCGGGCAAGCCGCTCGTGTACGGGCAGCGCGGCGGCACGCGCATTTTGGGGCTGCCGGGCAACCCCGTCTCCGCGCAGCTCACCTTCGGGCTGTTTGGGCTGCCGCTGCTGCGCGCGCTGCAAGGCCAGCGCGAACCAGCTCCGCCCTTCGAGCGCGCCACGCTGCTCGGCGAGCTGCGCCAGCGCCCGGGGCGCATGGGCTTCTACCGCGCGCGCTGGACGCCCGAGGGCGTGCTCCCGGTCGACAACCAGGCTTCGGGCAACGTGCTCAGCTTGGCCTGGGCCGACGCGCTGATCGCCATCCCCGCCGAGAGCAGCGGCGCGGACGTCGGCGCACAGGTCGAGATCTTGCGACTGGCGCTGCTGTAGCCTGCTGCCAAGGAATCCCCATGCCGCGACTCGAGACGAAGCATTTGCGATGGCTCACGCTCGTCGCGGCGTTGACCGACTCGCTCGATTGCGGCGGCAAAGCGGGTGATGCGCCAGCGGGCGCCGCGCCCTTGGCAGCAACGCCGCGCCCGGGGCCTCGGGAACCGCCGTCCCCGACAGCGCCAGCTCCGCGCGCGGAAGCAGCCCCTGCGCCGGTGCTCGCGCCAGCGCCTGCACGCGCTTTACCCTCCGTGCAGGGGGACGAGTGCGATTGCGCCACCGGCAGGGTCGAGAATGTGCTGATGGCCAACTGCGGGCAATGTCATGGCCCGCTCGCGCCGATCGCTGGGTCCGGAGGGATCACGTTCATCAATGACCTGGATCGGTTGGTTGCGGCGGGTCTGCTCGTCCCCTTGAACTCCGCGGCGTCGCCGATCGTCACCGTCATGGTCGACGGAAGCATGCCTCCACCGGCTTCCGGACTCCCACCGGTGACCGATGCCGACATCAATATCGTCACAGGGTACCTCGACAATCCACGCTTCTGGCCGCTATTGGAGCCACCCGTGAGCGACGCCGGCAGCGGCCCGTCCGTGAACGATGCCGGTAGCGGCCTGCCATGAGCAGCGGCGCGACACGGCGCACAGGTGGAGATCCTGCGACTGCCGGTGCTCTAGGGTGTTCCTAGTTTTCCACGCTCTGGGCCGGAGTGCGGCGGGATGCCCTGCCGCGCTTTGAGCTGAGGTTTCCATGGAAACCTCAGATCGTCGCACACGAGGGGCTGCGGTGGCATCAGGCGTTTCGCCCATGAAACCGCAATGCCATTTTTGGGGTGCCGCCCCAGGGGATCTAGGGACACCCCCTAGCTCGCGGCTTGCTGGCCCAGCTTTGCTGGAAGCCGGGCGCTGCGCTCCAGGAGATCGGCAGCTCTCTCGATCGCCACCGTGTCCTGCAGCGCCATGCGATAGCGAGACAACTTGGTAGCTAGCCCGGTGGATATGAGGTCGGTGCCGCCTACCCCGGGCAAGTCAGCGGCATCGTTGATGGTTTTTCGGCAGCAGCGCAGGAGTATCAGAACAATCCCCCGCCGATCTGACGCGGGGGTGGCAGCGGGAGTCGGAGCGCAATTGCTGGAGGCAGGCTCCCCAATGCTGCGGCCCGGCGCGCCATGCCTAGTGGCTCCTTGACCAGCGCACGTCGAGCTGCCGGCTCGACTACGTTCGCGAGGCTGCGAATGTGGCCTGGCCGGTAGCTCGAGCTCCCTTCCCGCTGATTGCCTGGCACCATCACCAACCAACCCTGCTGGTGGCTTGCCTCCACGAAAGACAGCGATGACGGCACGCGATGGAATCAGTACTGAAGCATTGAGCAAGGCCTACGGCGAATTCCGCGCGCTGGAATCGCTCGACCTGCAAATTGCAGGTGGCGAAGTCGTGGGCCTGCTGGGCCCGAACGGCGCGGGGAAGACCACGCTGATCCGGCTGATCATGGGTCTGCTCGTGCCGAGCTCAGGACGCGCCCAAGTGCTGGGCATGGATTGCTTCAGCGATCGCGTCGCCTTGAAGCGGCAGATCGGCTACTTGCCAGATACACCGTTCAGTCCTCATCCTGGACGAGCCGACGACGGGCCTCGATCCCTCTTCGAGTCTCCAGATTCGCCAGTTTCTGCGCAGCTTCGCCGACGGAGGCGGCACCGTGCTGCTCAGCACGCACTGGCTCGACATGGCCGCGTCACTCTGCGATCGCGTCGTCGTTCTGCAGCGCGGGCGCCTCGTTGCCAGCGGCGCGCCCGCCGAGCTCTGCGCGCAGACAAGCGCAGCTCGCGGTAGCCCGCAGACCCTGGAACAGGTCTTCCTTCAGCGCACTGGCGCGCGCGAGACGGGCTCATGATTTCTCTCGTCTCCTCCGAGGCGACGCCGCGCGCGTCGGCTCCGAACCGAGATGAAATCTCCGCGCTGCAAGCGTTCCGCTTGCTGCTGGGCCTTCGCCTGCAGCGCTGGCGCAATCTGGCGCTGAATTCCGGGCCGCGAGTAGGCATGGCGCCGGCGGCGGCATCGACGCGAGGCAGCTCGAGGCCGCGGGCTGGATCTGGCGCAGCGCGGCTCATGCTCGCCGCTTGGCTACCGGTCTTCTTGAGCTGGCAATCTTTCCGGCTCTTCCAATCCACGCTCCAGCATCAGGGCGCTGCGGCCCTGCCGGGGCGGGCAGCGCTGCTCTCCACTCTCAACGTTGCGAGCCTGCTGCTGATGACGCTGCTCGGCTCGCGCTCCTGGGACGCTCGAGGGGATGCGGACGCCGAGTGGCTCTCCACTCTGCCCGCACCGGTCTGGGCGTTGCGCGCGGCCAAGCTGGTCGAGGCCGCCGTCTTCCATCCCTTCGCTTGGCTGCAGCTGTTCCCGTTCTTCGCCGGGCTCGGCATTGCGGGAGGGCTGGGCCCGTTCGCACCGTTGCTCGCACTGGCCATCAGCTTGCCACTCTCGCTGGGCTGCGTTGTCGCCGGTGAAATCGTCGAAGCCACCGCGCCGCGCCGGCGCGAGGACTGGCTTGGCTGAGCGTGTTTGCCGTGGAGATGGCGGCCTGGATCGGCCTGGGCACGTTCATTCTCCGCAAGTTGTACCGAGCTGATCTCGGGGCGGGCCTCGAGGCGCGGAGCGCCGGAGCTCGCCGCGTCAAGGGCTCCGCCGCGGAGCGCTCGCCCGGAGGTTGGTGCGGAGCGGTGATCGGCAAAGACCTGATCTGGCTGCGCTCCAACCCCATGCGCCTCGCGGGTGCCACACTCCAGGCCGTCCTGTTCAATGGGCTGGCCATCGCGGCGGTGCGGCTGATGCCTGGCCTACACACGCTCCAGTTGCCGGGGGTGGCGCTCCTCGCTGTCGGCACCCTGCTGACGGTGATCCTGCTCGAGGGATTGCTGGAGGCAGAGCGCGCCGCGCTCGGGCACTGGGCCACACTGCCGCGCTCGATCAGCTGGGTACTGTCACGCAAGGTGCTGCTCGCGGTGGCGCTGGGGCTCACCGGCGCTCTACCCGCGGCCAGCTATGCCGCGAGCACGGTAGCGAACCTCGGTTCCTCGGCTCCGGCGCTCGCCTACGGTGCTGCGTGCGTTGGCCTGCTGGGGTTCTTCCACGCGGCGTTCTGGATGCGCGGGGTGGATCCCGCCGCACCGGTGAGCGTGCTGCGAGGCATGTTGCGCCTGGCACAGACCCTGATCGTCGCCGGTATCCTGCATGCTGGCTTTCGCGATCCCTCCAGGCCTGTAGCCACGGCCGCCTCCTTCGTTCTCGCGGTGGCATTTGCCTGTGCGCTGTGGCACGCGTTGCCGCAGCGCGCGGCCCTGGCGTTGGATCGCAGCGCCTTACGGACTCCAGCAGTGACGGCGAGCTACGCGCTCGCGACCCTCCTGGCCCTGCAGTTTGTGCGCGGCTTCGTACTCGGCGTCGCGACGAGCGCGGGCGCTTCTCTACCCAGGGCGACCACGATCGCTTGGCTCATGAGTGGCTCGCTCGTCCTGGGCTCGAGCTTGCTCTGGCTCTGGATGCATGGCTCGCCAGCGCTCAGCGAACAGCTCGGAATCTGCGCGGGCAAGGGGCGCCGTGCAATCCTGCGCGAAGGGCTGCTCTGGAGCTTGCCCGCCATCCTCTTCAATCAAGCGTACTGGGCGGTCGCAGGCGCGCACGTGGCGGAATCTCTGCAGCCCGCTTCAGCCCCGCCTGCCACGATGACGGTACTGGCGGCCTCGCCGATCGCTGCGCTCGTCGTGGGCGTGGTGGTTGGCCCCATCGTGGAGGAGTTGCTGTTCCGCGGCATGCTCTACCGCAGCTTGCGCACGGGCTGGGCCGTCCTGCCCTGCTGGCTATTGACGACTGCGGTCTTCCTGACCGACCACACACCGGCTGCCGCCATTCCGGTGGTCTTCGGTAGCGTGTGCATCACGCTCGCGTTCGAGCGCTCCCGCTCCTTGTACGCTTCGCTGCTCGTGCACGCGCTCTATAACGGCGTCCTGGTCCTGCAGTTACTCAGCCGCTGAGACGCGCGGCTTCACTCGCGGATGGCTCGAGGCTTCCACGCTCTCTGCTTGCGCGAGGCACGCCGGCTCGCCGCGGGCCGCTCGGACTTGCGCCGCTCGGCGAAGGCGCTCCCGCGCCGCGCGCCTTCGCGGACCAGCGGCGCGGCCAGCGCCTCAGGGGGCTCGCTCTCGGGCTCGGCCCTGCTGGGCGCCGTTCGGGGCACAGCGGGCGACACCGGCGGCTTCTGCGCCTCGGTCATCGCCGCCGGAACGCCGGTCCGGGGCTCGGGCGCTCGCTGAGCGCTGAGCGCTGCGCGAGTGACCGTCTGAGGCGGGGAGCTCTTGGTGGGCCACCACGCAAGAAGCGATGTGATGGACACGACGAGCAGCGCGGCGAGTGCCCAGCGCTCCCGCGGCGCGCGCAGCGCGAGCCAGTTGGCGGCCCACTGACGCGCCGAGAGCACGCCTCGTGCCCAGCGCCGCACAGGGCTCTCCCACGTCTCGATGGCCTGGCGCGACATCGGCTCGAGCTGGGGAGGTCGATCGAGCAAGGTCCAGGGGGACGCGTTCGCGCCCGCCAGCTCGGGAAGATGGTTGTGCGCGTAGGCCGCGGGTCGCACGCCGGAGATCTCGGAGTGCCGGGTATCGATCTGCTCTGGCTCGAACAGCCCAGCGACCACACCGAGCGGGCGCAGCTGGGTTTCATCCTCTCTGGCGACGAACGTCTGTGCGTTGATCGCTCCCTGCTGGAACGCCGCATCGAGCTCATCCAGGGTCATGGTGACCATGCCCGTTGGAAACCGGACGTGCCAGAGCGGTTCGCCGTCCTCGGCCGCGCGGGGTCTTGCAATCTCGTTGGGCTCGACACTGTTCATGAGCTACTCCGGTCTCGCGATTCACGTCTGGCTGTCAGTGGTCGCCAATCCGACGCAGGTCGCAGTCTTTTCCAGGCCCGGCTCAACAAATTGGGTCTCCCGCTGGAACGAGCACGGCAGGAGCGCGATTGTTGCGACGGAGCGCCATGTAGCCACGCACTGCCCTGGATATGGCCCAGAGCAGCTTTCGCAAGGTCGCGTCGTTACTGGGCGCCGCGCTGGGCGCGAGTCTGTCAGCGTTGCCGGCCTGCATGCCCATGGACGACCTGTCCTCTTACAGTGGTGGTGAGAGCGCCGAAGGTGCGGCGGGGCCGCCGGCGCATCCGGTCACGCAGGGGGACGCTTCCGGCACGCCCTCGCGAACCAGCGAGGTCGCGCCGGTCACAGGCAGCGCGGCCGATGAGCTGGGGGGATCG
>JAICTU010000656.1 GCA_025936205.1 Polyangiaceae bacterium | reverse complement strand
CCCGCGCCCGCCGTTCCGCCGCCTCCAGCGCTGACCCGTGCTCACATCTGCCCACCCAAAAATGGGGCGCACGCCGCCAGGCGGCGACCCTTGTGATACGCTCTGGAGTAGCTTCCCGCTTGCCCATGGAGACCGCCAAGACCGCTGCTGTTCCCGTCCTGTCTCGGATCCTGGCGCAGCTGCAGCGCGGAGACATTCAGATCCCATCGGCTCCCGCGGTCGTGACCGAGCTGCGCCTGCTGGTGGGCAACCCCGACAGCAAGATCGATGCGATCGTCGCGCTGCTGGAGCGCGATCAGGCCCTCGTCGCGCGCGTATTGCAGCTGGGCCGCAGCGCGGCCTCGGCCCCGCGCGGCAACAAGGCTGCCGACCTGCCGTCGATCATCAACCGCGTCGGCTTCCGCCAGATCGCCAACGTGGTGGAGACGGTCTGGACCAACCGCTGCTTTCAGATCCCCGACGACCGCTACCAGCCCATCGCAGCGCGCTTGCAACGGCACTCGCTGGCGCGGGCGCTGGCGATGCGCTCGCTCGCCGAGCAGCAGCGCATGGATGCGTTCTCGGCTTACCTGGTCGGTCTGTTTGCGGACGTGGGCGCGTCGTTTCTGCTCTGGGCGATCGTCAACAAGTCGCGCGGCAAGGCGCCCGCGATCGAAGACGCCCTGGCGTTCATTCGCGGGCATCACGAGGCGATCGGCGGTGCGGTGCTCAAGCGCTGGGGTCACACGGAGCTCGTGATCAACCTGGTGCGCCGGCACCACGCGGCCAGCCCCCCGCCGCAAACAGGGCAGCTCTGGAATCTGTTCATCGTCTCGGCGCAAGTGGCGCGCGAGCTCACGCAGGAAGACGACCTCACGGTGGAGCCGCCGTGGCCCGCGTCGGAGTTGTTCGAGGCGTGCGCGGAAGCCGTCAAGCTCGGGGCAGAAGAGCGCGCACAGCTGGTGACCAAGCTGCACGACGAGTACGCCGCCGCGCTCGACGCGCTGCTACAGGGCTAGACGCCGGGGCTTGCGCAGCTCGCTCAGAGCAGCTGCCGTGCGAGCGCTTCCCACTCGCTCTCCAGGCTGCCCTCGAACGGCTGCGCCCGCGCGCGCCGATACCAGTAGCCAGCGTTCGACAGGTCGCCTTCCTTGCGATGCAGATAAGCGTGAACGCGCGCGCCGTCGACATCGTCCACGTCTTGCGCAATGGAGTGCGCGCCGTCCCAATCGCCGCGCGCGTCCAGCCAAAGCGCCCGCAAGAGCGGGCTCGACGGTTGCGGCGGGGCGGCGGCAGCCAAACTCGCCTTGAAGGTTTCGAAATCCATGACGGAGTCCACCTGACAGCAGCCTACACGCAAACGGGGCGTCCGTTCGACCTTTGCGATTGACCCCATCCACGGCCCGACTAGCTTCAGAACCTGGGTCACATGCTCTTCCGGCAGCTGGTACACCGAGAATCCAGCACCTACACGTACCTAATCGGCTCCCGCCCCGGCGGCAAAGGGCTGCTCATCGACCCGGTAGCCGATGAGCTGGCGCTGTATCTGCGGCTGCTCGATGCCTTCGAGCTGAAGCTCGAGCTGGCGATCGACACGCACTTCCACACCGATCACGTCTCGGCGCTCGGCCTGCTGCGCGAGAAGACGCAATGTATGACGGCGCGCGGCGGCTCACGCGGCGCCGTACGACAGCTGAGAGACGGCGAGGTCATCGATTTCGACGGTGTCGATCTCGAGGTGTTGCATACGCCGGGTCACACGCCGGATTCGTACAGCTTCGTGATGGACGACCGTGTCTTCACCGGTGACACGCTGCTGATCGGCAGCACGGGCCGCACCGATCAAGGCGGCGACCCACGCCAGCAGTACGAGAGCCTGAGCCGCCTACTGGGCCTGCCCGGTCGCACGCTGGTGTATCCCGCCCACGACTATCATGGCCGGCACGTGAGCACGATCGCGGAGGAGCGCCGCGACAATCCGCGCCTGCAGCTGCAGACGGTCGACGAATACGTCGCGCTGATGGACAGCTTGCGACCGGCGCATGTCGATCACATGGACCTGGTGGAGTCGTCGGGCTTGCGCCGCTCCGGCGTGCTTCTGCGCGAGCTGGTGGGCTTGCGCGCCGCGCTCGAACGCGACAGCGCCTGGACCGAGGCGCTGGCAGAGAGCCACGCGCCGGAGAGCAGCGCGCCCACCTCGCGCCCGCAGCCCGTCAGCGGCCTGGCCGCGGCGCGCACGGAGCGCCAAACCCCCGATTCATCCACCGGTCGGAGGGTTCGGCGCGGCTCCTAAAGAGGGGACACTAGCTCGTCGGTCCAACGACGCTACGCCGCCCCGCCGCGAACGGGCGATTCGGTCCCGACTCCAGATCCCGACAGCGCAGGACCGATTCCCGGCGCATCACATCGACGATGCGGTCTGCGACCTCAGGATCGCTCGGCGGCGGCACTGGAAATATTTCCGCCTGCTTTCGCTTCAGCGAGCGACCGAGCTCCGGGAGATCCTGACAGTCCGCGAGGATCGACAGCTCGTACAGGGCCTCTCCGCTGCCGATACCGATTTCGCGCTCCAGCTCCCGCCGATGCTCGATCACGTAGCGAGTCGCTGCGGCCGTCGCGTCACCCGAGCGCGCTTCGTGCACCGCACTTCCACCGCAAGCGCAGGCCAAACCCAGCAGTCCCAGCACGAAGGGACGAACATGAGACATACCCTGGTTATGGCTCATCTCCGGGCCGGGTCAATCGGCGTGCTGGACCCGTCTCGCGAACTCGATTACCAGGGCGGGCCATGAACCGGCCGTTGCGTTTTGGCATTCTCGGAGCTGCGAAAATTGCCCCAGGGGCACTGATTCAACCTGCCAAGCTCGGGTCTGAAGCCACGGTAGATCTCGTGGCGGCGCGCGACCCCGAGCGGGCGCGGCGCTACGCCGCGGAGCACGGCATCCCGCGCGTCGCCCGCGATTACGCCGAGGTCGTGCACGACCCCGAGATCGACGTCATCTACAACCCGCTGCCGATGAACCAGCATGCGCACTGGACCATCGAAGCGCTGCGCGCCGGCAAGCACGTGCTGTGTGAGAAGCCCTTCGCTGCCAACGCGACCGAAGCGGAGCAGATGGTGCAGGTCGCCGACGAGACGGGCCTGCTCCTGGTCGAAGCCTTCCACTACCGCTACCACCCGCTGTTCGAGCGCATCCTGAGCATCGTGCAGTCCGGCGTGCTCGGCGCGATCCGCCACATGGAAGGCGTGTTCAAGGTCGCGATCAAAGACAAGGACGATTTGCGCCACCGCTACGACACGGCGGGCGGCGCGACCATGGACCTCGGCTGCTATCCGCTGCACTGGATGCGTACGGTCGCGGGCACCGAGCCGCGCGTGCTGAGCGCCCGCGCCGAGCAGGGCGCGCCCCAGGTCGACGTGGTCATGCAAGCCGAGCTCGCGTTCCCTGGCGGCATCACCGCTCACATGGTGACCTCGATGGCCGACCACGAGAAGTTCAACACCAGCCTGCGCGTCGAAGGCCAGAACGGCACCCTGATCGTCCAGAACCCGCTCGCGCCCCACAATGGCCACGAGCTGCGCCTGCAACAGGGCGGCGAAGACCGCGTCGAAAAGGTCGAAGGCACCGGCACCACCTACCGCTACCAGCTCGTCGCCTTCGCGGACGCCGTGCGCACCGGCAAAAAGCTCCCGACCATGGGCGCGGACTCGATCCACCAGATGCGCCTGATCGACGCCGTCTACCGCGCCGCCGGTCTCAAAGTCCGCGGCACTTGATGGGGATGCCCACCCCCCGCGTGCTCGCCCTCCGGGCTGCGCGCGCGGCCCCTCCCTAGCGCCCGTCCTCGCGCTCCGCGCTGCGGGCGGGACGCGGGAGGGGGACGATCCGGCCGCACTCGCTGCGCTCATTCCGGGAGCCTCTCTGGGTGCGCAAAATGAAGTTTCCATGGAAACCTCGTTTTGCGAACGGAAAGGGGCGGGGAGTTCCCATGGAAACCTCGTTTTGCGAACGGAAAGGGGCGGGGAGTTCCGCCGAAAACCTCGTTTTGCGAAGGCGGAGGAGGGTAGTTCCCCCGGAAACCTCGTTTTGCGAAGGCGGAGGCGGGCAGTTCCGCCGGAAACCTCGTTTTGCGAAGGCAGAGACGGGCAGTTCCGCCGGAAACCTCGTTTTGCGAAGGCAGAGACGGGCAGTTCCGCCGGAAACCTCGTT
>JAICTU010000580.1 GCA_025936205.1 Polyangiaceae bacterium | reverse complement strand
GGCGCCTGCGCCCGCGCCCGGTGTCCCGGCGCCCGTGCCGGCACAGACTGCTACGCCGGAGAACTCCACGACGCAGCTCGATGCGCCGTCGGTCAAGCCGGTGCCACGCGTTCCCACCGAGCGACCGCCGGATCTGGTGCGCTCGGCCCCGGTCCCCGCGGCACCCGCTGCAGTGACGGCTCCCGCCCCGGCGCCAGCGCCTGCTCCGCCGGAGGCGAGCACGGAGCCCGTGCTGCCCTTCGTGACGGAACCCGCCCCCCCGCCGGTGGCGGAAGCGGAGACGGTGGTGCCGCCGGTCGTCGTGCCCAGCGCGCCAGCGCCGGCAGCTGAGGCCGCGCCCGCCGGCGCAGCGACTGCCGCGGCAGCCGCCAACTCCACGCCTGCCGCCCCTGCTCCCCCGGCAACCGACTCCGCGCCTGCGGCCGCTGCAGCACCGGTGCTGAATGGCGCTGCCGTGCCGAGTGCGCCCCCGGTCGCATCGGCGCCAGCTCCGGCATCGATCTCGATGCCCGATGTGCCGGCGTCGCAGCGCTCGGCACGCGCGGCCATCCCCCCGCCGCATGCGCCGAGTGAGCCGCCGCCGAGCACGCGCTCACCGAGCCGACCGCCAAGCTTCCCGCCGCTGGGCGGCTTGTCCCCCAGCAGGCCACCGAGCGTCCCGCCGCCGGAGCCCGAGATCGAAGCCATGATCGAGCAGCTGTGTCAGGGCAACGCCAAGGCGGCTCAGGACCTGGCACGCCTCGGCGCTGCGGGGCTACCGCAGCTGATGGCGCGCTTTCCGGGCCCGGTGGTGAGCGAACGCGCGGGCCCGAGCTCGCGCGCCTCCGAGTGCGGGCCCCTCCTGCAAGCGCTGGCCAACATCGGCTCCCCTGCCGTGCCCGACATCACGCGCAGCACCGAAGATCGCGACTCCCGCGTGCGCCGCTGGGCGACGCTGCTGCTCGGTGAGATCCCCGGACCCGAGGCGTGCCGTGCCGTCGTGCAGCGGCTCGCCGACGAGGAACCGCGCGTGCACCAGGCCGCGCTCGACGCCGCGCGCTTGTTGCTCAGCAGCTCCGCGGCCAATCTGTTCCGCAAGACGCTGTTCGAGGTGGCCGAGGCTGGCGACACGCCGCTCACCCTGCGGCTGCGCACGCTGGAGCACGTCGCGCGCTTGCGCGACAGCGCCAGCGTGCCGCGCCTGATCGCGCTCCTGTCCCTCGACACCGAGCCGGTCGTGCACAAGGCCCTCTGGACCCTGACCGTGATCACGCGCCAGGACTTTGCGCGAGACACGCAGGCCTGGAGCGACTGGTGGCAGGCACACCAGGCCCAGCACCGCTTCCAGTGGCTGATCGAGGCACTCGACCATCGTGACCCGCGACTGCGCAAGGCGGCCGCAGACGAGCTGTTGATCGAAGCCAGAGATAGCTTCGGCTACTCCGAGAGCCTGCCCGAGGAAGAGCGCCGCGCCGCACAGCAGCGCTACCGGAAGTGGTGGGAGACGACGGGGGCTCGGCGTTTCGGGCGGGTGGGATGAAGGCGCGGGGCAGCGACTTCGCCGGCGACGGCATGGATCACGCGACGGCGCTGGATGCCGCCAACCAGGCTCTGAGCGGACGCTCGTCGCGCGCGACCAACCCGTTCGCTTCCGTCGAGCTGCGCGGCGTCGACGAGCTCGGCCGCACGCGCCGCCAATCGCGCACTCCCGAGGACGGCGCTTCCCTGCCCAGCGGGGCCTGGGAGCTGGCCGCGATGATCTCCGTCGCGGTGGTCACGCTGCTGATCGTGATCACGCTCTGGATGCTGTGACGCGCAGCCCCTGGGGCGGCTCCTGGCGAAATCAGGACGTGCCCGCTCGGCGTCGAACAGGGGCACATCCTGACGTGGGAGAGCGTCGCTCGGCTCCGAGCTCCAAATTCCCTCGACCGCTCTTCCTCACTTCTTCTTCTTGGCGGGCGCCTTCTCTGCCTTCGCGGGCGCCTTCCCTTCCAGGTTGACGTCCCAGGTCATCACCTTGCGCTCGCCCGAGTAGGGCGGAACGATGATGGCCTGATAGGCGTTCAACACGCAGTTGCCGAGCCGGGTCTCCTGGAAGGGCGGTGGGATCGTGGCGCTCGCCACCGAACCGTCGAGCGCGAAGGTGACCGTCACGGCCGTCTTGCCGTGAGGCACGTTATCGCCGGTCACGACCTCGGGGCAGGTCTCCGCCGAGCGCGTTGCACGCTGAAACTCCAGCTCCGCCTGTTTCTCGTCGAACAAGCCGGGCCTGTCCTTTTCTTCCGGAGTGGCACCCTCGGTCGCGGGCTTGTTGCGCGCCTTCTGCTCCTCCTGATAGGCGAGCTCCTCCTGCTCGCGAACGCGATCGTTCGGCGTCTTGATGGTGTGCTCGTCGTAGGAGGGGCCGCACGCCAGGCTGCTCGCCGCGAGCAAGCAGGCGCCGACCGAGAGAAGGGGCTTCGACATGACCGGCGACGATAGCCGGCCGAACGGAGCGATGCAATTCGGGGGGCGGCCCAGAGAGCGCGCCAGAATGGAAAAAGCGCGACCGCAGGAGCTCGTGGCGCGCGCGAGTCGCGCCCAGTTCCACCGCGAAAGGAACCCGGTCGGGTGCTCGCCTCGGAGATACAGCAGTGCTGCAGCCCGGCGGCGGGACACCTTTCCGCCCCGCTGGAGGGGAGAGATCTCACGGTCGCTCGGCGAGTAACGATCGCCTGGGATTGCTGTTCCGCGCGAGGATCCAATCCCGTCGGTCAGCGATGGATTCCAGAGCTGTGATCGCTTGCTCTCCGTACGCGGGGGTTGCGCTGTTTGGTCGTTTTGCTATGCCGCCGGCGTTTCATGAAGTGAAACGCCGGCGCTCGCGCCCGTCTACTTCCTTAAGAAATTGGATCGCTCCTCCGAGCACTGCTGATCTTCATGTCGTTCGAGTGGCACAACTGGCGCGAAGCGCGCCTCCACAGCCCGAGAGCTGCCGCAGAGAAACGCGGGGGTGGCAATTCTTGCTCCGGCACACCTGTCCAGCGTTCGATCGGCACGCGTCGTGCTAATGGCTATAGGTACGGAGCCGCAGCGGGGGCTACCACTGCGCTCCTCGAGGGTGACTCGGACGGGTCTTGGCACCATTCCTCGGAAGCTCTGAAGATTGAGGTACGGCCATGAACAACAGCGATGCACCATCGAAACCCCGACGCGCGGATTCCGTGACCATCCCGTCGTTGCTCGGCGATGAGGAGCCGTCCCTCTCCACGCTGGGCCGACCGGATCCTCTTTCGTCGTCGGTTTCGGCGAGCCGGGAGCGCGCGGCTGCCGCGTGGGGCGCGCCTTCGTGGGAGGGCATGGCAGCATCGGCGGATGGCGAGCAAGTACCGGAAGACGCGGTCGCGTCCGAGGGCACCATGCCCAGCGTGTGCCCCACGGTCGTGTTCGGTCGCGGCACGCTGGTGGCTCAGCGCTACGTCGTGCGGCGCTTTCTCGGGCGCGGCGGCATGGGCCAGGTCTACGAAGCGTACGACCGCGTGTTGCGCGAGCCGGTCGCCCTGAAGACCACCACCGGGCAAACCTCGCTCGATGCGCAGCGCCTGCTGGACGAGGTGCGCATGGCCCGGCGCATCACGCATCCCAACGTGTGCCGCTTGTACGACGCGGGAGTGCACGAGGAGCGAGAGCCCCAGCGCCGCACCACGTACTTCATGACCATGGAGTACCTGGAAGGGCACACGCTGCGCCGGCGCTTGCGCCACGGCCTGCCGCCGCTCCCGCAGGTGTTCGGCATCGCACGCCAGCTCCTGATCGGGCTCGCCGCCGTGCACGCCGCCAGCGTGTTGCACCGTGACTTCAAGACCGAGAACGTGATGCTGCGCTTGCCCGGTAACGGTACAGGCCAGGCCGTGATCATGGACTTCGGCCTGGCGCGTCCGCTGCACGCGGAGCCGCCGCTGCGTCCGACGGGGATCGGCGCCGGCAGCCGCGGTTACATGGCGCCCGAACAGATCGAGAACCTGCAGCTCGGGCCGGAGACGGACTTGTTCGCCTTCGGTGTGGTGATGTTCGAGATGCTCACCGGGCGCCTCCCCTTCGCGCGGGACGCTTCGGCCGCGGGCACGCTCAGCTTGCTCTCACCGCCACCGCTACCGCCCAGCCAGATCCGCCCGGAGCTGCCGCCGGAGCTGGACGCCTTCGTGCTCAAGTGCCTGCAGCCGCATCGCCAGCACCGCTACCGCAGCGCCGAGCGAGCGCTGGCGGCGCTCACGCGCCTGGCCGACGCCTTCGCACGCCGCGCCAGCTCTTCCAGCTGGTCCTGGGCCCTCGGCCACGGCTTCCCCCGCCGGAACGATCGCTTCAAGCACCCCACGCACAGCGCGTAGGCGCCGCTCCCCGAACCTGACGCCGGCTACAGATCCGTAATCTTGTAGTCCTTGATCTTGTAGAGCAACGCTCGATGACTGATCTCGAGCACCTCTGCGGCGCGGGTCCGATTCCCCTTCGTCTTCTGCAGCGCTCGGCGGATCAGGATCTCTTCGATGATGCGCGTGGTCTTCTTCACGCTCAGCTCGCCGCTGGTGAGCTGCATCTGCACCGGATTTTGAGCCTCGCGGATGCGCTCGGGTAGATCGGCCGGCATCAGCTTGTCGCCCTCGGCCAGCACCATCGCGCGTTCGATGGTGTTCTCCAGCTCGCGTACGTTGCCGGGCCAGGGGTGTTCGTAGAGCAGGCGCCGCGCTTCGCTGTCCAGGCCGGTGATGGCGGTGCCCAGCCGCGCGTTGTTGCGCGCCATGAAGTGCTCGATCAAGATCGGGATGTCCTCGCGCCGCTCGCGCAGCGGCGGCACGTTGATGGGCAGCACGTTGAGCCGGTAGAAGAGGTCCTCGCGGAAGCGCCCCTTCTGGGTCTCCTTGAGCAGGTCGCGGTGCGTCGCCGCGATGATGCGCACGTCGACCGCCACGTCGCGCGCCTCGCCCAGGCGACGGATCTTGCTGTCTTCCAGCACGCGCAGCAGCTTCACCTGCAGCCCGAGCGGCAGCTCGCCGATCTCATCCAGGAACAGGGTGCCGCCGTCCGCCTCGCTGAACAGCCCGTTGCGGTCGGCGACTGCGTCGGTGAAGGCGCCCTTCACGTGGCCGAAGAGGACGCTCTCGAAGAGCGCGGCGGGGATCGCGGCGCAGTTCTCCGTCACGAAGGGGCCGGTCGCGCGGCGAGACTTCCGGTGGATGGAGCGCGCGATGACTTCCT
>JAICTU010000342.1 GCA_025936205.1 Polyangiaceae bacterium | reverse complement strand
GCCGCCCGCGTCCGCACGACGCCGGCTGTCGCGCGAAGCCGTTTCACGCCCAAGATGGAATGAGTCGGCAATGGGAGCTGTGGGCGAAGCCTCAACGGGCAGGGAGTACCCAGTGCGCGAACGTGGCGCAGAAATCCCGGAAGCGGCTGCGCCCTCACGAACGCAAACTCGAACAGTTGAAGGAGATGAACCTTAGCCAAGCACACAGAGTGCGAAGCTGAGAAGCGTCCAGTTTGGTCGGGTGGATGAGCACGACGCCCACGTGGGCACGCCGTCTTCGGATGTCGCAAGCCGAGCCCAAGAGTGTGCCGTCCCCGCCTCTTTTGAATTCCAGATTGCGCCTCGGGTCAGCACAGTCAACGGATCACGCCGATTCGATGAGCGCGGATAGTCGATGGACGACAGCTCGTTTCTCTCGCCGCATGCGACGCCGTGCGCCCCCGCACGACGCCTTCCGCTTCCGCACGGCCCCGTCCGCCGCCGCACGGCGCGCTGGCTCGCGCGAGACCGTATCGGGTTCACGCGGGCTGCGTGTGCCACTCTCGCAAGGCGGTCCGGCTTCCACTCGCTCCGCCGCCGTCGCTGCCGGGCTGGCGCGCGACACTGACGGCGGTCCAAGGCCGCCGTGCGCCCCGAGGATTCGGACCGTGCCGCGAGGTGGAGGTCCGGCCCATTCCCTGCGCACACCGTGCGCTCGGGCGCTGCACGTCGCCGCTGCGCTCATCTCGAGGGGCCGCCCGCTGTCATCCCCGGTCCTTTGCGGGCTTCGCTACCGCATCGCCGGCGGGGGCAACTCGCCCCCGCACTCTCACCCTTTGGCCCAAGCTCCCCACCCCAATCAGGCGGGCGCGCCTTCCGCCTCTTGCGCGCGCGGCGGGGTGGTGAGGCTCCCGAGCGGGTCTGGATCCCCGAGCCCCTGGCTCAGCATCCACCCTCGCAGATCCGTCAGCGCGCGCGCCGCCATGGCTTCGTACTTGGCGCGCTTCTGCAAGCGGCGGCCCTCCCACGCGGGCAGGTGCGAGAAGGTGATGTTGGAGGGCTGGTAGTCGTCGGGATTGCGCGACATCTGCGTGAGCAAGCCGCCATGCGCGGTGCTGACGGGCGGCGCGCTGCAGGCTTGCCCCGAGAGCGCAGCGGCGATGAACCATGCGGCAAGCCAGCCGCTGGCCGCCCCCTCGACGTAGCCTTCACTGCCAGTGATCTGCCCGGCGAAGTAGATGCCGGGTGCCTTGCGCAGCTGCAGCGTCGGGTCGAGCAGGGTGGGCGAGTTGATGAAGGTGTTGCGGTGGATGGCGCCGTAGCGCGCGAACTCGGCCTGCTCCAGCCCGGGCAGCATGCGGAAGATACGCTGCTGCTCGCCCCAGGTCAGGCGCGTCTGAAAGCCGACCATGTTGTAGGCGGTGTGCGCGGTGTCCTCGCTGCGCAGCTGCACTACCGCGTGCGGCCAGCGCCCCGTGCGCGGATCGGTGAGCCCCACGGGCTTCATGGGTCCGAACGCCAGGGTGCGGCGGCCGCGCTCGGCCATGACTTCGATCGGCAAGCAGCCCTCGAAGTAGCGCACGTCTTCAAAGCTCTTGGGCTCGACCTTCTGCGCGGCGAGCAGCGCGTCCACGAACGCGTCGTAGCCCGCGCGATCCAGCGGGCAATTCACGTACGCCCGCTGGTCCTCCTCATTCTCGCCCTTGTCCCAGCGCGAGGCCATGAACACCTTCGACCAGTCGATCGAGTCGGCGGTGATGATCGGAGCGATGGCGTCGTAGTACGCGAGCTGATCGCTGCCGACGGTGCGAGCAATGTCGGCGGCGAGCGCATCACCGGTGAGCGGGCCCGTGGCGATCAGCAAGGGCCGCTCGTCCGGCAGCTGTTCCACCGTGCCGGTCACGACCTCGATCGCGCTCGATTCGCGCACCCAGCGCGTCATCGTCTCGGAGAAGGCGTCGCGATCGACGGCCAGCGCGCCGCCCGCCGGCACGCGCGTCGCATCCGCGGCGCGCATCACGAAGGAACCCAGCCAGCGCATCTCCTGCTTGAGCAAGCCGACGGCATTGCTCAGAGCCGCGCCGCGAAATGAATTCGAGCACACCAGCTCGCAAAACGTATCGCTGGTCTGCGCCGGCGTCCGGCGCTCGGGCTTCTGCTCCAGCAGCCGCACGCGAATGCCCCGCGCCGCGAGCTGCAACGCCGCTTCCGAGCCGGCCAGGCCCGCTCCAATGATGGTGACTCGATCTGACACGTGGTTCTTTCCGCCTGCCCCGGCTGCTACCCCCACTGCCGCGAAAGCCTCTGCCTCAGAAGCAAGGCGGGCCGATGCAAGCCGGGGCGGACGAAGGTGAGCTCAGGACGGCATCATCGCGCGCACGCTGGCGCGCTCCAGCATGCGGCCCATCCAGGAGCTCAGCTTGGGCGCACTGTCCAGCATGGCCTTGCCTTCGGGCGTGGCGCGCAAATACACGAGCACCGGCAGCGTGTGCACGTCCGCGAGGCTGACCGTGGCACCGCCGAAGAACGTCTGGCCACCGAGCAGGCGCTCCAGCTCCTTGACGAACAACGCCGCCGGCTCCTTCGCCGCTTCCACCTTCGCCATGTCCGTCTCACCGCCCATCGACGGCACCAGCACGCGCGGGATGAACAGGTTGGTCACCGACGGCCCGTAGCCGTAGCTGTCGACGATGCTCATCACCTGATTGGCGAGCGCGCGCGCCGCGGGCGTACTCGGCATCAGCGCCGGGCCCTGGAAAACCTCGTCGATGTAACGCAAGATCGCGGACGTCTCGTAGAAGGTGTTGCCGTCGTGCTCGAAGGCGGGAACCTTGCCGAACGGCTGCAGAGAAACGTAGGGCGCCTTCTTGTGCGCGCCACCGAGCAGGTCGACCTCGACCAGTTTGTGCTCCACACCCTTCTCGTGAAGAGCGAGGCGAACCGAACGAACGTAGGTGCTGAACGAAGGACCGTGGACGACGGGCTGACCCATGAAAGCCTCCTGGCTATTGAGAGATAGGCCGCCGAGTGTCGTCAGAGGTGCGGCGATTTCCTAGCGTCTTTTTCAGCTGCGCACCTCTCATCGACCACTCGGCCGAGGCAGCTGATCCGTCAAGCTGCTCCGAGCGGGCACTGGCTCAGGCGCCGCCCGCGGCCGATGGCGCAGATCCGCTGGACCACGCGCGGGCTCGGATGCTCCGAATAGCCGTGCTCGTAGGCAACGATTTCCATGCGGGGCGCCACGCGCGCCAGAAGCTCCCCGGGCTGCAGCAGAAATTCAGGCCGCCGCGGCCGCCCGAAGCGCTCGTTGCCCTCGGCAAAGGTCTCGTAGATCAGCGCGCCGTCGTGACGGACCGCGTTCACGATATCATCGAAAATATTGCGCCAGAGATAATTCGTCACCACGACAGCGTCGAACGTACGGTCGCCGAGCGGCCAGCCCTCGGCATCTTCCTCGAGGTCGGCCTCCTGTTTCACCAGCGCCGGATGCTCGAGCCAGCTCAACCGAGAAAGATCGCGATCGATCGCCACCACGGAGTACTCGCCGTCGAGGAACCACTGGCAGTGCCGCCCTTCCCCGGCCGCCACGTCCAGCACGGCACCGCGCGGGCGGATCAAGTGCGTGAAGCGGATCACCCAGCGCGAAGGCTCGAGCAGCGAGCGGTGCGGGCTCTCCGCACCATCGGGCGGATAGTCGCTCATGGTTCAGACCAGAGCCAGGCGGCGCCGCGGACGCCGCTCGAGTCACCGTGCCGGGCGCGCAGCAAGCGCGTCGTCACCACGTCCGAGAACACATGGCGCTGCCAGAGCAGCGGCACCTGCTCGTAGAGCCGCGCGATATTGGACACGCCGCCGCCCAGCACGATCGCGTGCGGGTTGAGCACGTTGATGATCGAGGCCAGCCCGCGCGCGAGCCGGCTCGCGTACTGATCCAGCGTCTTCATGGCCTCCGCGTCCCCTTCCTCCGCCGCGCTCGCGATGCGCCCCGCGTCCCAGTCCTGCCCGGTGCGCTCGCGATGCGCGCGCCCCAGTGCCGGCCCCGACAGGAAGGTCTCGATACAGCCCGACAGCCCACAATAACACGCTGGCCCCGGCACCTCGTCACTGCCCGGCCAGGGCAGCGAGTTGTGACCCCATTCGCCGGCGATGGCGTCCGGACCGACCACGATCTCGCCACCGACGACCACTCCGCCGCCCGTGCCCGTGCCCAGGATCACCCCGAACACGATCGGGCGGGCGACGCCGAGCGCCGCGGGCGACGCTGCTCCATCGGTGGCCTCCGAGAGCGCAAAACAGTTGGCGTCGTTGGCCAAACGCACAGCGCGCCCCAGCCGCGCCTCCAGATCCTTGTCCAGCGGATGCCCGATCAAGAGCGTGGTGTTGGCGTTCTTCACCAGCCCCGTCGCCGGAGAGACGATGCCCGGTATGCCGATCCCGATCGAGCCCCGCGCCCCGCACTCCCGCTCGACATCCTCGATCAGTCGCACGATCGCGGAGAGAATCTCCTCGTAGCTGCCGCGCGGCGTGGCCACGCGCTTGCGACACAGCTCTCGCCCCGTCGCATCCAGCACCAGCGCCTCGGTCTTCGTCCCCCCCAGGTCGATGCCAATCTTGAGCATGTCCATCACTCGAGCCAGCTCACAGCCAGCGGTGTGTTCTTCTTCGTCGCAGAGATGAACGGACTGCTGGGACCGCTCACTCCGCTCTGCACAGCCAGCTCACAGGCACGCGCGCCTTGCTGAAACTGCGCGGCGTAATCGCGCACGAGCTTCGCCGTCTCGTCCTCGGGGACGTTGTAGACGGAGAAATGATCGTAGTCCTGGTAGTAGCCCGTTTGCTTGTTGGTCGGATCCACTCCCGCCAGCAGCCAGAACATGGCTGCGTTGCCCCCACCCTTCAGCAATAGATTGTTCCAGTTGGTGTAGGCCGTGCGCCGCCGCTCCTGCCCGCTCACGACCTTGCCCGTCGTCTCGTCGCGCTTCACCAGCACGCCGTACTCCTCGAGCACGGTCGGCTTGCCCGCTTTCTGAGCGGCGGCGATGTGGTCGGTGATCCACTGATTAGCCCACGAGAGCCCCGTGCCCCAGCTCTCCGGATACAAATGAAAGGTGCCGAAGTCGATGCTGTCGAGCGCCAGATACGCCTCGTGATCGACGCCATCCGCGCCGTTGTACTGCTCGCCGCTCGGGGCGGGGCGTGGTCCAGCCGGAGACGCCACAGGCCGGTTGAAGAACCCCTCGTCGCCGACCGCAACCATGTGGTTCGGGTCCAGCGATTTGATGTGCGCCGACATCTCCTTCACCCAGCTGGTGATGGTGTCTGCCTTGCAGTCCTGCGGCCGATCGAACTTGCCGAAGTTGCGGCAGCGCGGCTCATTGGCGAGCTCCCAGGCAAAGATCGTGGGGTCGTCCTTGTAGACGACCTTGGTCACGCTGTTGGTGCGCTCGATCAGGTGCTGCGCGTAGCCCTTGTACGCCGACTTTGCCTTCTCATCCGTGTAGAACTCGTGGTGGTATTTCAGATCGAACCACTTCAAGTACTGATCCATGCCGCCGAACTCCTTCCAGTTGTTCGTCAGCACCAGGATCATCTTGATGTTGTTCTCGGCGGCCTTGGCCAGCACGTAGTCCAGGCGCCGCAGCCCGTCGTCCTGCTCGGCGCCCTCGTTGTAGGCGGGCCCCTTGGTCTTGGTGTCGAAGTACTGGAAGTAGACTCCTTGCTTCGTCCCCGGCGGCTCCCACTGGTTGTGCTCGATGCTCGGCACGCTGTCGTCCAGAGAGCCCCGGTCCTCGAAGGCCCAGGTGCGCAGCACTTGCAACCCCAGGGCCTTGGCCTGGGCGAACACGTCGTCCACCATCACCTTGTCCTTGTAGGAGAGGTAGTAGTTGTTCGACCCGGCGAAGCAGAACGGCCTGCCCTCCCTCAGAAACACGCCGCTCGGCGTGTTCGTCGGCTGCACCGCGAGCAACTCCGGAGCGGGCGCCGACTGCGCCCCGAGCGCGTCCGGGCTCCGCGCGCCCGGACTCTTGCGCAGACAGCCCGCCTGCAGCGCGAGCGCCGCGAGCAGCAGCGGCCAAGTACAGGATTTCATTCTCACCAAAGCCCTTGCCTCGAGGGGCTATGGATAGTCGACCTGCGCCGCCTCCACAACGCCCCGCGCGCTCCGCTCAGGGGAAGGTTCCCGGCTGCGTCAGACCCAGCGCTTCATCGAGCCCTAGCATCAGATTCATGTTCTGGATGGCCTGCCCTGCACCGCCCTTGACCAGATTGTCGAGCGCGCTCACGCACGTCACCGGCCGCCTGCGCCCGCCCTCGGTGGCCCGCGGCTCGCCCAGCGAAAAACCGACCTCCGCGAAGTTCGAGCCCGCCACGGCCACGACCTCCGGCAGCCGCCCCTGGGGCAAGATCACGAACCGCTCATCGGCATAACTCTCGCTAAAGGCGCGCCGCAATTGCGCGACATCGACGTCCGCCGGCACGCTCGCGATGCTCGTCGCCAGGATGCCGCGCGCGAGCGGGGCCGCCACCGGCACGAACTCGATCTCCAGGTCGCGCGCGCCGGCGCGCACCAGCGCCTCGGCGATCTCCGGCGCGTGATTGTGCTGCAGTGGCTTGTAGGCGCGCAGATTGTTCGCGCGCACCGGATGATGCGTGGTCAGCGCCGGCGTGGCCCCCGCCCCGCTCGAGCCCGTGATGCCCACGCACTGCACGGGCCCGCCGAGCCAGCCGCTGCGCGCCAGCGGCAACAGCCCCAGCTCGATCGTCGTGGCGAAGCAGCCCGGCGAGGCCACGAAGCGCGCCCCGCGCAACGCGCTGCGCGAAAGCTCCGGCAAGCCGTACAGGAACTCCTTCAGCAGTTCCGGCATCGGATGCTTCTCGCCGTAATACTTCTCGTAGGCGACCGGGTCGTCGACACGGAACGCGCCCGACATGTCGATCATGCGCACACCCGACGAGAGCGCGCCGGCCACGATGCGATGGCTCACCTGATGAGGCAACGCGAGCAGCAAGATGTCCACCTGCGGCGGCTTGGCATCGGCAGGCACGGCTTCAAACTTCAGCTGGGTCTTGCCCTCCAGGTTGAACAGCGCCGACCCCAGCGGCTCCCCCACGTGATCCGCGGAGAAAACGTGCGCGAGCTCCACCTCCGGATGCCCCAGCAGGCGCCGCACCGCTTCCGAGCCCAGATACCCCGACCCCCCGTAGACCGCCGCGCGAAAACGCTTCATGCCTTCGAGCGTAGCGCTCGAGCGCGCGGGTCGCCACGCTGGGAGCTCCTGGAGTGGGCTCGGTGCCCTACGACGCCGAGCCCTCCAGGACCGCCCTCCAAACGTCTGCCGATCAGGGCTTGACGAAGGCGAGCAAGAAGCGATCGGTGTTGAAGCCCACCTTGTAGCTCGGCTCCTTGTGATCGTCCTTCGGGTCCTTCAGGAAGTCGGCCGTCTCGGCCAGCTTGAAGCCCGCCGCCTCGACCTCTTTCTCCACGATCGAGGGCTCGATGCGATGCACGCTGTCGGCCGCGGCGAGGCCGGAGCCGTCGGCAGCCCGGTGATCGGCGATCACGTAGCGCCCGCCGGGCTTCAGTGCCGCAAAAACGGCGGCATTCAGCTTCGCGCGGTCACCGCCCTGCGCGATCACGTCGTGGTACGAGAACAGCAGCGTGACCAGATCGAGGTCCTTGGCCTCGGGCACGAAGGGATCTTCGTACTCGCGGTCCATGCGTACGACCTTGTGGTTGATCTCGCGCTGCAGCCGCTCCGGCCAGGCGCCTTTGACGTACTTCTCGAGCGTCAGCTTGTTGTTCTGGGCGTACACCACGCCCTCCGGGCCCACCGCGCGCACCAGCAGCTCCGTGGTGTAGCCGCCGCCCGCGCCGAGATCCGCGACATGACTGCCCCGCTGGATCTTCAGGAACTGCAGCAGCTCCACCGGATGACGGCGGGCATCCGCCTCCTTGTCCTTCTCCGTGCGATCGGGCGCTGCGACGATCGCCGCCGGATCGAGCGGCGCGGCGGGAGCCGCGGCGGGAGCCGCGGGAGCCGCGGGAGCCGCTGCCTCGGGAGGTGGCGAGCCGGCACAGGCCAGCGCGAACAGCGGCGCCAGCCAAAGCGAGAAACTGAGATTCTTCATGGCGCCCCCGATACCACAGGGGCTCAGGGAGCACAGCGCCTGGTGACTCTGCGACTTGCGACTTGCGACTCAGCGGCCAGCGACCAGATCAGGGTCGTTGCGCTTGTGCCAGCCGAGCTCGACGCCGACCGCGAGATGATCCGAGAGCGGCGCGCCCTGTGGATCGACGAAGCGCCGGTCAGTCCACCAGCCCAGCACGTCGAGCTGCACTTCCGGCGAGCCGCGCAACATCACGCGATCGAGCCGCTCTTCCGCGCAACCGAACACGCGACAGCTGTCGGACAAGCCTGTGGCCGTGAGGAAGCGCTCCAGCGTCTCGCCGTCGCGCGGGATCGACATCTTCAAGTTGGTGTCGCCGGCGACCAGCACCGCGCGGTTGCGCGAGCGCGCGCGGATGTACTGCGCGAGCTGTTCGAAGTTGCCGCGCCGCACTTCGACATCGGGCGTCGCGCGGCCCGCTTCCGCGTGCAGGTTGTAGACGTCGACCATCACTCCGGGCGCCAGGGTCAGCTCGGAAAAGGAGAAGCCCTTGTCGGCGAGGCAGTCGCTCGCACCGCCGAGGTAGCCGTTGCACTGCGTCCAGCGCACGCGATGCACCCAGCCGAGGGCGAAGCGCGAGAACCAGTTCAGGCCGTCGGGCATCAACGCCAGGCTGGAGTGCATCGGCTCCGAGCGCCATTCGTGCTGAGCATGCGACGAGAGCAGCTTGTGATAAGAGAAGTCCTCCTGCACCAGCGCCACGTCGTAGTGATTCAGGAGCGGGCTGATCAGCCCCTCGTTGACTTCTGGATCCGAGCCGGACACGAGCTCGGGCAAGCCTGCAACGTTGTAGGTCAGCAGGGAGAAACGCCCCGAGTCAGCAGGCGGCTGGACACGGTCGGCGGCGCTGCCCTGAGTCAGGGTCGGCCCGGGGGAACGGGTGCTGGGGGTTTGCTCCGTGATACGCAGCGGCCGTGACCAGCTCGCGGCAGCGCTGCGCGCAGCGAAGCCTCCGCTCGTCACGTCATCGAGGCGAGAACCGCCTCCACCTGCCAGGAGCAAAGCGCCCGCCATCGCGAGAACGCTACTGCTGTGCTCCATACGCTCGACTTACATTCAATGTAGCGCACGCATCGGGTGTGCGCCGGTGGATTGTCTACAAACCATGAACGCGAGAAAGCGTCGCGCCTTGAGCCGCCTTTGCTCCAGCTCGGGATATCGACTCACGACCTCCAGCAGCGGCAGCCGAGATCTGCAGTTTCACGCGCGGATCGCGCGCGCTGCCGCGTTCGCGATCCTGAGTCGTGATGACGTTGCTGACCTCGAGGCAGCGACGCGGAAGAGCGGGACAGCCCCGAAGCTCTCGGTCAGACCAGGGCGCGCGCAGAACTTTCGACCTTATCTGCATGCGACCGCGATCGTCCGCGCCGTCGCCTGCTCGAGCGTCAGGCAGTTGTCGCCTTGCTGGCGGCTGCGTTAGACTCAGGCCACCCGCGCACCTCTACCTACTCACATGCGCTATTTCGTTACACTGAACGGCCGAGAATTCCCCCTGCGAATCGAGCGCGGCGCTGCCGCATCGCGCCTGTTGGCAGCACCTGCTGCGTCCGGTGCCGCGGAGCGCGAGCTCGGCGTGGAGCTGCTGCGCCCGGCACGTCACGGCCGGCCTGCTCTGGTGCGCGTGGACGGCAAGATCATGCGCGTGCTCCGTGACGCCGGGGGCACGGGAGCGGGGCGGCGCCCCGGCGCTGAGCGCATGCGCGTCAACGGTCACGGGCTGCGCGTCGGGCTGGAGACGGAGCTGGCGCGCCGGGTGCGACCCGCCGCCGGCGCAGCTCGCTCGAGCGGCATGCGCGTCAGCGCGCCCATGCCGG
>JAICTU010000250.1 GCA_025936205.1 Polyangiaceae bacterium | reverse complement strand
GGGCGCTACGCCGTCGGTCGGCGCGACACGGTGATCGGCAGCGGGGGCGAGATCTCCCTGCCCGGGGAGACCTTCTGCCACCCGCGCGAGGCGACGCTGAAGTACCGCGAGGGGCGCCTGTTCCTGGAGCGCCTCGATGGCTTCAACGGTGTGTTCCTGCGCATCCAGAAGCCGGTGGTGATGAGCTACGGGGAGGAGTTCATCGTCGGCGACCAGTTGCTGCGGATCGAGGAGAACCCGGTGAGTGACGACGCGCCGGATCCCCACCCGACCTATTTCTATTCGTCGCCGCGCTGGCCCTCGTCGTTCCGCGTGGTCCAGGTGCTGGCTGGCGGCGCGCGCGGGGCGTGCCTGGTGGCGCGCGGAAGTACCTTGCAGGTGGGCTCCGCGATCGGGGACCTGATCTTGAGCAATGACCCGCTCGTCGACGCCCAGCACTGCCTGGTCGAAGAGCAAGCGGGCAGCATCCTGCTCACCGATCTCGACTCACGAAACGGCGTGTTCGTTCGGTCGCAAGCTCGCCAGGAGCTCGTCAATGGAGACGAGATCGTGATCGGGCGCACTCACCTCGTGGTCGATATCGATCCGTCGCGCGGGTAGGTGCTCGCGCGCGGCAAGCAGCCGCGCTATCCGTCCAGCGTGATCAGGCTAGCGTGATCAGGCCAGCCTGATCAGGGCAGGTTGATCAGGCTAGCGTTCCGCGACGCTGGCTGGCGGAGGCTGGAGCGAGGACCCTGGATCGTCCGAATACATCGCCATGGTTGCGGCCAGCAGCGCTCCCAGGGCGAGGACGAGCCCGCTGATCGCCGCGAACATCTTCCAGTGACGGCGGCGATTCAATTCGGCAATCAACTGCTCCGGCACAGCCTGCGCATCTATTGCATGCATGGGCGATCCCTCCGATGATGGGACGCGCGAGGCAGCACGCCCCGCGCGATGGGGCCGCGCGCCGCAGAACGCGACGCATCAGCCCGCTACGATAGTCTGTATCGCGACTCGGATTTGGCAAGCACGCCGAATGCGAAAACAGCTGTTTTCGTGCTGCTAGAACGCATTGAGCCAGCGCTCCCCCGGCGTTCCTGCGGTTGAACCGCGAGTGCGCGGAGATTCCCCGCGTATTGCGCCTGGGTTCAGACGCGTTACGCGTGATGTCCCAGCTCGCGGGGGTTCTCTGCTAGCGTGTCCCGGTGCTAGACGGCGAGAAGGTCCGCGTTGGTGTCATTGGCCTGGGCAACATGGGCAGCGTGCATGCGCGTGAGCTGCTCGCCGGTCGTGTGCAACAAGCCGAGCTTTCAGCCGTCTGCGATCTCGAAGCGAGCGCGCTCGAGCCGTTCGCCGCCCTGCCCTGCTTCCGCGACAGCTCCGAGCTGATCGACTCCGGCCTGGTCGAGGCGGTGGTGGTCGCGACGCCGCACTACGATCACACGCCGATCAGCGTCGAGGCGCTGGGCCGCGGCCTGCATGTGCTGTGCGAGAAGCCGCTGGCGGTGCACAAGGGCGACTGCGAGCTGATGCTCGACGCCTATCGCAAGCGCCCGAACCCCGAGCAGGTGTTCGCAGAGATGTTCAATCAGCGCCTCGACCCGCGCTACCAGAAGCTGCGCGCGCTGGTCCACGGCGGCGAGCTCGGCGAAATCCAGCGCATCAACTGGATCATCACCGACTGGTTCCGCTCCGAAGCCTACTATCGCGCCGGGGACTGGCGCGCGACGTGGCGCGGCGAGGGCGGCGGCGTGCTCTTGAACCAGTGCCCACACAACCTCGACCTCTGGCAGTGGATCTTCGGCATGCCTCAGCGCGTGCGCGCCTTCTGCGGCTTCGGCCGCTTTCACGAGATCGAGGTGGAGGATCAGGTGACCGCGTATCTGGAGTACGCGAGCGGAGCCACGGGCGTGTTCATTGCCACCACGGGCGAAGCGCCGGGCAGCAACCGCCTGGAGGTCGCGGGCGAGCGCGGCAAGATCGTGATCGAGGGCGGCTCGTTCACGTTCACGCGCAACGAGGTGTCCGCCGGCGAATTCAGCCGCAGCACGCGCGATCGCTTCGCGGCGCCTCCGGTCTGGAACGTGCAGATCCCGATCGCTCCGGGTGGCCCGCAGCACCTCGGGTTGCTGCAGAACTTCGTGAACGCGATCGGCGAACGAGAGCCGCTGGTGGCGCCGGCCGTCGAGGGCATCCACAGCGTGGAGCTGGCCAACGCCATGATCTACTCCTCTCTGAACGAGGAGACGGTCACGTTGCCGCTCGACTCGAACGCTTACGCCGCCGAGCTGGAGCGCCTGATCCGCGAGTCGCGCCACGAAAAGCCCAAATCGGTCCAAGCGCGCCGCGACGAGTTTTCGCGCTCGTTCGGTTCCTGACGTCCGCGGCGACGGGGCGGGCCGCCACGGCCGTCACGTTCTCGCCTCAACCCAGTGCTGCACTGTGTTGCCGCTCGGATAGCGCGCGCTGCGAGCGATTGAGATTTGTTGCCTGGGCCTTTGAACGACGCACGTCGGTCCGAGGAGACGTGTTAGCGTCCCCGCCCCTACATCAGCCCATTACGGAGCCGAAAATGACTCGATCTACTGTGCTTGCAACATTCCTCGCTGCCACTGCCCTGATTGCAGGTGGCTGTTCCTCCGATGACGACGATGCCGAGACGACCAGCGAGCCGCTGACGGCTGCCGACGGCACGAGCTTCTTCGTGACGAGCAAGACCAACATGACAGGCAATCTGGGCGGGCTCTCCGGCGCCGACGCCACCTGCGCGCAGCTGGCAATGGCCGCCAACGCGAGCAACGGCAACAAGGTGTGGAAGGCCTACCTGAGCACGACCACCGAGGCCGCGAAAGATCGCATCGGCCAGGGTCCCTGGTTCAACGCCAAGGGCGCGATGGTGGCGGCCAATCTGACGGCGCTGCACTCCACGCTCACGGGCAAGGCGGACCTGCTGATCGACGAGAAGGGCACCCCGATCGACGGTCAGTGGAACTCGTCGATGACCGTCCAGCACGACATTCTGACCGGCTCGGCTCCGGACGGCACGTTGCAGCCTGCGGATGCGATGGGGCGCAGCGCCAATTGCAAGGACTGGACATCTGCGGGCATGGACGCCTTCGCGCAGGTGGGGCACTCCGACGGCATGGGCCCGATGATGTCCATGGCGACCACTCCGACGAACTACACCTCCTGGAACTCTTCGCACGCCAACCAGGACTGCTCCGACACCGCACCGCGCGGAGGCGCAGGGCGCTTCTACTGCTTCGCCAGCGGTAAGAAGTGAGCGCGCGGGCGCAGTGCCGCCCAGCTCGCCAAGGACTGTAAACGATCGCAGCAGCGAGGCCCATCCGGGCGGGAGCATCACGACATGCAAACACGCAATATCGGTAGCTTGGCCGTGTCCGTGGTGGGCCTCGGCTGCAATAACTTCGGCGGGCGTCTCGATCAGGAGCGCACGACGGCGGTGGTCAACGCCGCGCTCGAAGCCGGCATCAACTTCTTCGACACCGCCGACGTGTACGGCGGCACACACAGCGAAGAGTTCATCGGCCGCGCACTGGGCGCGCGCCGGCGTTCGGTGATCGTGGCCACCAAGTTCGGCATCCCGCTGGACGAGCAGCGCAAGGGCGGAGCCAGACCGGAATACATCCGCCGGGCCGTCGAAGACAGCCTGCGGCGCCTGGGCAGCGACTACATCGACCTGTACCAGCTGCACCGCCCCGATCCGGACGTGCCGATCGTCGACACGCTGGGCGCGCTGGACGAGCTGAAGCGCGCGGGCAAGCTGCGCGAGATCGGCTGCTCCAACTTCTCCGTCGAGCAGCTCCGTGAGGCGGAAGGTGCCGTGAAGCCGGGCGCCGCCCGCTTCGTGAGCGTGCAGAACGAATATAGCCTGCTGAAGCGCGATCCCGAGCGCGGGGTGCTGGCCGAGTGCGCTGCCCGCGGCATCGGATTCTTGCCGTATTTTCCGCTGGCGAGCGGGCTGCTCACCGGCAAATACGCGCAGGGCGCCGCGCCGCCTCCAGCGAGCGCACGCCTGGCGGACGCGAGCGCGCCCATGGGCACGCGTTTCCGCAGCGACCGCAACGCCCAGATCGCCGAAGAGCTGGGACGCTTCGCGAGCGGGCGCGGGCACAGCCTGCTGGAGCTCGCATTCTCCTGGTTGCTGGCCCAGGCGGCCGTCTCTTCGGTGATCGCCGGCGCCACCTCGGCGGAGCAGATCCACGCCAACGCGGCCGCCGCCTCCTGGCGCCTCAGCAGCGACGAGCTCGGCCAGATCGACCGGCTCGCGCCGCTGGGCGCCAGCAGCTGAGTGCCGCTTTTAGACCATGAAAATCCGCCAGGCGATGACGGATTTTCATGGTATACGGAAGCCATGCTGGAGCGTTGCATCAATTGCTCGGCATCCGGACGGCAAAGGAGCTGCTCAGCCATCCCAAAGTAGGTGCTTCCTGGGAGGGATTCGTGCTGGAGCAGGTCCTGGCCGCGGAGTCCTACGATGAAGCCTACTTCTGGGCTACGCACCAAGGTGCCGAGATGGATCTCGTGCTTCGGCGGGAAGGTCGCTCCTGGGGGGTAGAGTGCAAGCGAGCGGACGCGCCGAAGCTCTCACCCTCGATTCGAATTGCACTCCAGGATCTCGGGCTGCAGCGGGTCGCCGTGGTCTATCCGGGCGCAACACGCTACCCACTGTCCGACGCTGTGGAGGCCGTGCCGCTCGATGCCCTGGCGAACGGGGAACGCCTCTTTCCGGATTCGGCATACGCTTCAACCGACGAGAAATAGCGCCACCTTCTCCTCGCCAACTGCCATGAAATTCCCCCCTCGGCAGATGGAATTTCATGATTGCAGCTGGCGCCTCAGCAGCGACGAGCTCGGCCAGATCGACCGGCTCGCGCCGCTGGGCGCCAGCAGCTGACGTGTCAGCGAATCAGCGGGATTTGCGGCGCGTTCGGCCCGGACGACGGCTGCAGCACGGGCGGCTGCAGCACGGGGGGCTGTTGCACCGGAGGCTGCTGCACCGGCGGTGCTTCCACCCCGCACACCAGGGCCAGCAGGTCCTGCTTGCGCCGTCCCAGATCGTTCAGCGTGCGCACTTGACCGCTGAACGGATCGAACACCGTGGTGCCCGTGATGAAGGGCGACAGGAAGGCCTCATCGCCGCCGCCAGGGAAGCGCGGGCTGATCTGCAAGAAGCCCGAGTTGGTCTCCGGTCCGTGGCAGCCGTTGCAGGTATTCAGCGAGGCGTGGAAGCGCGCGTCCGGATCGGTGATGCCGTCCGCGGACCAGACCTGCAGGTTGTTGAAGACCGTCGCAGCCTGGAAGCGCTGCCCTTCAAACACGGGGGGCACCGTGTTGCCCGTGCCGCCCGGCACCAGCGAGATGATCGCCGCGGAGTTCTGATTCACGAAGTCGGCAAAGGTCGGCGTACCGTTGAAGCCCAGATCCGGCGTCTCCGAGAGCGGTACCTGACGGAAGAAGCCGGTATCGGGAGACAGGTCGAACTGACGCAGCTCCCACGGCGCGCCGCCGCCGAGATCGATCTCGTTCGTGCGGAAGCTGAACAGTGCGCTGCCGTTCACCGCGTCCGGCGATGCCCCGCGCGAGACAAACCGTTCCGTGATCTGCTCCAGCGCGGCGTTGTACTCCTCGGAGGGGAACGGATGCGACTGCAGGCTGTGCCAGCGGTTCGCCCAGTCGAGCACATCCTGCTCGGTAGTGCCGGGCAGGTTGTATTCGAAGATCATCGTGAACTGCAGCGGGAACCCGCTGGGGTCGTTCACGCCGAAGACGAAGCGCCCCTCACCCGCGGATCCGACGGACAGATCGCGCACGTCGAGGCGATTCACGATCGCTTCCAGCGTCACGGGTGCGTGGTCGAGGTCCAGCTCCCCGTTGGCGGTGCGCGGCCAGGCGTCGAGGATGGTGCTCTGCATGCCCGGGCGCGGCTGCACCGCGAAACCGTTGACGACCTGGGTCGTCGTGAACGTGCGCAGCATGTCTTCCATCATGCTGGGCGCGGCTTCGGGCGCCGGCGCCAGCTCGCGCATCAGATGCCCGACGCTCCAGACACCGCCCGCGACCGGACCGGAAGGCGGTACGCCCACGTCCGCAGCCAGGCCGCCGAGGGCGCCGCTCGAGATCGGTGACGTCGAGACAACGTCGATGGGGCGGAACAGCGGGACACTGGTCGGCGGCGGGACCGGTATGGGGATTCCAGGCGGCGGGAAGCCGAAGCCTCCGGTCGCCCCTGTGCCGTTGCCCGCCGTACGCACCGGGTCGTCCACCACGCTCAGCCCGGTGATCATCAGCTCGCGCCGCGAGGACACGAAGCAACCGGTGGGCGGCGTCAGCTCGTAGCTGAGATTGATATCGAAGCTCTCGAAGTTCAGGAAGTTGGCGTCGAACGCCTGCAGCCCGAGCGCGACGTCATGCACCCCGGGATCGGCGTCTTCGTTGCCCGTGACGAAGACCGTGAAGTTGCCGGTCGCGCCGGGAGCAAGCTCCTGGAACGTCGTATCGAACGAGACGTTGATGTTCGGATCGAAGCTGTTCTGGAACAGATCGTATTGCTTGGCGCCGCAAGCCCCCACGTCGTTGTTCTGGACCGAGATGTCGTACTCGACCGTGGTATCGGGCGGGACGGGGCCGCTCGCGATGGGATCCACCGTGAAGGTGCTCGGATGCGGGATGCACGACAGCCCCGTCAGCTGATCCTTGCTGATCGCCTGCGTGGACACGAACACCTCGTCGATCGTGCCGTCGAAGAACTGCGACTGCGTGGTGGCGCCGATGCGGATGGGCGCGAACACGTTGCGCAGCTTGCCGGCCGCGAAGATCTGCCCGAACTGCTCACCGTTGATGAACAAGAACAGGAACCTGCCATCGAACATGCCCGCCACGTGCGTGAACACGCCCGCCTCGATCGGCGCGCGCGAGACGACGGTCGTACCGTCGCTGAGCACCACCGACATCTCGATATTGCCGTCGTGAATGCCGAGCGAGAATGAAGTCTCGCGATTCAGGCGCTTGATGACGATCGGGTGGTCCCCCTCCACGGTCGTCGGGTTCACCCAGGCCGCCACCGCGATGCGCGAATCGACGGTGAACTGTGGCTGATCCGGCACCTGCACCACGTCCCGGCTGCTGCGGAACTGCACCGCCTGATCGGAGATGCCCTCGACGCACTCGGCGCCGAGATCATGCTGAGCGCTGACGCCGAAACCCGAGCTATCTGCGAGGAAACGCGAGCTCGGCGAGCAGTCATCGAAGTGCCAGAGCCCGAAGCCGGAGCTATCCACGACGGGACCACCGCCAGCGCCGCCGCCGCCGCCAGCGCCGCCAGCGCCGCCGGAGCCGCCCGTGCCGGAGCCGCCGCCGGCGCCGATGATCACGACATCACCCCCGTCACTCGTGCCCGCGCTGCCGGCAGAGCCAGTGCCCGAACCGATCACCGTGCCGTCCGGCCCCACGACGACCGTTCTGCCGTCGGGCGTGCCGACGATGGCATTGGTGAGCGCCTCGGTATGCTCGTCGTAGCTTTCCGCCGCGAACTGCTCGTCCACTTCTCCGCCGCAGGCAGCGAAGATGCCCGCTGCCGCCAGGCCCAGCGTCACACTGCTTGCCAGCCGTGCCCGCAATACTCGGGGTGCGGGCTGTCCCCGCAAGATCCGCCACGGCAACGCAATCCACTTCTCTCTCGACTTCACGAGTACCTCCCTCGGGGGTCGGCGGTGTCGCGGACGTGCAACACCGGCGCGCGGCAGATGCTAGCGCGAGTTCGCACACGCGCTTGCGAAAGTTGTCGCAGAAATAAATGAGAACGCAGCGCCTTCCTGACGCGCTGTTTCACGACGCCCGGTTCACAGCAATCATCGCCATGTCCGCGACCGATCCGTAGTTCGCATGCTAGTGGGGGCGCGGCCCGGGCAGCCCGTTGTCGCGGCCACCGGCGGCCAGCGCCGCGCGCTGGAACTCGTCCACCTGCTGGCGACGGTCCGCGCGGAACGCGATGTGGATGCGCTGCTCGTTTGGCTTGCCTTCAGCACTTCCGGCTCTTCGCCGGATCACTCATCAGGAGGCCAGTGCGATCGTTTTCATGGCCGGGCACATGCCACCCCGCTCGGGGGGGTGTTCAGAGACCTTGCCCGAGCGTGCGCTGCCCTCTGGGTGCCGCTATCCTACCGCTCCAGCTGCGCCGTACGGATTGGGACGAGCGGCGTCAGCCGACGAGTTGGAGGGACAGTGCACAACACCAAGCGAATGACCCCGCCGCCGAGCTTCTCCCAGGTTTTCGCGGAGCTGCAGGCCGAGCGCACGATGAGCCCGCTGGTGGCGCGGCGCGTCTTCGATTCGATCCTGGCTGGTGGCTGGACGCCGGTACAGATCGCGGCGTTCCTGGTTTCGCTGGAGCTGCTCGGGCAGACCAGCGCGGTGCTGTCTGCCGCAGCCAAGGCCATGCGCGCCAAGATGGTGGAGGTCAAGCACGGGCTACCCCTGGTGTTCGACTGCTGCGGCACCGGCGGTGACGGTAAACACAGCATCAATGTCTCGACCGGCGCCGCAATCATCGTGGCCGCCGCCGGCATCCCCGTCGCCAAGCACGGCAATCGCTCGGCCTCCAGCCGCACGGGCTCGGCGGATGTGCTCCAGGCGCTCGGTATCCCGATCGAGCTGGCGCCGGCGGCAGCGCTCGAGGTGCTGCGCGCGGCCAACATCACCTTCCTGTTTGCGCAGGAGTATCACCCGGCGATGAAATACGCGGCGGCGCCCCGCCGCGAGCTGGGCATCCCGACGATCTTCAATCTGCTCGGGCCGCTCTGCAATCCAGCGAACGCCACGCATCAGCTGGTGGGCACGTTCTCGGAAGAGGCGCGGCCCACCATGGCCAACGCGCTCGCGAGCCTGGGAGTGAAAGCCGCCTGGATCGTGCGCGCCGAGGACGGTCTCGATGAAATCAGCCCCTACGGTCCCACGCGCCTGAGCGTCGTCACGGGCGGTCGCGTCGAGGAAGGCGTGGTCACGCCGGAAGACTTCGGCCTCCTGCGCAGCCCCGCGGGTGCGCTCGACGGTGGGGATCCGCAGCGCAACGCCGGTATCCTGCAGGAGGTGCTGAGCGGAAAACCGCACGCGGCGCGCGGCGCGATCGTGCTCAACGCCGCCGCGGGGCTGGCCATCACGAAGGACCTGCGGCTGCAAGACGCGGCGGCGCTGGCCGAGAAAATGCTCGACACGGGCAAGGCGCGCGAGACGCTGGAGGCCTGGCGCAACGCGGCCAAGGCCAAGGCGCCCGGCGTCGCCTCTTGAAAGCCCCCTCTCTCCCGAGCCGCTGTCAGCCTGCTGGGCAGTCGTTGACGACGACGTCGGCAGTGCAGGCCGCGTTCGCCAGGCAGCTCGCGTTGTTGCCACAGTCGATGCTGCAGCGACTGTCGGCAGTGCACGTGCCGCCGCTCGGACAGGCTCCGGCACCCTTGCAGTCCAGTGTGCAGTTGCTGCCGGCGTCGCAGCGGACGCTGCCCTGGCAGGCGTTGTCCGCGCACGAGACAGTGCAGCCAGCCCCCACGGAAGCGCAGTCGACCCGCTGCGAGCAGCTGCCGGGGCCGCAGGTGATGTTGCAGGAGCCGCTACCACTGGCGTTGCAGCGCGCGGTATCACAGCTGCCTTGATCGCAGCGCACATCGCAGCCCAGTGCGCCGCACGAGGCTCCAGCTCGGCAGGTTTGCTGACCATCGCAGAGCAGCGAGCAGGTCACCACGTCGGCGTCGCAGGCCACGCCCGCGCTGCAGCTGCCGACACCGCTGCAGCCCAGCGTGCACAATTGGCTGGCGCTGCAGGTGAGGACGCTGCGACCGGCACAGGAATTGTCACCGGCGCAGTGCACCGTGAGGTTGGCCGAGCTCAGCGTGGCGAGGGCGGCGCAAGCCCCGGCGCCATTGCACTCGATGTCGCACGAATCGTTCGGGCACTGCACGGCGCCGGCGCAGCTGTCGACCCCGCCGCACGCCAGGAACAGCTGACCCGTCGCGGCGGACTGGATGGGCGCCGTGCGCGGACACGAACGATCGCCCCGGCACTCGAACAGACAGTCACTGCCCGCCCCGCACTCGAGCGGCTGCGTGCAGGTGCCGTCCGCGTCGCAATCGATATCGCAGCTGTGCCCCGGCGCGCAACGGATCGCAGCCGTGCAGGCGCCGGGCGCCGTGCAGTCCACTTCGCAGTCCATGCCCTCCGGGCAAGCGAGCACGCCGCCGGCTTCATTGCAGGGCGCGGACGCGGCGCCGCACTCGATCACGCACGTGTTGTCCCGGCAACTGCCGCCGGCAGCGACGCACGCCGCATTGCAGTTCGTTGCCGTCGAGTTGGTGCCGCTGCTGGTGTCGGACGTGGCGTCAGACATGCCGTCAGGCATGGTGTTGGATCCGCTGGGCGTGGCCGCCGAACTTGCTTCCGACTCGGCAGGCGCGACGGGCGCGAGAGGCGCCGCCGCCCGCGAGGAGCCCTCGCTGACGGGGGCGCCGTTGCCCCCCGCTCGACTGTCGGTCCCGCTGCTCCGAGGCTCCGCGCTGGCGGGGGCCGCGGCAGCCCCCGGCGTGGCCCCCCCGCTCATCTCGGCGACGGGGCTGGTCGGGGGCACATCGACGCGCGCCGGAGCAGCCGTGCCCGGATGCCGATCATCAACGGCGCAACCGGCGGACCAGACCGCCAAAATCGCCAGACATTCACGAAGTCGGGGCCGGACTAGCAAAGGATCGCTAGCTAAGACGCACGCAGATTCTGCGTCAATGCTGAACGCGACCGGGGTCGCTGCGCGATCTGCTCAGAACCAGCGCGCGAGCGCCTCCTCGAGCGGCCGCGACGCCGTGTCGGTCCAGGCGATGCAGCCGTCGGGGCGGAGCAGCAACGACGGGCCATTCTGGGTGCGTGCCGCTCGAACTCCGGGCGGCAGGCGCCGCTCGGATGGCGAGACGAAAAGGCCGCCGCCGTTCTCCATCAGGGCGTAGAGGCGCTCTTCCCGGCCGCTGGTGAGCGTGAGCGCCTGGTCCTTCGCGAGCGTGCCGACGAGCGGATCATCGTCCCCGAGGTCGTAGCGGATGCCCACGCCCGAGAGCATCTCGCCGAAGTAGCGGTTGCCCTCGGGGAGCCTCATCAGCTCGCTCACGATCGTGCGCAGCGCGCTCGTCAGCGGGTCGGGCCGCAGCAGCGCGACCTGGGCCCGGGTATTTTCGAGCACGCGCGCGCCCACGGGGTGGCGCTCGGCGCTGTACGAATCGAGCAGTTGCTCGCGCCCCTGCAGCGCCGCGGCGAGCTTCCAGCCCAGGTTCGCCGCGTCGACCAGGCCGAGGTTCAAGCCCTGCCCACCGAGCGGCGAGTGAACATGCGCGGCGTCGCCCGCCAGCAAGATGCGGCCCCTGCGATAGCTCGTGGCCTGGCGTGCATGATCGGTCCAGCGCGTAGCGCTGGTCAGCGCCCGGATTTTGACGTCCGTGCCGCTCAGGCGCTGGATCGCCGCTTCGACCTCGGCGGGAACGATCGGCACGTCTCGATGCGGCGGCGGCCCGTCGAACTCCGCCGTGATGATGCGCCCGGGCGAGGACGCGATCAGGCCGCGCGCGCTCCGGTGCCAGCCCCCGGGGATCTTCTCGGGCGCATCCAACTCGGCGACCACTTGAAGGCCGGTGATGGTCGGCTCGGTCCCGGGGAACTCGAAGCCCGCGAGCTTGCGCACCCGGCTTCGCCCGCCGTCGCAGCCGACGAGGTACTTCGCCCGCAGGAGCCCGGCGCTGGTCTGCACGATCACGCCCTCGGCGTCCTGCTCGAAACCTTCCAGCGAGACGCCGCGCCGGAGCTCGACCCCGAGCTCGCTGGCGCGAGCGCTCAACATCTTCTCCAGAGCTTCCTGCGGCACGGCGCGCAGGTGGCGCTCCGGATCGCGCTGGAGCCCCTGATCGATCAAGAAAAGCGCTGAAAAATGGCCTCCCGGTTTCTTCACCGGCCCAGCTCCGAAGCGCGCCTTCAGTGCCGGCGCCAGGCGGGCCAGGGTGGCACGGTGCTGCTCTTCGAGCGCGCGCGCGAGCCCGCGCCGCTCCAGCGCCTCCGCCGCCACCGCGCCCACCCCGGCGGCCTTGAGCGTGGGATCGGGTTCGACGAGCCGCTCCAATACCAGCGGCTTCACCCCCGCCGCCGCGAGCTCGATGGCGAGGAAAAGCCCGACCGGGCCGGCACCGACGATGACGATGTCATGAAGCATCGACCAAATCTTGAACCGAATAAAACTTTGTGCAAGCCAAATTTTTTACTCAGTATATTATTAGACCTCATGGGCGAGCTGCGCGAAAGTAAGAAACGCGAGACCCGGCAGCGGATCTCGGACGTCGCAACGGGGCTGTTCTTCGAGCGCGGCTTCGACGCGGTGACAGTCGAAGAAATTGCGACCGTCGCCAACGTCTCCAAGGTGACCGTCTTCAACTACTTCCCGCGCAAGGAGGACCTGTTCCTCGATCGCCAGGACGAGGTGCAGCTGTTCCTGCGCGAGACGCTCGGCGGAAGGCCGAAAGGGCAATCGGCCGTCGACGCGCTTCGCCGCCTCGTCGATCGTCTGCAAGAGCAGAAACATCCGTTTGCCCGCATCGACAGCCAGACCGCCCTGTGGTGGCGCGTCATTGCGGCGAGCCCCTCATTGAAGGCACGCCTCCGCGAAATCGGCGACGAGGCCGTCGACAGCCTGGCGCTGGAGCTGGGCGACGGGAAACCCGATGGCGCCACCCGGCTCGTCGCCGGCATGATCGTGCTGACGTGGCGCACCGCCTATGGCGAAGCCCTGCGCGTGTTGGCAGGCGGCGGCTCGGCGAAGAAGGCGAACGCCGCGTTCCTGGCGCTGATCGACCGCGGCTTCGTCGCGGTTCGGGGCCTGGCGAGCACGGGCTAACCCCAATGCCGTTCATTTAAGACGCTCGACAGAAGGCCGCTTGCGGTCGTAATTGCTCATCTTGATCTTAACTACGCGGGGATACAGGCGTTTCGGGCGCCGCGGGGGAAGGATGTAACGCTTGATGTTGGCACGCATCGAGG
>JAICTU010000075.1 GCA_025936205.1 Polyangiaceae bacterium | reverse complement strand
CGAGCGCACGCGCACCGCGCGGTCGATGCGCAGCTCGGGCTGGAGCCCCTCGTTCACATAAGCCTGGATCTCGGTGGGCCCTCCCGGCCCGCCGCACACGAAACCGAAGCCCGTGCCGAGCGCCACGCCCCGGCACGGTGACGCGCCGGAGTAGGGCTGGGTCGAGAGTACGGCACCGTCCGTGAGCCGCACGCGGCCGAGCGCCCCTTGCTCGATCACCACGGCGCTGGTCGGTGTATCGGGCCAGCCGTGCAACACCGCGGCCCGCAGCGGGCGCCGCCCGAGCGGGCGTGCTGCCGCGGGGCCACCGCTCGGGCGCGACGGAAACGCAGTCTGCCCGTAGCGCCCCAGCGTCTCGGCGCCTTCGAACAGGGCGTCTGTGCCGTTCTGGCTGGTCGCCACCAGGCGCCCGCTCGGGTCGAGCTCGTAGCGGCCGCTGTCGGTCGTGATGGCGACGTTGCCTGCAGGGCCCAGACCCAGACCTGTCACCGCCTGCGCGGGCCCGACCGGAGTCCACGTTTCCCCCGCGTCGAAGGTCGCCAGCGCGCCCCGCACGCCCGCCAGCACGACGGCGGTCCAGGCGTCGAGAAACACCATGTCGCCGTAGCTCGACGCGAGCGGCAGGGGCTCGAGGTCCATGGCCTGGCCGGTGTCGGCAGCGATCGCGCGCAGCGTGTAGCTGGTGGCGCTCGCGAGATACAAGCGATCGAAGCCCGGTGTGATCTGGCTCACCGGAGGCTCGACCCTGCCCAGCGGCTGCAGCTCGCCCGTCCAGGTCGCCGCCCGCCACAGGTCCGTGCCCGGGCCCGAAGCAGCCCAGAACAGGTACCCGCCGCCGAGGTGCTCCGGCAGCGCCAGTCCCTTTACATCCTCTTGCTCGAACAGCTGCCGCGCGCGCTCCAGCGAGCCATCGGGATGATCCACCCAGCGCGTACCGCGCAGGATGAACAAGCGCCGACCATCCGGTGTGAGCTGGGCATCGCGCACCCCCACTTCATCGGCGGCCAGCATCCAGCCGCCCAGCTCGGGCGGCGGGGTCCGATCGCGCGCCGCGGTCTCGCCCGCGGCCTCCGCCGGGGCCGCGGCCGAGGGCCCCGCCGCCGCGGGAGCACAGGCCACCCAGCACGCGCTCAGCGCGGCGATCCCGAGCACGGCGAGCTCCGAGCAGCGGCGTAGCGATGTGGAGCGGCGGCGCGCCAGATGGGCTGCCGGAGTGCCACTGGGCCCAATGGCCGCATTGCGAAACGAGCCGGGGTGACTATGCAAGAGACCGTCATGCGAACTCTGGCCACGCTTTCCCCCGCTGCCCAGCTCCAACCGACCGCCGTGGGCTCGACGCTCGATCTCGAGCAACGCGTCCGCGAGCTGAAGCGGGAGCGCAACGCCGTGCTGCTCGCCCATTTCTACCAGGAGAGCGAGATCCAGGACCTGGCCGACTTCATCGGGGACTCGCTGCAACTCGCGCGCGAGGCCCAGCGCACGAACGCCGACGTGATCCTGTTCGCGGGCGTCCATTTCATGGCCGAGACGGCCAAGATCCTCAACCCCACGCGCATCGTGCTGGTACCCGACATGAAGGCGGGCTGCTCGCTCGCCGACGGCTGCCCCGCCGATCGCTTCGCACAGTGGCGCGCTCAGCATCCCGGTGCAGTGGCCATCTCGTACATCAATTGCACGGCAGAGGTGAAAGCGCTGAGCGATATCATCTGCACGTCCAGCAACGCCGTCCGAGTGGTCGAGTCGGTGCCTGCGCATCAGAAGATTCTATTCGCTCCCGACCGCAACCTGGGGCGCTACGTGATGAAGCAGACCGGGCGGCACATGGAGCTCTGGCCTGGTGGATGCATCGTTCACGAGACCTTCAGTCAGCGCAAGCTCATCGCGCTGCGTCACGAGCACCCCGGTGCGAAGATCGTCGCACATCCAGAGTGCGAAGAGCCGTTGCTCGACATGGCCGACTACATTGGTTCGACCAACGCGCTCTTGAACTATGTGGTGAACGACAACGCGCGCCAGTTCATCGTCGTGACCGAGCCCGGCATTCTTCACGAAATGAAGAAGCGCGCGCCGCACAAGGAGCTGATCGCGGCTCCGCCCGAGGCCAACTGCCACTGCAATGAATGTCCGTTCATGCGCCTGAACACGGTGGAGAAGGTGTGTCAGGCACTGGAGCGGCTGGAGCCTCGTGTGGAGATGTCGGATACGTTGCGCGAGGCGGCACGCCTTCCGCTCGAGCGCATGCTCGCCATCCAGTAAACGCCGCCTGAAAGCCGAGCGCGCTGCCGGCCCGCGGCTCTTAGCGAACGACAACGCGTTGCTCGACCCGCCTCGGGGGAGCGGTTAGCTTTCCTGGCATGAGGGTTGATCGGCTGGGTCTCGCGCTCATCGCGACTGGTCTCGTGGCGTGTTCATCGGCGGCTCCGGCGCCGTCCACCCCTGCTGCTGCCGGGGCGGACGAACACGCCGACGGGGCCGAGGCCGAGGTGGCGATCGATCTGTGGCCGGGGGCCGCCCCGGAGAACCTCGTGCTGCTGGCCACGCTGCGGACCCCCGCGCGCACCGTCGACACCCTGATGGGCTGGACGGGGATCGGCGTCGATTGGCGTGCCCTGCTGCAAGCGGGACCAGCGGCGCAATTCTTGCCGGTGATCGATCTGGATGCACCGATCGATGCAGCTGCGGCGCTCGATCCCAAGAGCAAGAACAAGCCGCGCTTCTTCTATGCCGCCTCGATTGGCCTGACCTCGCGCCAGGGTGCGCTCGACGCGTTCCGCGCCATCGACGCCCCCGTCGACCAGGTCGAGCCCGGCGTGTACAGCGTGCGGCCCAATCCCGAGACGCTGTGCTTCATCGCGCCGGCGCTGGGCAAGGCCAAGGTACGGCTGGTGTGCAGCGAGAACCGCGAGTCGCTGGACCTGCTCTCGCCGTACCTGACGCGCGGCAATCCTTCGGACAGCACCGGCGACGCGGCGCTGCACGTGGAGATGCGAGCGGAGCCGGCCTGGCGCCTGTACGGGGACAAGGCCCAGTTCCTGAAGCTGGGCATTCCCATGTTCCTGGGCGAGGTGTCGATCGGCAACGCCGAGTTCGACGCGGCGCTGCGCGAGGCCGCCACCCTGGGCGTGGAGGAGTTCACCACGCTGCTCGGGGACCTGAAGGACGTGCGCCTCGACGCGCGCCTGAACGAGAACCCTGCCGAGCTGGCGGTGGTGCTGGGCGTCGATCTGCACAGCTCGCAATCCTGGACGGCGAACGCGCTGGCGGGCGCCGAAGCGCGCGCCAGCGTGGCACCCGACAGCTTCTGGAAGCTGCCGCTCGATGCGCGCGAAGCCAGCTATGCCTCCCCGACCAACCCGGAGTCGTTTCAGAAAGCGCTGGAGCTGGTGGAGCGCGTGGCGCAGACCGGGCTGAACCAGCTCGGCGCTTCGCCGGCAGCGCAGAAAGACTGGCCGCAGGCGTTGCACGAAGCGCTGGCCGTCGCCGGACCGACCGTGTCGGCGCGCGGCGAGGTCCCCGCGAAGCTGGTCTCCGCCAATCCAGACGAGAAGGAGCGCCTGCGCAAGGACGCGGGCTACGTGATCGTCGGAGTCGAGGATGCGGGCAACCACTACAACGCGCTGCTGGAGCGCACGCTGAAGCTGTACGAGGACAGCGCCCTGCGTAAAGGTCTGAACCAGCGCTATGGCCTGAACACCAGCAAGCTACCCAAGGTGACGAGCAAGAAGGGCCCGGCGAAGCTGCCCGAGTCGCACTCGTACAGCGTGGACCTGCCGGCAGCGGTGTTCGCCAGCCTGTCGGGCGAAAAGAAGAAGGGCGACGATCAAAAGCCGATCAGCGGGACCGTGCCGGTGGCGCTGCTGACCTGTCGCGAAGGCCAGCGCACCTGGATCGCTGCCTCCGCCTACCCCGCCCTGAACGAAGAGCTGCTCGCCAAGGTGCTCGCCGCCAGCGGGCCCGAGGCGACGCTGGCACGCCGTGACGGGCTGGAGTCCTTGCATCAGACCAAGGCCAGCATGGCCGGGTTCTGGACTCTGACGGGGCTGGAGCAGGGCTGGCGCCGCGCGGAGCTGAAGAAGCTGCTCTCGTCGCTCGGACCGAGCGAGGTACCGATCATCGGCCGCGCCAACGGTCACGCCGCGGGGCCGAACGGCGAGCTGGAGCTGCACGTGCCGGCGCAGGTCTTCAAAGACGTCTCTGCGCGATTCGCTCCGGCCAAGTGAGCGCGCTCCGATAACTTGGCCGGCCCTGCCGAGATCGTTACCCACTCGGCAGTCCCATGCCGAATCGATCGCGCTTCTCGGGGCTCTCGCTCTGGCTGCTGGCCTGCTCTCTGCTGATGCTGAGCCCGCCCTCCTGGGCAGGGTCGGGGCCGCGGGTCCTTTCCAGTGCCACGCGCATCGAGCTCGCCGCCGATGGCTCAGCGCGAGTGCGCCACCAGCTGAAGGTCGAGACGAGCACGGGCTCGCTGCGCAGCTTTGCACTGCAAGGCCTGGACGCCGACGCCGAAGCGTCGTCGGACGCGCGCATCACCCGCAACGACTACGGTGCGGGCGCGCCCCAGCCACTGGAGCTGCGCATCGTGGGCGGCCGCGCGGAGCTGGGGCTGGCGCGCTCGGCGAGCCTGCCCGGCAAGAGCTTCACGATCGAGTTTGGCTACCGGACGCAGCTGATGCGCCGCGGGCTCCTGCGCGAGCTGCCGGGCGGGCAGCGCATGCAGCTGTCCTGGCTCGGGCCGAGCTTCGAGGACGGGGTGGACTCGGTCACGCTGGTCGTGCGCACGGACGCGGCCGGCTTGCCGCCGGAGGCGGACGACGGTGCTGAGGAGACCACGGCTGCCAAAGCCGGCGGCGCGGGCGGCCCCGGCATCATCATGAGCACGCTGCGCCGCTCCGCGGAACGGGACGAGCTGGAGCTGGTGCGCGCTCACGTGGCGCGCCACGAGCTGGCACGCTGGCGCGTGCGGCTCGACCGTGGGCTGTTCAACGCCGCTAGCCCCAGCGCGCTCGAGCCGGCACCGCAGGACGAGCCCGAAGCGTCCTCGGTCGAGCTCGACGGCATCTGGCCAGCCCCGGAAGGCGGTGTGCCCCATCCGAGCCCGTTCTGGGCTCTGCCCTGCATCCTGGTTGCTGCCCTCGGCTACGCAACATTGCTGACCCTCAAGGCGCGTGCGGTGGCGCAGGCAGCCGCGCTGCGGGGCTGTCAGGTGCGCTCCCTGCTGCCCGGTGGCCCGCGCGAGCACGCCGCGCTGGCGGGGCTCTCGGTCACGCTGGCGAGCGCCATCGTGATCTGGCTCGACGCTCCGCTCGCGGGGGCGCTGGTGCTGCTGCTCGGCGTCGCGCTCGCCACCCACCGCCCACCTGCGAGCGAAGCGCGGCTGCGTGGACCGGGCGAGTGGCAACCGCTCGACGCCCAGATGCTTCAGCCCGACACCGTGCCGGCTTCTCCCCTGCCCGGCGCCTGGCTCGACGCGGGCCGCCTGCCGGGCTTCGCGCTCCTGCTCGGCCTGCTCGCGGCCAACGGCGCGGCGGCGCTGCAGCTGTTCCAGAGCTCCCCCTACTCCGGCGCTTGCCTGCTGCTCGCGGGCAGCGCCCTCTTGCCGATCTTCTGTACCGGGCGCGCCGGCGAGCTCCCCGAGCCCGCGCTGACGCAGAGCAAGCGCTTCCTCTCGCGCGTGCTGAAGCGGCTGAAAAGCAACGCCGAGCTGACGCTGCAACCGCTCGGCCGCGTGTGCACGGGAGCGAGCGATCTGGACGAGCTGCGCCTGGCGATCCATCCCGCTCACGGACTGCCCGGGCTGATCGGCATGGAGCTCGCGCTGGAGCAGCGTCCCGGTCTGGCAGGACCGAGCGCAGGCCCCGTGCTGGTGGTGCGCGCTGCGGACGGCTCGCCCTGTCAGCGCGCGCTGCCGCGCCAGCTGAGCTGGAATCGCGGACGCGGCGCCGAGGAGCGCGCGGCGCTGGTGCGCCCCAAGCTCCCGACCGTGGCGCTCACGGCCGAGCTGATCCTGGAGCTGGCACAGGCTGCGAGCGAAACGCCCGCGAGCGAGGCGCGTCCTGCGCCCACCAGCGCGCCGCGCTCGGAAGCCCGCGTCAGCCCAGACGAACCACCACGCCGTCGTCTCCGAGCATCACCAGCCGTCCCGTGACGCGCTCTCCCTGACGGCGCACGTCTGTGCCGACCACGATCTCACCCTCACCGATATCTGTCAGAGGCAGGTGAGCGGGGCGCGAGCCCAGGTTCAGCACCACCAGAAAGCGGTGCTCGCCGGCTTCACGCAGATACGCGATCAACTGCCCTTGCGCGACCACGGGCTTGTACGTGCCCACGCTGAGCGCGGGCTCCGCACGCCGCAGCGCGATCAGCCGCCGATACAGCGACAGCATCGACTCGCGCTCCTGCGACTGTGCCTCCACGTTGCAGATCTCGAAGTCGTGGCCGATCGGCAGCCAGGGCACGCCCGTGGTGAAGCCCGCCAATGGCTTGCCGGTCCACTGCATGGGCGTACGCGACGGATCGCGGCTGACGCCGATCTGCTTGCCCTGCGGGTCCTGCATCTGCTCGGGGAAGATCATCGCGTCGCGCATGCCGAGCTCATCGCCGTAGTACAGCGTGGGTGTGCCGCGCAGCGTGAGCAGCAGAATGGCCGCGACCCGCGCCTGCAGCAGCCCGACCCTGCTGGCAATGCGCGGCTGATCGTGGTTGCCGAGCACCCAGTTGGGCCAGGCATCCGCAGGCAATGCGCCTTCATATTCGCTGATGGACGCGGAGATCTGCCGTGCGTTCCAGGGCAAGGTGATCAGCTGAAAATTGAACGGCAGGTGCGCGCCGTTGCCGGAGGTGCCGTAGTAAGCGACCAGCCGCCGGATCGGCAGGTAGATTTCCCCGATCAGCACGCGTTCGGGAAACTCGTCGAGCACGGCGCGCATCTCGCAGGCGATCTCCTGCACCTCGGGCTGGTCGGTGGAGTACGTCGGCAAGAGTTGGTTGTAGGGGATCTGGTCCGGCTGATCGGGTCGGTAGTCGGGGTTCGGGGGATTGTCGCGCCACTCGTGGTCCTTGATCAGGTGCCAGAGCACGTCCACGCGGAAGCCATCGACGCCGCGCTGCAGCCAGAAGCGCATCGCCGAATACATGGCGTGGCGCAACTCCGGGTTGCGCCAGTTCAGATCGGGCTGCTCCTTCAGGAAGGCGTGGAAGTAGTACTGCTCGGTCTTCGCGTCCCAGGTCCAGCCGCCGCCGCCGAACACGCTGAGCCAGTTGTTGGGCGCGCCTCCGCCTGGCTTGGCGTCATGCCAGAGGTAGTAGTTGCGCTTGGGGTTATCGCGCGAAGAGCGCGCCTCGAGGAACCAGGGATGCTGGTCGGAGGTGTGGTTGGGCACGAAATCGAGGATCACGCGCAGGTTGCGCGCGTGCGCTCGCTCGATCAGCTCCTGCATGTCGTCGAGGTTGCCGAAAATGGGGTGGATGCCGCAATAGTCGGAGACGTCGTAGCCGAAGTCCGCCATCGGCGACGGGTAGACGGGCGAGATCCAGATCGCGTCCACGCCCAGCTTCTCGAGGTAGTCGAGCCGGGAGAGTATGCCGCGCAAGTCGCCGACGCCGTCGCCGTTCGAGTCGGCGAAGGAGCGCGGGTAGATCTGGTAGACGATTCCTTTCTGCCACCACAGATGCGTCATGCTCTTCCCTCTCGAGCGTCACCGTCGGTCGCGGCCAGCACGCTGGCCGCCCGCGGCGAGAGCCGCCACATCCCTTCGTGATGGGGGTTCACGTAGCCACAGCCACCGTACTTCACGTCTTCGCTGGAAAGCAGGACCTGCCAGCTGGCGCCGCTCGGCGGGGCGAGCAGAGGCTCGGGCGCGGGGGAGAGGTCCAGCTCGGAGCCCAGGTTCACGACGATCAGGCGATCCCCCGCCGCCGAGACGAAGCGCAGCAAGAAAGCCTGCGGCGAGAGCACCGCCCCAAACAGAGACTCCGCCCGTTGCTCGCTGAACACCGCATCGTCACGCCGCAGCGCCAGCAAGTCCTTGTGCAGCTGAAACAGAGGCGCGTTGCGCTCGCGCTCGCTGAAGTCGAGCTTGCAGCGCTCGAAGCTGGCCCGATCCGCCGGGTCCGCCAGCAGTGCCGTCGCGTGTGGCTCGCCGATCGAGGGGAACTGCGACAAGAACTCGCGCCGCCCTTCGCGCACCAGCTTGGCGAGGTCGGGCTTGTGATCAGCGAAATACAGGAACGGGGTGGAGGCCCCGAACTCCTGGCCCTGGAACAACATCGGAGTCGGGGGTGCAAGCAGCCACATGGTCGTCAAGGCGCGCAGCACCGATTGATCACACAGCTCGCCCAGGCGCTTGCCAGCCAGGCTGTTGGCTACCTGATCGTGGTTTTGCAGATAGGTGATGAAGTTGTGCGCGCCCAGCCGCAGCGCGGAACTGCCGCGCTTCTTCTTCTGCCAGACGTAGTGCTGGCCCTGGTACAGGTAGCCCCAGCGCAGCGCCGAGATCAGCTCCTGCGGCGTGCCGCGGTAGTCGTGGTAGTAGGCCTCGCGGCGGCCCGTGGCCGCCACGCGCGCGGTGTGATGAAAGTCGTCGTTCCAGAGCGCGTCCAGACCGTAACCGCCCTGCTTGCGCTCGTGCACCAGGCGCGTCTGCTGCGGCTCGTTCTCCGCGCAGATGTAGGCGCGCTTGTTCAGACTCTGCGCGGCGTTCTGCACGGCACTGGCGATGTCTGCGATCACATGACGCTCGGAGCTATCATAGAGGCACTGCGTGGCGTCCAGCCGCAAGCCATCGAAGTGATACTCGAGCAGCCAATAGCGCGCGTTCTCGACGAAGAACTCGCGCACGGCCGCGCTCTCCTCTCCGTCGAAGTTGATCGCCTCGCCCCACTCGTTCGTGTAGCGATTGGTGAAGTAACTCGTCGAGAAGCACTTCAGGTACGCGCCGTCCGGCCCCAGGTGGTTGTAGACGACGTCCAGGATCACCGCCAACCCCAGCTGATGCGCGCGGTCGATGAAGCGGCGCAAGTCGTCGGGCTCACCATAGAGCCGCGTCGGCGCCCACAGGCCCACGCCGTCGTAGCCCCAGCCGAACTCGCCGGCAAAATCGGCGAGCGGCATGACTTCCAGGGTCGTGATGCCGGTCTCGACCAGGTGTGGTAAGTGCTCGGCGGCCGCTCGATAGGTACCTTCGCGGGTAAAGGTGCCGATGTGCATTTCGTACAGCACCTGCCCGCGCTCGCGCGCCCCGCGAAAGCCGGGGTCGCTCCAGCTGAAGCGACCCGGGTCGACGATCTGCGAGGGCCCGTGAGGGCCGCTCGGTTGATAGCGAGATGCTGGATCGGGCAGCAGCTGAGCCTGCCCATCCAGACGCAAGCTATACAGATCACCGGCGTGTAGTGTCGGGATCAGGCCACTGAAATAACCATCGTCGCTGCGGCTCAGCAGATGTCCCTCGCCACCAAGCGTCCTCGTTACGCTGCGCTCGACGACTTCCACGCGGCGTGCGGCAGGCGCCCAGACCCGGAAGTGAGTGCCCGTCTCACCCGGCTCGGCCCCAATCGGAAATTTTCTCATCACGGCTCGGCGCGTGAGGAGCAAATGTCATTCCGAAACGATCTGCCCCGGTGAACGGCTGCGCGCCCTCGCGACTGCTGAGGCAATTTAGCCTCGCTGGTGAACTCTGACATGGTGCGTTTGCGCGTGACCGGAAGCGCGAGCTCGTGTCATGCCCGGCGCATGTCCCCCAGCAGCTCGCCGGCCCGCGCTGAATCCTCGGCCCTGTGGAGGCCCCATTGGTGGCAGAACGGCGTCGTCTACCAGCTCTATCCGCTCTCGTTCGCAGACTCGAACGGCGACGGCCTCGGCGACCTGGCCGGCATCCGCGCGCGGCTCTCGCACCTGGTCGAGCTGGTGGTCGACGCCCTGTGGATCTCGCCCTTCTACCCCTCGCCACTGGCTGATTTTGGCTACGATGTCTCCGATTACTGCGGCGTCGACCCGCGCTTCGGCACGCTCGACCACTTCGACGCGCTGGTCGCGCAGGCGCACTCGCTCGGGCTGCGCGTATTGCTCGATTTCATCCCCAATCACTGCTCCGATCAGCACCCCTGGTTCCTCGCGGCGCAGCAGGACCGCCGGCATCCCCAGCGCGATTGGTTCATCTGGCACGATGGCAAGCCCGGCGCGGGCTCGTCTCGCAGCTTGCCCAACAACTGGCTGAGCGAGTTCGGCGGCCCCGCGTGGACGTGGCACGAAGCCACGGGGCAGTACTACCTGCACTCGTTCCTGAAGCAGCAGCCGGACCTCAACTGGCGCAATCCAGAACTGCGCCGCGCGATGCTGGACGTGCTGCGCTTCTGGCTGGGCCGCGGCGTGGACGGCTTCCGCGTCGACGCCATTCATCATCTGTTCAAGGATGCGGCCTGGCGCGACAATCCCCCGAACCCCGACTACCGGCCCGGCATGGCGCCCCGCAAGCAGGTGCTGCGGCGTTACACGACAGATCTGCCGGAGATCCACGCCGCCGTGCGCGAGATGCGCGCCGTGCTGGACCAGAGCGGCCCCGACAAAGTCTTGATCGGAGAAGCGTACCTGCCCTTCGAGCGCCTGGTCGCCTACTACGGCGAGCACCTCGACGGCTTTCATTTGCCCTTCAACTTCCATCTGATCCACACGCGCTGGGACGCGGCCGAGCTGCGCACCATGATCGCGGAGTACGAGTCGGCCTTGCCGTCCGGCGCCTGGCCGAACTGGGTGCTGGGCAACCACGACCGCTCGCGCATCGCGACCCGGATCGGCCCGGCCCAGGCGCGTGTGGCGGCCGTGCTCTTGTGCACGCTGCGCGGCACACCCACTCTGTACTACGGTGACGAGATCGGCATGCGCGACGTGCCGATCGCTCCGGAGCAGGTGCACGACCCCTTCGAGAAGAATGTGCCCGGGCTCGGGCTCGGTCGCGACCCGGAGCGCACCCCGATGCAATGGTCGGACGACCCTCACGCCGGGTTTTCGAGCACCGCGCCCTGGTTGCCGCTGGCGTCCGACTACCGGCAAGTGAACGTCGAGCGCCAGCGAACCGACCCGGCCTCGATGTTCTCCCTGTATCGCGCGCTGCTCGCGCTGCGCCGCGCGGAGCCCGCGCTCGCGATCGGCGCGTACACGCCGCTCGACGTAGCGCCCCCGCTGCTCGGCTACTTGCGTACACACGGCGACCGCCGCTTCGGCGTGTTGCTGAATACCAGTGCGAAAGCGCTGCGCGGCAGCGTCCCGCCCGCGCTGCGCAGCCAGACGATCGTGATCTCCACGCACGCGGGCCGCGCCGGTGGGGCGCTCGGTTCGGATCTAGCTCCGGACGAAGGCGTCGTGTTCATCCGCTAGCGACAGTGTGGCGCGCGCCGTGGCCGGAAGCCGGGCACGACGATTGCACATCCGAGCGCCGTGCATATTTTGCCCGGCCTGCCCTATCCACTGGGCGCCACTTGGGATGGACGCGGTGTCAACTTCGCCCTGTACTCGGAACACGCCGAGCAGGTCGAGCTTTGCCTGTTTGACGAGGAGGATAACGAAACGCGGGGGCAGCTGACCCACCAGAACGCATTCGTCTGGCATGGCTACGTGCCCGATCTGCGACCCGGCCAGCGCTACGGCTATCGTGTCCACGGCCCCTACGATCCTTCGCGCGGTCTGCGCTTCAACTCGCAGGTGCTGCTGCTCGATCCATACGCCAAGGCCCTGTCTCGCACCGAGGACTGGCAGCGCGGCTGTTTCGCTTACGATGTCGTTTCGGGGGATGACCTGCGCATCAACAAGTCGCCGGCGGTCGGCGCGCCGCGCGGGGTCGTGATCGACCCAAAGTTCGACTGGGAGGGGGACGCGCCACCCCGCACGCCGCTGCACAAGACGGTGATCTACGAAGCGCACGTGCGCGGGCTCACCATGCGCCACCCGGAGGTGCCGGAGGCGCTGCGCGGCACCTACGCAGCGCTGGCCGTGCCGGCTGTCGTGAAGCACCTGCGCGACCTGGGTGTGACCGCGATCGAGCTGATGCCGATCCACGCCTTCGTCGACGAACAGCACCTGCTCGACCGCGGGCTGCGCAACTACTGGGGCTATAACTCGATCGGCTTCTTTGCGCCCGACGTGCGCTATCGCAGCCGCCCCGAACCGGGCAGCGAGGTCAGCGACTTCAAGCGCATGGTCAAGGCGCTGCATCGCGCCGGGATCGAGGTGATCCTGGATGTGGTCTACAACCACACCGCGGAAGGCAACCACCTCGGCCCTACCTTCTCCTTCAAGGGCATCGACAACCGCGTCTACTATCGCCTGGTCGACGACAGCCGCCGCTACTACTTCGACTACACGGGCACCGGCAACACGCTGAACGTGCGCCATCCCCAGGTGCTCAAGCTGATCATGGATTCCCTCCGCTACTGGGTGGAGGAGATGCACGTCGACGGCTTCCGCTTCGACCTCGCATCAGCCCTGGCCAGGCAGCTGCACGAGGTAGACCAGCTGTCGAGCTTCTTCACGCTGATCCATGACTCGCCCGCGCTGCGCGAGGTGAAGATGATCGCCGAGCCCTGGGACGTCGGTGAAGGGGGCTACCAGGTCGGCAACTTCCCGGTGCGCTGGGCCGAATGGAACGGCAAGTATCGCGACACTGTGCGCGCTTTCTGGAAGGGCGACGGCGGCACCGCCGGCGACCTGGGCTACCGCATTACCGGCAGCAGCGATCTGTACGAGATGAGCGGGCGCAAGCCGTCCGCCAGCATCAACTTCATCACCGCCCACGACGGCTTCACACTGAACGATCTGGTCAGCTACGATCACAAGCACAACGAGCAGAACGGCGAGGACAACCGCGACGGCAACGATCACAACCTGTCCTGGAACTGCGGCGCGGAGGGGCCAACCAACGACCCCGGCATTCGCCAGCTGCGCGCGCGCCAGCGCAAGAACTTGCTGGCCACGCTGCTGTTCTCGCAGGGCACGCCGATGCTGGTGGCCGGCGACGAGCTCGGACGCACCCAGCGCGGCAACAACAACGGCTATTGCCAGGACAACGAGCTGAGCTGGATCGACTGGGAGCTGGACGACGAGCGGCGCGAGTTGCTCGAGTTCACGCGCCGGGTGCTGGAGCTGCGCCGCCAGCATCCCGCGCTGCACCGCTCCAAGTACTTCCAGGGCCGCACCATCCAGAACTCCAACCTGAGCGACCTGGCCTGGTTCCGCCACGACGGGCAGCCCATGTCGCAGGAGGACTGGCAGAACTCCGAGACGCGCTGCGTGTGCATGTTCCTGGCCGGGCGTGGCATCGGCGACGTGGACGAGCACGGCTGGCCGCTGGTCGACGACGACCTGTTGCTCGCCGTCAACGCCAGCCACCTCGATCTGAAGCTGACCTTGCCGGCGGTGCAATACGTCGATGAGTGGGAAGCCGTGCTGGATACGGCGGACGGCGGCTTCGATCGAAGCGTGCCCCGCCAGGGCACCACGCTGCTGCCTGCGCGTTCGCTGCGCCTGTTCCGGTCGCCGTCGCGCGCGCTGCGCCAGGGCGGCGCGCTGCACACCTTCGGCGCGACCTACCGCATGCAGCTGCACAAGGATTTCGGCCTCGGCGCTGCGCTGCAGCAGGTCGACTACCTGCACCGCCTCGGCATCACCGATCTGTATCTGTCGCCGATCTTCGCCGCCACGCCCGGCAGCACGCATGGCTACGACGTGATCGACCACAGCCGCCTGAACCCGGAGCTCGGCAGCGACGCGGATCTGGAGGCGCTCTCCGCGCAGCTGAAGCAGCGCGGCATGGGCCTGCTGCTGGACTGGGTGCCCAACCACATGGGCAACACCGCCGGCCAGAACCAGTGGTGGGACGACGTGCTGGAGAACGGCCTGAGCTCCATCCATGCGGTGGCCTTCGACATCGACTGGGCGCCACGCAAGCAAGAGCTGCGCGACACGGTGCTCCTGCCCGTGCTCGGCGATCAATACGGGCGCGTGCTCGAGCGCGGCGAGCTGAAGGTCCAGCGCGAAGGCGGGCGGCTGTTCGTTTGTTACTACGACCAGCGCTTTCCGGTCGCGCCCAAGAGCCTGTCGGGGCTCCTGGCCAGCGTGGCCCTGGCCACGGGCTTGAGCGCGGATGACCCCATGCAGCAAGAGCTCGAGAGTCTGTGTGCATCGCTCGCGCACCTGCCCGATCGGCACGCCACCTCCGACCAGCACCGGCGCGAGCGCGCACGTGAGAAGGAGGTGTTCAAGCGCCGCCTGACGCAGTTGCTCGACGGCTCGCCCGAGATCATGCGCGCCTTCGATGGAGCGCTGGAAAAGCTGAACGGAATCCCCGGAGACGAGACCAGCTTCGACGCGCTGGACCGCCTGCTGAGCGAGCAGAGCTATCGCCTGGCCTCCTGGCGCGTGGCGGCGCAAGAGATCAATTACCGCCGCTTCTTCGACGTCAACTCGCTGGTGGCGCTGCGCATGGAGGAGCGCGTCGTGTTCGAGCGCGCCCATGCGCTGCTGTTCCAGCTACTGGAGAAACGCCAGGTCCAGGGCCTGCGCCTCGACCACACCGATGGTCTGTTCGATCCGCTCGCCTATTTCGAGAGCCTGCAGAATCAGTTCCGCAGCAACGTCGCGACGGATCCGCAGAGCTCGCCCGACGACGCCGCGCGCCCGCTCCCGATCCTGCTGGAAAAGATCCTGGAGCCGAACGAGAAGCTGGCCGCGGCCTGGCCCGTGGACGGCACCACCGGCTACGAGTTTGCCTTTTCGTCACTCGGAGTGCTGGTCGATGCCGGCGCCGAGGAAGCCTTCACGGAGCTGTACAAGAGCTTCACCGGCGACGATCGCCCTCTCCACAGCCATGTCTACGAGTGCAAGCTGCGCATCGCGCGCGACTCGCTGGCGAGCGAGGTCACGCTCCTCGCGCAGCAGCTGGAGCGGATCGCTGCCAGCAAGCGCCAGTGGCGCGACTTCACGCTGGTCACGCTCACGCGCGCCCTGATCGAGATCCTGGCGGCCTTCCCCGTGTACCGCACCTACGTGCGCCCCGGCTCGACGCCCACGGAAGAAGACGCGCGCGTGGTCAATCTCGCCGTGCGCGTCGCCCGGCTCCGCTCCGCCGGCGCGCTCGACGCCAGCGTCTTCGAGTTCATCCAGGGCATGCTGCTGCTCCAGCACGCGAGCAACGAGGAGGAGCGCAAAACGCACGAGTGGTTCGCGATGCGCTTCCAGCAGCTCACGGCTCCGGTCATGGCCAAGGCCGTGGAGGACACCGCCTTCTATCGCTACAACCGGCTGGTGGCGCTCAACGAGGTCGGCGGCGACCCGGCCACCTTCGGCATCTCGCTGGAGCGCTTCCACGCCGAGTGCGCCGAACGCTTCCGCAGCTGGCCGCTCTCGATGGCGGCGACCTCGACGCACGATACGAAGCGCGGCGAGGACGCCGCAGCCGCCATCATCGTGCTCACGCAGATCCCGGAGGTGTGGCGCAGTGCCGTGAAAGACTGGTCTGCCCGCGCGGAGAAGTACCGCAGCAGCTGGCACGACCAGATGGCGCCCACGCGCGGCGACGAGTACCTGTTCTTCCAGACGCTGGTCGGCGCATGGCCCTTCGGCTGGGATGGCAAACAGGGGCTGGATGATTTCGTGGCGCGCGTACAGGCCTTCATGTGCAAGGCACTGCGCGAGGCCAAGCGCGAGACCTCCTGGCTGACACCCGATCATGCCTATGAAGAGGCAGTGCTCGCGTTCGTGAAGAACAGCCTCCAGGATGAGGAATTCCGGAACGGGGTGCTGCAGCTGGTGCAAACCATCGGCACGGCGGCGGCGATGAACGCCCTCTCGCGCACCCTGCTCCGGCTCACTGCTCCGGGGGTCGTCGACACGTACCAGGGCTCCGAGCTCTGGAACCAGAGCCTGGTCGACCCCGACAACCGCCGGCCCGTAGACTACCGCCGGCGGCGCGGGCTCCTGGAAGAGCTCGACGGCCTGTCTCTCGAGCAGCTACTCTCCAGCTGGGAGAACGGGGCGGTGAAGCTGTTCGTGACCCGCACCGTGCTGCGTACACGCGAGCGGCTGCGCAAGCTGTTCGTGCAGGGCGAATACGCGGCCCTGCCTGCCGGCGATCACGCCATCGCCTTCAGCCGCACGCTCGACGGCCAGGTCGTGCTCTGCTGCGCTCCGCGCTGGTCGTTGCGGCTGACCGGCGGCCAGCGCCCATGGCCGCTCGGAGACGTCTGGAAAGACCAGAGCGTTATGCTTCCGAGCGGGGAATACCGCGACGCCTTCACCGGACGCCTGCTGTACTCGACGGGGTCTTTGCGGCTCTCCGAGTGCTTCGAACGCTTTCCGCTGCTACTGCTCGTGTCGGAGCCGAAAGCTCCTGCTCCCGAATCGAAGGCGAAACCGGAAGCGAAGCAGAAACGTGACGCACCTGTCTCGAGCCGCAAACCCAAGGCGAACTGATCCCATGCTCTATTTTCGGACGCGGTGTTCTCAGACTTGCCTCGCACTGCTGCTGGCGGGCTGCGCGCACCGCTCGGGAAATGCTGAGAGCAGCGAGCATCAGCTCGCGCTGGCCGCGCTGACGCCGACGGAAGCAGCTTCGGCGCGCACGCAGCCAGTTTGGGCAGCCGGGCGCAGCGCGGCGCCCAACTTCGAGAGCGCCCCGGCCTTCTTCGAGCAACTCACGGCCCAGGCCCTGGCCCTGGCGGAGAAGCCCGCCGCCCCGGTGCAGCAGATGCAGCTGCCGCGCGAGCTCGCGAACCTCGACTACGACGGCTACCGCAAGATCCGCTTCCGGCCGGAGCGCAGCCTGTGGCGCGGCGAGCCCGGCCGCTTCGAGGTGCAGTTCTTTCACCCGGGGCCCTCCTATCGCGACCCGGTGTCGATCGCGGTGCTGGATCAAAAGGAAGCGGAGCCCGTACCGTTCTCGACCGACCTGTTCAGCTACGAGGGGCTGGACCACCCACCCTCCGCGGAGGGGCTGGAGTTCACGGGCTTGCGCGTGCACACGCCGCTCAATCGCGAGGACTACCGGGACGAGCTGATCGCGTTCCACGGCGCGAGCTATTTCCGCGCGCTCGGCAAGGGCAACGTGTACGGCGTGTCGGCGCGCGGACTGGCGATCGATCTCGGCTCGCCCAAGCCGGAAGAGTTCCCGGTGTTCACGCACTTCTACCTGCAGAAACCGGGCGCGAGCGATCACAGCGTGTGGATCCTGGCGCTGCTGGAGAGCCGCCGCGCCACCGGCGCGTACGCCTTCCGCGTGCAGCCCGGGGTCAGCACCTGGGTCGACGTCGACGCGCGCGTGTTCCTGCGCGACGCCCACGCCGCGATCGGCCTCGCGCCACTCAGCAGCATGTACCTGTGCGGCGAGGAGGCACCCAATTGCTTCGGCGACTTCCGTCCCGAGATCCACGACTCCGACGGCGTGGCCCTCTGGGGCAGCAACGGCGAGCGGCTGTTCCGGCCGCTGCGCAACCCGAAGCGTACGGTCACTTCCAGCTTCCGGCTCGACTCGCCGCGCGGCTTCGGCCTGCTGCAGCGCGACCGCACCTTCGACCACTACCAGGACCTGGAAGCGCACTATCAAGATCGTCCGAGCGTCTGGGTCCAGCCGGCGAGCGGCTTCGAGCGCGGCAGCCTGCGGCTGCTGGAGATCGCCGCGCGCACCGAGACGGGCGACAACATCGCCCTGGCCTGGGTGCCCGACGCGCCGCCTCCGCTGCCGCAGCGTCTCGATCTGCGTTACCGCCTGCACTTTGCCGCGGCCGGGGACTGGAGCAATGCCCCGGGCCAGGTCACGGCCACGCGCATCGCGCGCAGCGCTCAGCGCGTACGCTTTCTGGTCGATTTCGCGGTCCCCTCCGCGGGCAACCCGCCGGGCAATTCGTCGGGCGGTGCCGAGGGCAGGTCGGCGAAGGGTGTCGAGGCCGTCGTCAGCGCCAGCAATGGGCGCGTGACCGAGCAGCATCTGGAGGAGAATCCCTTCGCGCACACGCTGCGTGCTTCGTTCGAGGTCGAGCCAGAGGGCAAGCGCGACGTCGAGCTGCGCGCCTTCTTGAAATCGGGGCCGGATACGCTCACCGAAACCTGGAGCTACGCGTGGCAGAACGACTAGAACCCTCGAGCGACCCCGAAAGCGGCGTGCCTGCCCCGCCGCCTTCCACCACCACGACGGGGCGCTCCTCCGCCTTCAGAGCCGTACGCCGCGTCGCCAACTACCTGCGCACGCTGGGCTTGAACGACCGCAGCCGGCTTCGGGAGCTCTCGCACCGGATCGTGCTGGACGTGACCGCGGAGGACCCCGAACAGCACGCCGCGCTGGCCGTCGCCGAGGCGCAGCAGCGCTTCGACGTCTGGCGCGCGGCACTGCAGTTGCCCGAGGGTACGAACCCGCTCTGGCTGCGCGAGTTCATCGCCGCGCGCCCCGATCTGTTCCTGGGCGACGCCGAGCGCGCCCGCCGGGTGGCGGCCGAGTTCGGCGATCCACTGGCGGGCAAGCCGCCCCGCCGCGCACAGTTCCGGCCGCAAGCGTTCGAGCCGGCGCGGCTGCCGCGCTGGTTCAAGGGCTTGTTGCCCGCCCTCGCGCTCACGCTGCTCGCTGCGCGTCTGCTCTGGCGCGCGCTCGGCAGCGACGGCTGGAACTGGCTCGACGTCGCCTGGATCAGCCTGTTTGTGTTCCTCTTCGGTCAAGCCTCGCTCGGGCTATCGACGGCCGCGCTGGGCTTCGTGCTGCGCTGGCGGGAGCGCCGGCAGTCCGAGCTGGAGACAGCGGCTCCCCCGCGTCCGCTCACGCCGCTGCCCCGCACCGCGCTGCTCATGCCCATCTACCACGAGAGCGTGGAGGACGTCTTTGCGGCGCTGGCGGGCATGCGCGACGCGCTCGCGTCCCAGCCCGGGGCAGAAAACTTCGAGCTGTTCGTGCTCAGCGACTCGCGCGACCCGCAGCTGTGCGCCGAAGAAGAGCGCGCCTACCGGCGCGTCGCTGCGACAGCCGGCACGATACCCATCTACTATCACCGGCGCGCGCACAACGAGCGCCAGAAAGCCGGCAACCTCGCCGAGTTCTTCGAGCGCTGGGCGCCGCGCTACGAGTACGCGGTCACGCTCGATGCCGACAGCGTGATGACGGCGCCGTGCCTGGTCGAGCTGGTGCGCCGCATCCACGCGGATCCAGAGCTCGGGCTCGTGCAGGCTCCGATCTACCTGCACCGCGCGGAGACGCTCTTCGCGCGCGTGCAGTCGTTCGCTGCCAGCGTGAACGGCCCCAACTTTACTTCCGGGCTCGCTGCCTGGTGCGGCTCCAACGGCAACTACTTCGGGCACAACGCCGTGCTGCGCGTGCGCGCCTTCCTCGACTGCTGCGAGCTGCCGCGCCTGCAAGGTGAGCCGCCCTTCGGCGGTCATGTGCTGAGCCACGATTTCGTGGAGGCTGCGCTGCTCTGCCGCGCGGGTTGGGGCGTGAGCATCGCCCATGACCTGGCCTCCTGCCGGCTCGGTCGCGGCAGCTATGAAGAGCTGCCCCCCACGTTGAAGGAGTACGTGGCGCGCGACTACCGCTGGTGCCAGGGGAACCTGCAGCACCTGCTGATCGCGCGGGTGCGGGGCTTCACCGCCATGAGCCGCATCCATCTGCTGCTCGGCGCCTTTGCGTACCTGGCGAGCCCCGCCTGGTTCCTGTTCGTGGCGCTGGGCCTGTTCGCCTGGCGGCATGTAGGAGCGGAGTTCGAACGTACCGCCGCGCTGGTCACCGTGAGCACCTTCGCGGTGCTGCTCGGCCCCTGGCTGTTCGGTGTCTGGGATACCGCGGCGGATGCCGCCCGGCGGCGCGTACACGGCGGCGGTGCCCGGCTGGTCCTGAGCGCCGTGCTCGGCGTGCTGCTCGGAGCGCTGATCGCGCCGATCATGATGATCCATCACACGCGCATCGTGGCCTCGATCCTGATGGGGCGCGCGGTGGCCTGGATCGCGCAGCGGCGGCGGGCGGAGGCGAACCTGCTCGACGTGCTGCGCGCCGAGCTGCCCGCAACCGTGCTCGGAGCCGTGGGCGCCACCTTCGCCTACCTCGAGGGCGGCCCCTGGCTGTGGCTCGCGCCCGTCTGGGTCCCCTGGCTGCTGGCGGTCCCGATCCACTGGGCCGTCTCCAGCGCGGGGCTGGGCCAGCTCGCGCGCCGTGCGGGCTTGCTGCTCATCTCCAGCGAGACCGAACCCGAGCCCCTGCTCCGCCGCATCGACGAGCTGCGCGTGCTCACGCGCGGCGACACCTCGGCGCGCTTCCGTGACCTGGTGCTCGATCCGGTGTTACTCGCGGCCCACGTCGGCAACCTGGCGGAGGAGCCCGCTCCGGCATCCAGGAACAGGCTCGAGCTGTTGCGCACCAAAGCCCTCCAGGAGGGCCCGCTGAGCCTCACGCCCGCGGACTGGCGGCTCCTGGCCGCCGATCACGAGAGCATGGCGCAGTTGCACCGCGAAGCCTGGCGCCACTGGCCCGTCGAATCCTGGGATGTCGGGGGGGAAGCGCCGCTGCTGCCGCCGGAGACGCCCGATGCCCCGCCTTCAACCCAGGGCTCCCTGACAGCCATGCGCAGCGATCGGGAAGCCCGCGGCAGGTGACGGCCGCGTGGCAAAAGACTCCCGCTGGGGGCATTTGCCACGGGCGAGGGCGCTCGAAAAGGTGACGCGTGCAGCATGCGACGCTGGCATTGGAGCCAAAAACCGCCCGGCGACACTTCGGTACGAGCTTTGCTGAGTGGAGGGGAGAATGCTGTCCACCGCCTCCCCCTATTCCGAACGTCAGTTCCCGGGTCCGGCCGCATTTCGCGGCCAGACGCTGATCGTCGCCTTCGTCTCCGACTGGTGCTCGCCGAGCGAGCGCGAGCTGGTGCGCCTGCGTTCCGAGCTCCGCTGCCTCAGCACTTCGCTGGTCTTGATGGGGCCGGAGCAACTGCGCTGCTTCCAGCCCGATGACACGCGCCGCCCGGGCGCCCCGTCCTCGCGCAGCGAGCGCGAAGACTTCTACGCCCTGCTCGCGCCGCGCTCCCGGCCCGGCCAGCACCTGAAGCACGGCGTGCTCCGGCTGGTGATCGTCAATCCCAACGGCGCCATCGCCTGGTCTCACGATGGTCAGGCCACTGGCAGCGTCGTGCCCGACCTGATCTCGGCGCTGGAGCACGCTCGCCGTCATTTGCTACTGCTCGCCGGGCGAACGTACGGCATCACCCGTCCCCAGCTGATGGAGAGCCTGACGGGCGCCTGTTCCGCGATCTTTGGCAGCGACCGCCCGATGGGCTGCCTCGCCAGGCCCGCGCAGTCGAGCGAGATCCGCGACCTCGCGAGCGGCGATCGCGTCTAGGGGATTCCGGACCCTTCCGGCCCGAAAGCGCCAAAGCCGACTGTTGCTTGTTCCCCTGGCGGCGGACGCCTAGAGTCGGCCTCCGGGGCGCGGGAGAATGGGGTCGAGCGACGGGTCCGGGTGCCTCAGCGACGATACCCTCGCGCTGTTCCTCGAGGGGGAGCTGGGCGGCGCAGAGCAGCAGCAAGCGGAAGCTCATCTCGCCAGCTGCAATCACTGTCTGGAGATCCTGGCGGCGGCGGGCGCTGCGGGCCACCCCCCCGAGGAGGGGCTCGGCGTGCCCTCCGCGTCGACCGGGCGTTACCAGGTCGGCGGCGTGCTCGGCCACGGTGGCATGGGGGTGGTGTTCCACGGGCTCGATAGCGAGACGGGGCAGCGCATCGCGATCAAGCGCATCCGTTCGGACATCGCAGACGCTCCCGAGTTCATCGAGCGCTTCGAGCGCGAGGCGGAGATCCTGCGCCGGCTCGCGCATCCGAACATCGTCCGGCTGCTGGCGCTGGAGGTGAGCGGCGGGCATCGTCAGATCGTGATGGAGTACGTGAGCGGCGGCTCGCTGCGCGAGCTGCTCTCCGCGGGGCCCGTACCATTACGGCGCACGCTGGCGCTCGCCGTCGAGCTCAGCGACGCGCTCGCGCGCGCCCACCACCTGAACGTGATCCATCGCGACCTCAAGCCGGAAAACATCCTGCTGGCAGAAGACGGCTCGCCGCGGCTGAGCGACTTTGGCCTCGCGCGCCTGACGCAGGGCGCGTTCACGCAGACCGGCATCGTGGTGGGCACGATCGCGTACCAGTGTCCGGAGGTGCTCTCGGGGCAGCCAGCGGATGCGCGCAGCGACGTCTGGGCGTTCGGCGTCGTGTTGTTCGAGCTGCTGAGCGGGCGGCGGCTGTTCGAGGGTTCGCAGCCGGGCGCGCTGATCGCGGCCATCCTGCAAGCGCCGCTGCCCGATCTCGCGGCGCACTGTCCCGAAGCGCCGCCGCGCTTGCTGACGCTGCTGCAGCGCATGCTGGAGCGAGCTCCCGCGCGACGCATCGCCAGCATGCGGCAGATCGGCGCCGAGCTGGAGAGCATCGCCGGCGGCAAGGAGCCGCGCGCGCTCGCCGGGCAGGGCAGCGCTGCGCCGGCGCGCACGCCGCTGGTCGGTCGGGAGAGCGAGCTGGAGCGTCTCGAGCGCTGGCTCTCGGACGCGGCGGCGGGGCGTGGTAAAGTGATCTTGATCAGCGGGGAGGCCGGCAGCGGCAAGACTGCGCTGTGCGCGGAGCTGCTGGAGCGGGTGCGGCGCGCGCAGCCCGGCTGGCGGCTCGCCAGCGGCCATTGCGTGGAACACTTCGGCCGCGGCGAGGCCTACGCGCCCTTCCTGCAGGCGGTTGGTTCGCTGCTCGACCACGACAGCGACGGACAGATCTCGGCCGCGCTGCAGCTGCACGCGCCGGCCTGGTGCCTGCAGTTCCCGGCTCGCTTCTCCTCACCCGAGCTGCTCGCGCACCTGCACCGCATCACGCTCGGTGCGCCCGGCGAGCGCATGCTGCGCGAGCTGGGCGACATGCTGGGCGCGCTGGCGCGGAGCGCGCCCATCGTCCTGCGGCTGGAGGATTTTCACTGGGCGGACCCAGCGAGCGTGGACCTGCTCGCGGCCCTCGCGCGCCGCGCGCCGGAGCTGCGCCTGCTGCTCCTGGTCACGTTGCGGCCCGATGCGCTGGAGCGCGGCGACGGCTCCGCCGCCTGGCTGCGCCGCGACCTGATCGCCCGGGAGCTGGGCGAGGAGCTCGCCGTCGCACCGCTCGGCGCCGCGGACGTCCAGGCCTATCTGGAGCGCGAGTACCAGCCCAACGACTTTGCTCCCGAGCTGTCGGAGTTCGTGCTGCGCAAGACCGAGGGCTTGGCCCTGTTTGCGACACGGCTCGTGCGCTACCTGGCCGAGCAACAGGTGATCGTGCGGACCAGCGCCGGCTTTCAGCTCAGCGTACCACCTCAGCAGATCGCCCTGGAGGTGCCGGAGAGCATGCGGGCGCTGATCCGTAGCAAGCTGGCGTCCCTGAGCGAAGGCGACCGCGAGGCCCTGTGCTGCGCCAGCGTGGAGGGCGAAGAGTTCACGTCCGCGGTGCTGGCCCGGCTGCTGGGCAGCGACGTGCTCGCGCTGGAGGAGCGGCTGCGGGCCCTGGCCAGCATCCACCGCCTGGTCGTGCAGCTCGGCGAAGAGCTGCTGCCGAGCGGCGAGCTGACGTTGCGCTATCGCTTCGCCCACGTGCTCTACCGCGACGTGCTGTACGCGGACCTCGCACCACGGCGGCAGCGCGCTCTGCACCTGTCCGTCGCCGAGACGCTGGTCGCGCAACACGCCGGGCAGGCCCAGGATAGCGCGGCCCGCATCGCCGCGCACTTCGAGCGCGGCGCCGATCCGCGGCGCGCCATCGATCACTGGCTGATCGCCGCGGACAACGAAGTGCGCGCCTATGCCTTCCGCGACGCGGCGGCGACGCTCAGCCATGCGCTGGAGCTGGTCCTCGCGCTGCCCGCGCACGAGCGGCCGCGGCGCTCGGCGGAGCTCCGCCGCAAGCGCGCCTGGGCGCTGTTCCGGCTCGATCTCGTACGCGAAGCCATGGCCGAGCTCGAGCTGGTCCGCGCGCTGGCGCTGGAGCTGGGCGACCGAGAGCTGGAGTGCGGCGTGCTGAACGCGCTGTCTCACCTGGCCATCTTCACGCACCGGGCGGGCGAGATGG
>JAICTU010000346.1 GCA_025936205.1 Polyangiaceae bacterium | reverse complement strand
TGTTCCACTGGTAACGGCATGAGGGCTCGGCCCCACAGGTCCCCCCGCGTCGCTAGGATAGGCCCGCTGCCGATCTCCCTTCAGCACCAGTTGGGCCACGAGTGAGTGGCTGGGGGGGCTCCGGCGCAGCGAACTTTTGGGCTCATCCTGGCGCCGGCGAGTGCCGTGCGGGCCGAGCCCCAATTCCTGCTCGCAACGCGAGTGGGAAACTCCGCGGAGCGCGCCTCCCCCTGGAGATTGCCTCCGCGGCTCGGTCACGTAAGATAGCGGCACGAGAGAGGCCAGTATGCGAATAGGCGTGATTGGTTCGGGGGTGGTGGGCGAGACTCTGGCGAATGGATTCCTGAAGCACGGCCACGAGGTGATGCGTGGCTCGCGCACGCCGGAAAAATTGTCGGGATGGGCGAGCAGCGCGGGCGAGCGGGGCAGCGTCGGCACGTTCGCGGTGACTGCCGTGTACGGGGATGTGGTGGTGTTGGCGGTGAAGGGGACGGCCGCCGAGGAGGTGGTCGCGGCCTGCGGAGATGCGCTCTCCGGAAAGGTCGTGATCGACACCACGAATCCGATCGACGAGCGGCCGCCGGAAGCGGGGGTTCTGCATTTCTTCACGGAGCAGGGGCGCTCACTGTTGGAGCGGTTGCAGGCGGCTTCGCCGGAGGCGAAGTTCGTGAAGGCGTTCTCCTGCGTCGGCGCCGCGGTGATGGTGGATCCGGTGTTCAAGGGCGGACGTCCCACGATGTTCATCTGCGGCAACGACGCGCGCGCCAAGGTCACGGTGAGCGCGCTTCTGGACGACTTTGGCTGGGAGGTCGCCGATATGGGGGTGGCGGCCGCCGCGCGCGCCATCGAGCCGCTGTGCATGTTGTGGTGCATCCCAGGTTTCCTGAACCAGGAATGGACGCACGCCTTCAAGCTGCTGCGGCCCTAGTGTCCTGCAACGCGAATTACAGGCACAAATGCAGGCCTCCTGCCGAAGCAGAAGGCTGGACCGCCCGCGACGCCAGGTGACCAAAATGGCAGTGCGGCTTTCATGAGCGAAACGCCGGATGCCACCGAAGCCCCTCGTGTGCGACGATCTGAGGTTTCCATGGAAACCTCAGATTAAAGTGCGGCAGGGCATCCGCCGCCACTCCGGCCTCGAGGGGGGAAAACTAGAGACAGCCCCTAGTCGGCGAGCGCGTGCACTGACTCCGGTGGCAGTGGGATTCGCGGTGGGATTCGCGGAGACTTGTGATATCGGTTGCAGTGCGCTACGACGGCCGCGTTGGTCGCAGTCCTTTACCTGCTGGTTGGGCGTAGCAACATCGATCTGACCCCCGACGGCAAGGACTACCCACTGGCCATCGCCGACCAGCGGCAGCGGTCGGGCTGCGCACAGCGCCCGCCGCGGTCAGGCGCTCCCAGGGGGTCACAGTGGTGTTCAGCTCGGTGGGGGCAGCCGTTCGACGTGCGGCTCGATGACGTGAAGTTCTTGGAGAGCAAGAAGCGATGACCCTGCGGAGCACAATCTTTCGGTACGAGGCGGCGGCGATCGCCCTCGCGTTGTCAGGAGCCTCCTGCGCCCAGCGCGCAGGCGCTCCGGCTGCCAGCAGCGCAGCCAGCACGCCGTCCGCTGAGGCGGCTGCCAGCAGCGGCGCTGCTGCGCCGAGCGGCGGAGTCAACCTGCTCGCCGGCGAGGGCATCACGGCGTTTCAGCCGGCGGGTGCCACCAGCAAGGTGGAGCTGCGGACCATCGACGTGACGGGCCAGCCCTTCGACAAGGCCGTCGAGGCCGTGGTGAAGGAGGCCGGCGCCTCCCCATGGGAGATGCAGATGAGCACTCCCATCAAGGTGGCCGTGCAAAAAGACGACGTGCTGCTCGCCACGTTCTACGTGCGCGTGGAGAAGGAGCAGGAGTCGGGCGGGGGAGAGACGGAGTTCGTGTTCGAGCTCGGCAGCGAGCCCTACACCAAGTCCGTGAGCTACCCGGTGCCGCTCACGAAGGAGTGGCGCAAGGTCAACGTCCGCTTCCGAGCCGCGGCCGACTACGCCCCGGGCCAGGCCAACCTGCATTTCCGCCTCGGCTACACGCCGGAGACGATCCAGATCGGTGGCCTCAGCGTCGAGAACTTCGCCAAGAACGTCCCGCTCGCCAATCTGCCGACCACGAGCGGCGTCGATCGCAAGCTCGCCGAGCGCCCCGCGGTGTCGGCGCCGCGGCTGGAACCGGTGGACGCGGGCGAGCTGGCCTTTCAGATCAAGCCGACCAAGACGATCCGCAAGATCAGCCGTTACGTGTACGGCATCAACTCGCAGCCGTTCGACGACACGGGCGCGACGGTTCGGCGCAACGGCGGCAACCGCGGCTCGGCCTACAACTGGGAAGCGAACTACTCGAACGCCGGCCAGGACTACATTCACAACAGCGATCAGTGGCCCTGCACGATCCTGAATCTCCCCAACTGCGACCAGCCCGCGGCGCAGTTCCTGGGCTTCTTCGAAAAGAACAAGGCCGCCGGAGCCGACACCATCGCCACGGTGCCGATGCTCGACTTCGTGACGGCGGACAAGAACGGCCCGGTCAAGCCCGAGGAGAAGGCGCCGAGCAAGCGCTGGGTCGCCTCCAAGGCGCGCAAGGGCCAACCGTTCGCGGACACACCCGATCTGAACGACGGCGTGGTGTATGAGGACGAGTTCGTCGCCTACCTGGTGAAGAAGCTCGGCAAGGCCGACAAGGGTGGCATCAAGTTCTATTCGCTCGACAACGAGCCCGCGCTCTGGCCGCAGACGCACCCCCTGATCCATCCCGAGCACACCACGTACGACGAGATCGTGCGCCGTACCGAAGAGACGGCGGCAGCGATCAAGGACGTCGACAAGAGCGCTTTCTTGCTCGGCGCGGTGATGTACGGCTGGTCCGAGTACCAATCGCTCAGCTCCGCGCCGGACGCTGCCAAGTACAACGTGGACTTCGGCACCTATACGGACTTCTTCCTCGACGCGATGAAACGTCTGGAGAAGAAGCACGGCCATCGCCTGGTCGACGCGCTGGATATCCACTGGTACCCAGAAGCGCGCGGCAGCCAGCGCATCACCGCCGATGACGCCTCCCGCTCCACGATCGACGAGCGCCTGCAGGCGCCACGTAGCCTGTGGGATCCGGAGTACAAGGAGAAGAGCTGGATCGTACAGCAGACGGGCAAGCCCATCCGGCTCATCCCCTGGCTGCGCGAGGTCGTCCAGAAGCGCTATCCGGGCACCGAGCTCACCATGACCGAGTACAACTACGGCGGCACCACGGACGTCTCCGGCGGGCTGGCGCAGGTGGACGTGCTCGGTGTGCTGGGCCGCGAAGGCGTGTACCTGGCGACGTACTGGGGCAGCGGCGCGGCGGTCGAGCCGCTGCCGCCGTACGTGGCGGCCGCCTTTAAGCTCTATCGCAACTACGACGGCAAGGGCGGCAAGTTCGGCGACACCGCGGTCGAGGCGAGCGTGCCGAACGCTGACGCGGCATCGGTCTTTGCGGCCAGGGATTCGAACGGCAATCTGACCGTGATCGCCATCAACAAGCACCAGCAGAACCGCTACACCGGGGTCTTCGATCTCGGTAAGGGCAAGCCCTACAAATCCGTGAAAACCTTCGTGATGGATCGCTCGAACACGTCGGTCAACCCCGGCAAGCCCGCGGAGCTGAAAGGCAGCACGCTGCGCTACACGCTGGAGCCGCTGAGCGCGACCCTGCTGGTGTTCCAGAAAGGCTGAGGGCCGCACTGGAGCACGGCGCGGCGCTGGAACCGAGTGCCAGCAGCCCACTGCCAACGTCGACACGCTGCCGGCATCGGGAACGGTCTCCCTGCCCTGGGCCATGTTCACGGGCGGCATCCCCGAACCGACCATCGACCCCTCGCAGCTGCTCGGCTTCGAGCTGCAGTTCTCCTGCCCCGGGGGCGGTAGCAGTCGACCTGGGCCAGGTCAAGTTCAGCCCCTGACGGGGCGGGCGATGGGCTCGGCGCCAAAGCACCCCGCGCGACCCTAGGATGTACCCACTGAATACCTGGGGCTGCGCAGTTCCGCGGGGGAGCAGAAGATCACCTCATGCTCGGCGAACCGGCGCCGGTGCACCTCTGTTGCTGGGCTGACGACGAGATTGCAGCCTTTTGGATAGGCGGTTCGAAACACGGCGAGCGTTGCGGGATCGAAGGCATCAGGCTGCCACTTGCATTCGATGACATCCACCTCGTCTCGCGTTCTCGGCAAGACAAAGTCGAGCTCGCGCCCCTGTTTGTCACGCCAATAGTGAATCTTGGCGGTGGGGATCGACAGCAGCACGTCGAGCACCAGATGCTCCCACAGACCGCCACGATCTTCGAGGCGCAGGCTGTCCCAGCCGCGCGCGTAGCACACGAACCCCGTATCAAAGCCATAGAACTTCGGCTGAGCAAGAATTTCTCGTCGGCCGCCGCCCGCATAGGGCCGCACTTGATGCAGCACGTTCGTGACCTGCAGCACCTCGAGCCATTGCATGATGGTGGGACGGCTGACCCCCACATGTTTTGCCAAGGAGCTGATCTCAGCTAGACCCGCGCTCTGCCGCAGCATGAGCTCCACTAGGCGCAGAAACTCGGTCCGTTTCCCCAATCGGAAGAGCTCCTGGACATCTCGCGCAAAATAGGAGTCCAGCCATTCCGCGTAGAGCTCCGGATCATGGCTCGCCCGCAGCAGCGCGGGCGGTAATCCTCCCCAGAGCAGCCTTCGCTCGAGATCGGACACACCGAATGCGTCCAACTCATCCCACAGCACCGGCGTCAACAGCACGCTGCGCTTGCGCCCGGTCAGGCTGTCCTTGAACTTGCGAGTCGCCGCTAGGGTCGAAGACCCAGTCGCTAGAACCCGTAAGCGCGGAAAAGCATCGGCGGCGATCTTCAGTACCCGACTCGGATCGGACAGTTGATGGACCTCATCCAGAATCACCGCCTCGTGCGTCAGGTCGCGAAAGAATGACTCTGGATCCTCGAGCCGTCGCTGCACGCTCGGCAAATCACAGTTCATCAAGGGGGCGTCGAAGCTGGACGCCAGGACCGTCTTTCCCACACGCCGGACACCCGTGAGCCACACGACGCGAGCGCTCTTCCAGGCCGCTTCGATCCGACCTTGCCAGAACCGCCGCTCCACCATGCAAGTAGACTTTACATATAGACGCCTCAATGTAAAGTAACGTTGCATCTCGTGTGGGGCGGTCGATGCTTTGCGCTCCGGGGCGTGTGGGACGCGACGCGGCTCGCCGCCGAAGGGCAGCGGCCAGCAGCACCGCCCCCCACGCTGTCGCGTAGAGCGCTGACGCCGCCGCGCTCGCTGGACCCCGTTCGGACACGGCGCAGCCGCCCGCGACCTCGCTGAGCACATCCGGCGAAGGCGGCGGCTCACACCCATCCTTGCAGCTCGAGTCGCAGAACCAGCGATCGGGGTCGACCTGGCACAGGCCCTCCACGGAGCGGGCGACGTACGTGAACTGCTCGCGCGCCAGGCCCGGGTTCTCCTCGTGATCGCTGGCGGCGCAGCCGGAGCTGGTCCGGACGAAATCCGGAGCGCCGCGCGCCAGCGTGCCCACCAGCGCAAAGTCCTCGTTGAACGCAGGGCCTCCGGACGAGCCCTCGCTCGTATCCGTGTCCGCCACGAAGTAGTCGTCGAGACCTGCTCGTAGATCGCGCACGCGGCCGCCGGAGTCGAACTTGAGCGGCACCCCGCCGCCCGCGTTGATGGCCACGATGCCGTCTCCCAGCGCGAGCTCCGGTATCTGCGTGCGCACCGCCGCGGGCACGTGCGGCAAGCGTGCCGGCTCGCTGAGCCGCAGCCAACCGTAGTCGAGTCGCTCCGGCGCCGCATTCTGATCATCACGCGCCAGGACCACCTCATCCACGGTGTAGATATCCCCACGCGTGAGCGCCAGCTCACCGGGATCCCGGAAGAAGTAATTGAACACCACACGCAGATTGCGGCGCGGAACGATGTCCACACAGTGGCCCGAGGTCAGCACCAGATCCCAGTCGACGAGCACGCCCGAGCAGAAGGCGGCCGACGGTTGGTCGACGAAGGGCTGATCTGGGCACAGCGCGTTCAGCTGTCCCCACGTGGGGACCGTGCTCAGATTGCCCCGCGAGAGGGGTCGCGCCGCCACGTCGGGCACCAGCGCCACGATCGAGTGCTCCATCAATGAGCGATCCCGGTCGTCCGTGAGCTCGTAGTACTCGCGCCGATCATCCTGGCCATTGATGAACGCCTGCCGTGCGCTGCCGAGGGCCGCTCCGGGCGCAGACCCCGGCGCCTCGCCACCACAACCGAACAAAGCGTGTGCTCCGGCCAGTAGCGCCAAACCCCGATACCCAGCTCGCTTGTCCAACTCGGCAAGGCTACCCCGCGCCAGGCCGTCGGGCTAACCTAATGTCCCGACCTCGCCGCATGACCTGGCTGCTGACCATCCTGGCGCTGAGCCTGCTCGTGATCCCGCTGGCCATTTCGGTCCGGCGCAGCACCGAGCTGTTCCGCATTCGAGTCCGCGATGGAAAAGCCAACTTTGTTCGTGGCCGGATGCCGCAGAGCCTGCTCATCGACTTGGAGGATATCGTTCGCTCCCCACCGATCGAGCGGGCCGAAGTCTGGGCGGTGCGCCGCAGCGGCAGAGCGCAGCTCGAGACGAAGGGCGAGATCAGCGCCGAGCAATGCCAGCGCCTGCGCAATGTCGTCGGCACGTATTCGTTGCAACGGATCCGGGCGGGGGCGCGCCCTGCGCGTCGGCGGCGTTGAGGTTTTTCCAGCGACATGTGAAGGATGTCGTTGTCCGCGCATAGCTCCCTGGGTGGGGATCGGCACGTCAGGCAACTAGGGAGTGTAGCGGCCGAAGTACCTTGCTAGGGTCCTTTCGTTTTCTCGAGGGAGGTTGGTAGTGGTGCGAGGCAGTGATTGGCTGGTGAGCCGCTGCGGGCTCGTCGGCCTGGTGTTGGCAACCTTATCGGCATGTGAAGGAGAGCATCGCGAATACACGTATCGCGGGCCATTGCAGCCGCAAACGGGAGCCAACATGTCTGCCGCGGATGCGGCAGTGGTCTCGGAAAGCCCGCCGGGCGATCAGAGCATCTCCTTGCTCAGTGCGGAAAGCCGCTGCGTGCCCAACCCTTGCCTCAACAACGGCGACTGCCGCGGCGATGGCTCTTGCGCCTGCACGCCCGGCTTTTCCGGGGGGCTTTGCCAGATCAATGACGATGGCTGCATCCCGGACCTTTGCCGAAATGGCTCCGCGTGTGTCGATCAGGACCAAGGCTTTAAATGCGAATGCCTCGCCGGCTATGCGGGGGCGCTCTGTGACGAAAACATCGACGACTGTGCCGCCGCTCCGTGCCAAAACGGTGGCACGTGCGTCGACCGTGTCGGCGCTTACGTCTGCCAGTGTCCCTATGGCTTCTCCGGGGTAGATTGCGAGCGGGTCATCCGGGGTTGCGCAGATGCGCCTTGCCAGAATGGTGGTGCCTGCACGACGGATGCCGCATCGGGCCGCTACGCATGCGCCTGTCCAGACGGCTTTGAGGGAGCGAACTGCGAGAGCAATATCGACGACTGTGCCGGCAAGCCCTGCTCGAACGATGCGGCATGCATCGATCAACTGAAGGGCTTCGAGTGCAGGTGCAAGTCGGGTTACTCGGGACCGACGTGTGAGGTCAACGCCGATGATTGTGCGGCGAATCCGTGTCAGAACGGCGGAAGCTGCAGCGACGGGATTGGCACGTTCGCGTGCACGTGCCCGCAGGGCTTCAGCGGCGTGCGCTGTGAGATCAACATTGATGACTGTGCGAGCGTTCCGTGCCTGAATGGCGGCACATGTGCCGATGGCGTAGCGGCCTACACCTGTAGCTGCCCGCCGGGATTTTCCGGGTCCCGTTGCGAATCAAACGTCGACGACTGTGCCTCCAATCCGTGCTCGAACGGGGGAACCTGCATCGACTCTGCGAACGGCTTCTCCTGCAGTTGTCCGAAGGGTTTTGCCGGCGTCCGATGCGAGGTCGATGCCAACGACTGCTCGGGCAATCCCTGCCAGAACGGCGGCAGTTGTGTCGACGGCGCAGGCTCGTTTTCTTGCCAGTGCAGGGCGGGTTTCACCGGGACCTTGTGTGAAATCAACATCGACAATTGCCAGCCGAATCCCTGCCAGAACGGCGGCGTGTGCAGCGATGGCATCGACAGTTTCACCTGCGCGTGCAGCCCTGGGTTCACTGGTCCGCGCTGCGAGACGAACATCGATGAATGCGCGAGCAAGCCCTGTCAAAACGGCGGGACATGCGCGGATGGTGTCAATTCCTTCGCTTGCGACTGCACGAACACCGGCTTTAACGGCCCGCACTGCGAGACCAATATCAACGACTGCACCGCGACCTCCTGCTTGAATGGCGGCCGGTGCCAGGACGGCGTGCGCACCACCACCTGCGATTGTACCGACACGGGCTTCAGCGGCGACCGCTGCCAAAACAATATCAACGACTGCACCGCGACCTCCTGCTTGAACGGCGGCCGTTGTCAGGATGGTGTGCGCGGCTTCACCTGCAACTGCTCGGGTACGGGTTTCACCGGGGCGAACTGCCAGAACAACGTCAACGACTGTTCTCCGTCCTCTTGCTTCAACGGTGGTCGCTGCATCGATGGCGTCAACGGAATTACTTGCGATTGCACGAACACTGGCTTCGAGGGACCCAACTGCGGCAACGACGCCAATGCCTGCAATGCCCGCCCCTGCGCGAGAGGCACCTGCACCGACGGCGCGGCTCCGAGAGAGTTTACCTGCAACTGCAACAACACCGGCTTCACCGGGCAGCGCTGTGATCAGAACATCAATGTCTGCACGGCAGCTACCTGCTCCAACGGAGGCCGTTGCATCGACGGTACCGGTCCCATGGACTTTACCTGCGATTGCACGGGCACCGGCTTCAGCGGACGAACCTGCACGACGCCCAATCTGAAAGCCAACGGCCAGACGTGCGGGGCCGATTCAGAATGCGCCAGCAACAGCTGTGTGCTGCCGGCGCAGGTCAACGCGACGCAGGGGATCTGCTGCTCGCAAGCCTGCGCTGACGGCCAATATTGCAAACTGGTCAGCGTGACCGTGAATCAGTGCGTCGAGTGCGTCAGCAACGCTGATTGCGCCAACGGCTGCAATACTTCCACCGGGGCGTGCAATGCACTGCGTGGCAACGGTGAGGCTTGCACCAACAGAGGCGAGTGCGCTGGTGGCGGCGATTGCGTGCTCCACTATGCGGATCCGGACAACGACGATTTCGCGACCGTCACCGCCGCGCAAGCTCGCTTCTGCGTCTCCGGCTCGTTCAACATGCCGGGCCAGACGACGCGGCAGCCAGGCACGACCAACAGTACCGACTGCTTCGAGGGAAATGCTGACGTACACCCCGGGCAAACGCGAGGCTTCACGGTTGCGGCTCCCGACCCGAATGGCTCACATCTGCCGTTTGACTATGACTGCAACGGCAGGGAGGAATCACAAGGCGTCCAGAGCCGACTTCAAAACTGCGCTGACATGGCCGTGGCAGTTTGTGAATCCCGCGGAGGCTTCGTTACGGACGTCCCTGGCTGCGGCCAGACCGGGGCGTTTCTTCCGTGCGCCAATGTTCCCCAGCAGGGGGGCTGTATCGGTGAACCGGGCGGTCCACTCACGCGCGCTTGCTTGTAGGCCGCCGTATGACACAGCCCACAGAGAGAACGGGCGCCGTACTCACGCGCTTGGATTTCGGCTCGGCCGCTCCGACGTAGCAGTGCGGCCCGTCTTTAGCTACCGGCTAGCTCCAGAAGGCAGCCCTGCGATACTCCGACTCACAAAAAACGGAGGCGGCAAGTCTCGCGACTCACCGCCTCCCGTCATGGTC
>JAICTU010000081.1 GCA_025936205.1 Polyangiaceae bacterium | reverse complement strand
GCACCAGCTTGTTCGTCGTCTCGATCATGTGCACCGGAATGCGGATGGTGCGGGCCTGATCGGCGATGGCGCGGGTGATCGCCTGGCGAATCCACCACGTGCCGTAGGTGCTGAACTTGTAGCCGCGCTTGTATTCGAACTTGTCGACGGCCTTCATCAGGCCGATGTTGCCTTCCTGAATCAGGTCCAGGAACTGCAAGCCGCGGTTCGTGTACTTCTTGGCGATCGAGACCACCAGGCGCAGGTTGGCTTCCACCAGCTCTGCCTTGGCGCGCTCGGCGCGCCGCTCACCCTTGCGCACGGCACGGTAGATCTCGCGCACCTGCTCCAGATCCATGAGCGGCGGATTCGCCGGCTCGTGCCCGGGATTACTGGATTCGCCCGCCTCGGCGGCGGCGCGGTTCATCTTCGAGTGCAGCGTCTTCAGACGGCTGACCATGCGATCGATGATCTTCTTGTTCAGCCGCATCTCGTGCAGGGTCTTGGCCGTCTCTTCCTGGTTGGCCTTCAGATCGAGCACGATCTGCTTCTTGCGCGCCTCACCGGCGGTCTTGCTCTCCTCGCGCAGGGTCTGGCCCTTCTTCTCGAAGCGCTTGACCTTGTCGACGAGCCGCATCAGCCAGCGATCGGCCTCTTCCTCGTCGAACTCGTGCTCATCCTCCTCGGTGTCGCGGATGATCTCCTTCACGCGCAGGCGGTGCGAGCGCAGTTGCTCACCGATCAGGATGATCTCGCGGGTCGCGAGCGGGCTGCCGAGGATCGCGTCCAGCACTTCGTTCTCGCCCTCTTCGATGCGCTTGGCGATCTCCACCTCGCGCTCGCGGGTGAGCAGCGCCACGCTGCCCATCTTGCGCAGGTACATGCGGACCGGATCGTTGCTACGCCCGTAGGCGGCGTCGTTCATCTCGCCGCGCTTGGCCGTGCCGCCCTTGCGCGTCGAGGAGGGCGGGGGCTCGCTGTCGCCGCCCACCGCGCGCGGCGGCACATCGGCTTCCACGCGCGCGCTCACCACCTCGATGTCCTCGTTGTCGAGGCGGCTGAGCACGCGATCCATCTGATCGGCGCCGACGTCGTCGTCGGGCAGCGCGTCGTTGACCTCGTCGTAGGTCAGGAAGCCCTTGCTCTTGCCCAGGCTGATCAGCGCATCCACATCGCCGTCATCGCCGCGACCGCGGCGACCATTGGCGTCGCGCCCCTGGCGGCTATCCGGCGCGCCGCTCACTTCGGCGACCAGCGGATCGATGCCGGACTCGTCGAAGCCGGAGTCGTCCAGCGCGGAGTCGTCGGAGCCGTAATCGTCCTCGTCGAGCTCCGCGTCGTCGCCGTCGTCGTCGAGCGACGACGCGCTCGCGCGCTTCTCACTGCCGGCCTTGCCCTTCTTGCCGGCCTTGCCCTCTTCGGCGCGCGCCCGTGCGGGCGGGAACGACGGCTCACCCCAGTCGCTGTCCTCGTCGTCCTCCGAATCGCCCAGGTCCAGATCGCCATCGCCATCGGCGTCGTCGGCCTTGGCCTTCAAGGCCTTGCCGTTCTTGCCGGCGACGGCGCGCGGCGCGTCTTCGAAATCGTCCCCGTCCTCCCCGTCGAGATCGTCCTCGTCCAGATCGCCCTCTTCCAGCTTGCTCTCCGCCTTATTGCGCTCCGGCTTGGCACCACGGCCCGAAGTGGAAGCGGCCTTGCCGCGAGCAGGAGGAGCTGCCTCCTTGCGCTTGTCGCTGCTGCCCTTCGCGGCCTTTGCGCTGCTCCTGGTTGTAGCGGTGGGACTGTTGGTCTCGTCGGCTGCAGGGTCCGCCTCTTTGGTGCGGCCCGCGGTCTTCGCGCGCACTGCTTTGACTTCTGAAGACTTCGCCTCGGCAGGCTTGGCTTTGGACGCTGCCGTCTTCTTTGGGGCGCTCGAAGCACTGGTCTTGCTCGCTCGCTCGGACCTCTTTGTTCCCACGGGCTACCTCTTCTTAGTTCTCAACGATTGGGCCGGGCCGGCCACGCGCACCGCCGGGGCACGCTCGGAGGGTTTGACAGGGGCGAATGAATGGATCGGCGGAGTCGAGCGCGCAAGACCGAGATGCATGCTCTGTGGTCAAAAATCGCTTTCTCCGGCCGGAATCGGTGCTCGTCGGGGTGCGAGGGCGCCCACGAGAGGCTGCGGGCGAGCCCGCAGCAGGGGTTGGACGAGGGTGACGAGTGCACCAGACCCCTAGCTTCGTTCCGACGGGCTAGGGTGCCACTCGCCATGGAATCTGCAAGGCGCAGCCCTACCACCCGGGATGGTGCGGTCGCCCCCGGTACTTTCACCTTCCAGATGGGAACGGACGCGCCCGGGGCCTGCCCACAATTCGCCCCGAGACGGCCCTTTGCAGTGCGCGAACCGCGGATTGCGCCGATTTTTCGATGATTGCGCTGTCATTGTGATTCTGCGGCGATGCCGTTTTCCGCGCGCGCGCCGCCGTCGAGAAGAGTTGGCACGATCCTGCGCGCGCGGTGCGCACGTTCGATGCGGCCTGCATCGGCATGCCTGACCACCGTTTCAAGCACTCTTCGTGCCACCTCGGGGCTGCGACTTCGACAGGGGCGTCCCCGCTCGAAGCTCAGCTGACGAACTCGTAGTACTCCACTCCGAGATCCTGAAATCCCCGGTCGTATTTTTTTCCGATGCGGTGGATGGCGAATTCGTCCCGGGGACGGTAGTCGATATCTGCCGCGTCGCGTCGATCATGCAGCGCTTCGTACTGGGCCTGGCTCAGATCGATCGCTCCCGCCATGGCCTCGGCGAAGCCGATGCGGGCCGCGGCGCGCTGCCAGCCCGCGACCGCGTGGAATGGCAATGCCTCGGCGGCGTCGCCGCTGCCGTAGCCAACCGCGATCATCGGCGCGCCTTCCAGCTCCAGCCCGCGGCGCTCCGCCTCTTCCAGCCCCGCGGCGATCCAGGCGGGCAGCGCAGCCGAATACAAGTTACCCACATCTTTTACAGCGTCTGACCCCAGGCTCATCTTCTTCGCCAACAGCTCCAGGAAGGCGGCCTGCTTGCGCAGCACGCTGGCCACGGCGCTCGTCGCCTCGTAAGGGCTCGCCTCGAGCGCGTCGCTGTTGCCCGGAGCCTCCGGAGTCAGGTGTGCGAACAGGTCCGGTGACGACGCCGTCTCCGCCAGCACCGCCTGGAAGCTGACTTTCGCCGCCTGGCACAGCTGCTGCAGCTCATCGTGGTGGTGGTCGCCGCGCGCGAGCCCGCGCACGTACAGGAAGCTCATCGCCTGGATCGGCATCAGGTGGTACGGGCGATGGAAGAACAGCGCCTTCACGTCGCGGTAGTACTGGCCGGCGGAGACCCCGAGCCGCTCCAGCATGGTCTCGACCGCGAGCACTGTCTCGTCGAGATACGAAACCGTCGAGTACTTCCCGCTGAAAACGGGAAAGTCGCTCAGGCGCCGGGTACGGCTCGCGTAGCCTTCGGCGAAGTGCCGCGCAAACGGCTTGCGGAAGTCGGGGCCGCGGTAGTCGGAAGCGCTGCCGGCGTGCTCCAGGTCCACGGCGAACAGCCGTGGCTCCGCCTCCACCAGCGCGGCAACCGCGCCCGCGCCTTGCGTCTGCTCCCCGGTGCTGCCGCGCTCGTATTCGGCCACGTCCGAGCTCACCACGATGGCGCGCCGGTGGCGGCCGTCGCTCATCACATAGCGCAGCGCGCCCTTGAGCGCGTAGATGCCGCCCAGGCAGGCGTGCTTGAACTCCGGCACCTCGAGCTGGCGCGACAGCCGCGGTAGACCGAGCTTGTCGAGGGCCTGATCCACCATGCCGCGCACGATCACGGCGCCGACCGCGTTGTCCGTGCTCGACTCGGTGCCCAGCCCGAGCCAGCCGATCTCCCGCGGGTCGAGGCCGTTGCGGCGGATCAGCCGCAACACAGCGTTGGCGGCCATGGTGTAGACGTTCTCGTGTTGCCCGACCACGCGAAAGCTGCGGCCGACGACCGACTGCACCTTGTCCCAGGGGCTCGCGGTCCATTCGCACCAGGCCTCGAGTGGGACACGGAGCCGTGGAACATAAACGGAGAGCGCGCTCACGCCGGGGAGGGGAAGCTGGCGGACCATGTGGGGGAATCTCCTTTCAACACCTCGCCAGTATCACCCCTGGGCCGAGGAGGGTGGGGCGATATTGCCCTCGCACGCTGGAATCGGAACTGCGGGGTGATGCCCCCTGCTCGCCCTTGCCGTCTCCGCCAGGGACGCCGGCCTCAAGGAACCCCGTCCCTCGTCGTTCTGATGAACGTGACTAGAACCGGTCACCAATTGTCTGGAGAGGCGCCGTGAAAGGGCTCATTTTCAATCTGCTTGACAGCATGGCCCGCAACTCCGGCTGCGCCGATGAGGCGTGGGACTTGGTGATGGAATTCGTGGCCAGCGAGACCGAGCACGAAGCGGAGTCCGATACCTGTCTGAGTTGCTTCGATCCGCAGAGCGAGTCCGCGCTGGCGTTCGAGACGCCCGCGGAAGCGATGATTCAGTGCCTGGGCGCTGAAGGCGGCTTGCGCGAGTCGGTGAGCGAGTTTCCCGAGCTGGGGTTGTCCAGCGAAGCCGACGACTGGTCGCTGGATTCCGTGCCCGCGATGATGGATCCCGAAGCGTGTTTGCCGCAGGCGCTCGGAACGAACGAGGGCTTCAGCCACGATCTGCTGAACTTGCTGGAGCAGCTGCTCGCCGAGGCGCTGACGGGCGACGCCGAGCCGGAAGACGTCGAAATCGATGATCTGGCCAAGCTGAATCGCCGCACCAGCCATTGATTCTGGCCGAGCGCAAAATCAGCTAGAACGTTGGGCCGCCCGCCCATCCTCCTTGCTCTTCGAGCGAGATTGGGGGACAAGGCCGTCGATCGGCGGCCCCCATGCTCAGACTCAGCGGCAGTTCGGCGCTTTCTCCCTTTCGGCGCGATCGCCTGCTCGCGCGGCTGCCTCGCGTCCGGCAGTTATCGGCAGAGTTTCAACACTTCGTCGCGCTGGAGCGGGAGCTCACGGCGGCCGAGCTGGGCGTGCTGCGCCAGCTGCTGGAGTATGGGCCTCGGCCCGAGCCGAGCTCGAGTGCGGCGGCACAGGGCCAGCTGCTGATCGTCGGGCCGCGCGTCGGCACGATCTCTCCCTGGGCTTCCAAGGCGACGGAGATCGCGCGCATGTGCGGACTCTCCGCTGTGCGCTGCATCGAGCGCGGCGTGGCGTACACGCTGGCGCTCGCCCCTGGCGGTCCCAGCGCTGAGCTCTCGGCCAATGAGCTCTCGGAGTCGGAGCGGCGCGTGCTGCACGATCCGATGACGCAGAGCACGTTCGCGAGCTACGCGGAGGTCGAGCGGCTGTTCTCCGAGACCACGCCGCGGCCGCACCAGCGCGTCGATGTGCTCGGCGCGGGGCGCGCTGCGCTCGAGCGCGCGAACAAGGAGCTGGGGCTCGCGCTCGACGACGACGAGATCGACTATCTGGTGGCGAGCTTTCGCAAGCTGGGCCGCGATCCGACCGACGTCGAGCTGATGATGTTCGCGCAGGCCAACTCCGAGCACTGCCGGCACAAGATCTTCCGCGGTCACTTCACGGTCGACGGCGAGCCGCAGGAGCGCTCGCTGATGGGCATGATCCGCAACACCCACGAGCGCAGCCCGGCGGGCGTGCTCTCCGCCTATCGCGACAACGCCGCGGTGGTGCAGGGGCAGCGCGGGCGGCGGCTGATCGTCTCGCCGCAAGGGCACGAGTACCAGCCGCTGGACGAGGACGTGCACATTCTCGTCAAGTGCGAGACCCACAACCATCCCACGGCCATCTCGCCCTATCCCGGCGCTGCCACGGGCTCGGGCGGAGAGATCCGCGACGAGGCAGCCACGGGCCGCGGCGGCAAACCCAAGGCAGGGCTGGTGGGCTTCTCCGTCTCCAACCTGCGCATCCCCGGCTGGCTGCAGCCCTGGGAGTCGACCGACTACGGCTACCCCGGGCACATCAAGAGCGCGCTGGAGATCATGATCGACGGCCCGCTCGGCGGGGCCGCCTTCAACAACGAGTTCGGCAGGCCGGCGATCCTCGGCTACTTCCGCACCTTCGAGCAGACGCTGCCGGGAGCGAATGGGCCTGAGCGCCGCGGCTACCACAAGCCGATCATGCTCGCGGGCGGGCTCGGCAACGTGCGTCCCGCGCTGGTGCAGAAGGCGGAGGTGCCGGCGGGCGCCGTGCTGGTGGTGATGGGCGGGCCTGCGTTCCTGATCGGGCTGGGCGGCGGTGCGGCTTCCTCGCGCGACCAGGGCCAGAATCAGGCGCAGCTCGATTTTGCTTCGGTGCAACGCGACAACCCCGAGATGCAGCGCCGCTGCCAAGAAGTGATCGACCAGTGCTGCGCGCTCGCTGAGGCGACGCCGATCCTGTCCGTGCACGATGTGGGCGCGGGGGGGCTCGCCAATGCGTTGCCGGAGCTGGTGCACGATCAGGGCCTCGGCGGGCGCATCGAGCTGCGCGAGGTGCCGACGGCGGAGCCCGGCCTCTCGCCGCTCGAGCTGTGGTGCAACGAGGCGCAGGAGCGTTTCGTGCTGGCGATCGATCCGGCTCGCTACGAGACCTTCCGGAGCATCGCCGAGCGCGAGCGCTGCCCGATCGCGCGCGTGGGTGTGGCCACGAGCGAGCCGCTCTTGGTGCTCTCGGACCGGCACTTCGGTGATCGTCCCATCAATCTGCCGCTGGAGGTGATGTTCGGCAACACGCCACGGCTCGAGCGAGATGCGCGGCGTCTGCCTCCGCCCGGGGGCGAGCTCGATCTGGCGGGGATCTCCGTGCAGGAGGCCGCAAGGCGCGTTCTGTCGCTGCCGGCCGTGGCCAGCAAGAGCTTCCTGATCACGATCGGCGACCGTACGGTCACGGGACTCGTGTCGCGCGATTCACTGGTGGGCCCGTGGCAGGTGCCGGTCGCCGACGCCGGCGTCACGCTGACCGATCACTTCGGCGTCGCCGGCGAGGCGATGGCGGTGGGCGAGCGGGCGCCGGTGGCGCTGTACGACGCGAAGGCGGCGGCACGCCTGGCCGTCGCCGAGGCCGTCACCAACATCGTCTCCAGCGGCGTCGCGCGCCTGTCCGACGTGCGCCTGTCGGCGAACTGGATGGCAGCCGCGGGCCAGCCCGGGCAAGACGCCGCGCTGTTCGACGCGGTGCAGGCGGTCGCGATGGACTTGTGTCCGGCGCTCGGGATCGCGATCCCCGTGGGCAAGGACTCGCTCAGCATGCGCACCTCCTGGCGCGATGCCTCGGGTGAGGCGCGCTCGGTGGTCTCGCCGCTCTCGCTGGTGGTGACGGCATTTGCGCCCGTGCCCGACGTGCGGCGCGCGCTCACCCCGCAGCTCGATCTGGACACGCCGGACACGGAGCTGTGGCTGATCGATCTCGCCGCGGGCCGGCAGCGGCTGGGCGGCTCGGCGCTGGCACAGGTCTACGAGCGGGTCGGCGGCGCGCCGCCGGATCTCGATGATTCTGCACGGCTGATCGGCTTCTTTGGCGCGATCGAGGCGCTGAACCGCGCCGGCAAGCTGCTCGCGTATCACGACCGTTCCGACGGCGGCTTGTTCGCGGCGCTGGCGGAGATGGCCTTCGCCGGGCACGCTGGGCTCGAGATCGCGCTCGACTCGCTCGGGGGCGAGCCGCTCGCGGCGCTGTTCAACGAGGAGCTGGGCGCCGTCGTCCAGCTGCGCCGCAGCGACCGTGCCGAGGCGCTGGCCGTGCTGGAGCAATACGGTCTGCGCCAGGGCGCAGGCGGGATGCTGCATTTGCTGGGTCAGCCCACGCGCGACGGCCGCGTGCGTTTCACGCGAGCCGGCGCGGCGGTCTTCGAGCAGAGCCGCGCCGAGCTGGAGCGCGTCTGGAGCGAGACCAGCTATCGCGTCGCCAGCTTGCGCGACAATCCCCAGTGCGCGCGCGAGGAGTTCGATGCGCTGCTCGACGACGACCCCGGCATGCAGCCGAAGGTTTCGTTCGAGCGCGCCGCCGATGGGCGCGCGGCCAGTGTACGCCTGGTGGATGCGTGGGCGGAGCGCCCGAGCGTCGCGATCCTGCGCGAGCAGGGGGTGAACGGCCAGGCCGAGATGGCCGCCGCCTTCCATCAGGCTGGCTTCCGCTGCGTCGACGTGCACATGAGTGATCTGTTCGCGGGGCGCATCGACCTCTCCGCGCTGGTGGGGCTCGCTGCTTGCGGCGGATTCTCGTACGGCGATGTGCTCGGTGCGGGCCAGGGCTGGGCCAAATCGATCCTGCTCAACGCGGCGGTGCGCGAGCAGTTCCGTCATTTCTTTCACCGCTCGGATACCTTCACGCTGGCCGTGTGCAACGGCTGCCAGATGCTGTCCGGGCTCAAGGATTTGATCCCGGGAGCCGCGCACTTCCCGCGCTTCTTGCAGAACAGCTCGGAGCGCCTGGAGGCGCGGCTGAGCATGGTGCGAGTGGAGGAGACGCCTTCGCTGTTCCTGCGCGACATGGCGGGCTCGGAGATCCCGGTGGTGGTCTCGCACGGCGAAGGGCGCGTGGAGCTGCCGCCGGGGCTCGCGGCCGAGGAGTTGGCGCGGGGCGGGCGAGTGGCGTGGCGCTTCGTCGATCATCACGGCCGGGTGGCGGCGAAATATCCCGCCAATCCGAACGGCTCGCCGCAGGGCATCACGGCCGTCTCCAGCGACGACGGGCGTGTGCTGATCTCGATGCCGCACCCGGAGCGCGTGTTCCGGACCGCGCAGATGTCCTGGCATCCCGTGGGCTGGGGCCACTACTCGCCCTGGATGCGCCTGTTCGATAACGCGCGCAGCTGGGTCGACGCGCGCCGGCGCTGAACCGCTGCCGCTGTGAGCAGCGAAACGCCACTCCGGCGTGGCTGGGGCTGCCGAAGATTGCCGGCACCGCTAGCCTGGCGAGCATGTCGAAACAGCTTGTCGCCTTCTTCGCAGCCAATCTGCTCGCCTGGAATCTGCTGGCCTCGATCTCTGCGGCCGCACCAGCCGCCGCACCAAGGCCGGCCAAGGCCACGCCGGTCAGCGCTGCGAGCTATGGCGCGGAGCTGGAGGAGTTTGCCTATCCCTACCCGGTGAAGAGCTTCGAGTTCGAGTCGCAGCAGCAGAAGTTGCACATGGCCTATCTCGATGTGGCGCCGAGCGGAACCCCGAACGGGCGCAGCGTCGTGCTGTTGCACGGAAAGAACTTCTGCGCGGGGACGTGGCGCGCCACGATCGAAGCGTTGCGCGGCGCCGGCTATCGCGTGATCGCTCCCGACCAGGTCGGCTTCTGCAAGTCGAGCAAGCCGCAGAGCTATCAGTTCAGCTTTCAGCAGCTGGCCGAGAATACGCGACGGCTGCTGGCGAGCCTGGGCGTGTTGAAGTTCGTGCTGGTGGGGCACTCCATGGGGGGCATGCTGGCGACGCGCTACGCGCTTCTGTATCCGAGCTCGATCGAGAAGCTGGTGCTGGTGAACCCGATCGGGCTCGAGGATTGGAAGAGCAAGGGCGTGCCGTACCAGAGCGTCGACGCCTGGTATGCAGCTGAGCTACAGAACAGCGCCGAGAAGATCCGCAGCTACCAGAAGGCCACGTACTACGCCGATACCTGGAAGCCGGAGTACGACGTGTGGGTCGAGATGCTGGCGGGGATGTACCGCGGACCCGGCAAGCAGCGCGTGGCGTGGGACTCGGCGCTCACGTACGACATGATCTACACGCAGCCCGTGATCTACGAGCTGGAGAAGCTGGCCATGCCGGTCTTGTTGCTGATTGGTAAGAAGGACAACACGGCCATCGGCAAGGCGCTGGCTCCCGAGGCAGTGCGCAAGACGCTCGGGCAATACGCCCAGCTCGCCCCAGCGGCGGTGGCGAGAATTCCCCAGGGCAAGCTCGTGATGTTCGATGAGCTCGGTCATGCGCCGCAGATCCAGGATCCAGCGCGGTTCCATCGCGCGTTGCTGGAAGGTCTCGCGCATTGATTCGTTGCAGATCGTTGCAACTGATCGACCGTGAGTGCAGCGATGGTTTCCAGTTGAAGACCGGTTGGTCTCGCACTGGTAACACCTCGAGGCAGAATGCCCGGCACGCTGGGGCGTGTGCGCGCTCAACGAGGAAATGGTGGAGCAGCTCTTGCCCACGGTGTCCTTTGTGTGAATATGGGCACCGGCGGGCGCAGCGAAGAGCACAGCTGCGCGAAAGGATGCAGTCATGAACGAACCAGCAACGGCAGGCTCGGCTTCAGAGGTTGGCGCCGACACGGCACCAACGACGCAGGATCCTCCGACGGTGAGCCCTGCGCCGGGCGCACACCTGATGCGCGAGGCGATCTCCATGATCAAGCAGCACCCGCTCGGAGCGGTGGCCACCGTCGCAGCGGCGACCGCGTTGATCGAAGTCGAGCTGGCAGTGGGTATCCTCGCCGGCATCGGCGCGACGGCGCTGCTCGCCCATGAGTCCGGGTCTGAGACGCGGCAGAAGGTGCTGGAGCAGGGCAAGCGTGCACTCCACCGCGCACGCTCTGCGATGACCAGGCCCAAGGAACCGCCCCGAGTCGCGCCGCCGGTGTGAGCGGGCCCTATACCGCGGTGGCCCTATCCCTGGCGGCCCTATCCCTGACGAATCGCGTCGACGAAGTCGAGCGCTTCCCAGGGCAGCGGCAGATCGGTGCGGCCGAAGTGGCCGTAGACGGCGAGCCTGGGAAAGAGCTTCTCCGGGTCCAGCTCGCGAATCTTGAAATGGCGCAGCAGCGCTCCGACGCGAAAGTCGAAATGGCGCCGAAGCCGCTGCGCGATTTCGTCTTCGCTCACCTTGCTGGTACCGAACGTCTCGACCTGCAGACTGACGGGGCCGGGTGAGCCGATCCAGTAGCTGAGCTGAACCTCGCACTGCTCGGCGAGCCCCGCGGCCACGACGTGCTTGGCCGCGTAGCGCGCGGCGTACGACCCGATGCGCTCGACGCGAGTCGGATCTTTTCCGCTCAGCGCCGAGTCCGAGCGTCGGGCGAACTCGCCGTACGTGTCGGCGCCGCCTTTGCGCCCAGTGAGACCTGCATGGCGGTACGGCCCGCCCTTGCCTCCGGGATGGATCAAGATGCGCGTGTCCCCGTCCGGCCGAATCGGCTCGTTGGCGAAGGCCGGCGCCAGCACGCGCTCCCGGATGTCATCCTCCAGCTGCTTGCGCGCGGGAATGCCGTCCTTGCTCTGACCGGCGCTGATGCTGACCCCATAGATGCGATAGGGGCGGCTGCGCCGGAATTCGACCGCGACCTGGGTCTTGCCGTCCGGGCTCAGGTACGGCAACTCCTTGCTTTCCCGTACCTCGTCCAGCCGTCGCACCAGCTTGTGCGCGAGCGAGATCGGCAGCGGCATCAACTCGGGCGTGTGATTGCACGCGAAGCCGAACACCGTCGACTGGCCGTTGGCGAGCGCGTCATCGCCGTAGGCATCGGCGCCGCTCTCGCCCTCCGGTGAGCTGCTCTCGATCAAGCTGCTCATGATCGTGCAGGTGCGGGCCTTGAACTTGCCCTCCACATAGCCTGCCTCGGTAATGGCTTCGCGCGCGAGCGCGGAAGCGTCTACACCAAAGCGCGACCAGAAGCGGGTACTGGTGAAGACGATGCCAGTCGACATGGCCGCCTCCGCCACCACCCGCGCATTGGGATCCTTCGTCAAATAGCCGGCCGCGATCTTGTCGCTGATCTGATCGCACAGCTTGTCCGGGTGTCCGCGTGTCACGGACTCGGAGGAGAAGACGAACTCTGCCTGCATGGACTCAGCTCCCAATCATTCCGCAGCCGGGAGCACCGGAGCGGGCAGTGCCAGGGGCGATTGTGCAGCCCCTGTTCCAGATCGCGGTGCCCGGCGTCTGCGGGACGGCGCATAGCGCACCGCCTTCGCGACTTCGTTCGCGAGCAGCGGTGCCGCGGCGCCCAGGCTCGCGATCAGCCAGTCGAAGGCGGGCAGCGGGCGCGAGCCGAACAGCTTGCACGTGGCCGGGACCAGCTGGATGAGCAGCGTGAGCGCGATGCCGCCGCCCACGGACAGCGGCACGTACGGATTCGGCGGTGAGCGGTGCGAATCGAAGATGTTGTGCTTCTCCGAGCGCGTGCTGAAGGCGTGGAGCAGTTGCGCCGCCGTGAGCGTGACGAACGAAAGCGCACGCGCGTTGGGCGACTGCCCGTAGCGAGAGATGCCGTACGTGTACGCGGCGAACGCGCCGGCCGTGAGCACGCTGCCCTCGATGGCCATGTGCCGGAATTCTTGCTTCGAGAACATCGGCGTGCCCGGTTCGCGCGGCGGCCGCAGCAACACGTCGTCCTCCGAGGGCTGCAAGGCCAGCGCCAGCTCGGGGAAAATATCCGAGACCAGGTTGATCCAGAGCAGCTGCAGCGGGCTCATGCTCTCGCCAAAGCCCATGGCCACCGAGGCTAGCGTGAGCAAGATCTCGCTCAGGTTGGTGGCCAGGATGAAGCGCACCGCCTTCTTGATGTCGGCGTGGATCACCCGGCCCTGCTCGATGGCGACGAGCATGGCATGCAGGTCGTCGGTCTCCAGGATCACGTCCGCGACCTCGCGCGCCACGGGGCTCTTGCCTCCGCCCATGGCGACGCCGACGTCGGCCGCCTTGAGCGCGGGGCAGTCGTTGATGCCGTCGCCGGTCATCGCCACGACCTGCCCGGACCTCTGCAGCGCCTGGACGATGCGCAGCTTGTGGCGGGGACTGACGCGGGAGAAGACCTGAATGTTGGGGACGATCTCCGCCAGCAGCTCGGGGTTCATGCGCTCGAGCTCGATCGAGTCGAGCGTCTGCAGCTCACCGTCCTCGGCCAGGCCGATCTGCTTGGCGACCGCGTAGGCCGTGGCGCTCTGGTCGCCCGTGATCATCACGCTGCGCACGCCCGCCTTGCGGAATTGCGCGATCAGCTCGGGCAGTCCCTCGCGCGGAGGATCGGCCAGGCCTGTCAGCCCGAGCCAGATCAGCTCCTGGTCGAAGGACTCGGGCTCGGATTCGTGCTCCCGATAGGCCAGGCCCAGCACACGCAGCGCGTCGCTCGACATACCCGCGTTCTCGCGCAGGATGGCGCGGCGGTCTTCGTCGCTCAGCTCCACGATCTGTCCGTCGCGCAGCTGGTTGCGGCACAGGTCCAGCACGTCTTCTGGGGAGCCCTTGACCGCGACCAGATGAGGAGCTTCACCGGACGGCGCCCCGCTCCGGCGGTGAATGGTGGCCATGAGCCGCCGCGTCTCCGTCCGCTCGACGGTGGATTGGCGTGGGTAGGCGCCGCGTAGCCCTTGCACGTCCACGCCGAGCTCGAGCGCCATCTCGACCAGAGCCTTTTCGGTGGGGCTGCCTGCGCACTCGACCAGCGTAGTGCCGTCGTATTGCAGCTGGATTTCGCTGCACAGCGCCGCCACGCGCAGCAGCCAGCGGAGCTCGGGGCTCGATTGTGCGGAGACTTCGCCGTGGCCATCCAGCAGTTGCTTGCCGGAGAGCGTCAGTTCCCGACGGCCAGCGGCCACCCGCAGCACGCGCATGCGGTTGTAGGTGATGGTACCCGTCTTGTCGAAGCACAGCACCTGCACCGAGCCGAGCGTCTCGATCGCGTCCAGCCTCCGCACGATCACCTGGCGCTGCTTCATGCGCTGGATGCCGATGGCGAGCGTGGTGATGGCCACAGTCGGCAAGCCCTCCGGCACCGCTGCGACCGCCAGCGACACCGAGCTGCGCAGCATCTGGAGCAACGGGCTGCCGCGCAGGAGGCCGATCCCGAATACGCCGCCGCACACCACGCCGGCGATCACCATCGTGCGCTCACCCAGCTCGCGCAGCTGGCGTTGCATCGGCGTCTCCGGCTGCTTCACCTCGCCGACCATCGACTGCCAGCGCCCGACCTCCGTCTCGGCGCCCGTGGCCACCACCAGTGCCCGGCCGCTACCGCCGGTCACGAGCGTGCCGCGATAGACCATGTTGGCGCGGTCGCCCAGCGGAAGATCCACGTCGTCGATGCGCGGCGCAGCCTTGCTCGCCGGTACGCTCTCACCCGTGAGCGCCGATTCGTCCACACTCAGGTCCGAGGCCTCGAGCAGTCGCGCGTCGGCTGGCACGAGGCTGCCCATGCGCAGCACCACGACGTCGCCAGGCACGACCTCGAAGAGCGGGATGCGCACGAGCTCTCCGCCGCGAAGCACCTCCGCGTCGCTGGCGGAGTGGCGCGTGAGAGAGGCGATGGTGCGCTCGGCGCTCGACTCGGTAAGGTAGCCGATCACCCCATTGGCGACGATCACGGCCAGGATCACCACGCCGTCCACCACGCCGCCGGTCACGCAGGACAGTAGCGCCGAGCCGGCCAGGAGCAGGACAGGCAGATCCTTGAATTGCCCCATGAAGCGCGCCAAGCGCGATCGCGTCTCGGGCTGCGGCAGCTGATTGGGCCCGTATTGGTCTGTGCGCGCGCGGATCTCGAGGGCACTCAGGCCCTGGGCAGAGTCCACCCGCAACAGCTGAGCGACCTGGCTGCTGTCGAGCGTGTGCCAGCGAAGCTGCGAATCCGGCTCCGACTCGGGTTCGTGCTCTGCATTCGCGGCATGGCCGTTCTTCCCGTTGATGGCGGAAGAACGCTTGCCATTGAGCGCCTGCGGCGCGACAAGGTGCGCCCCGTTGCGCGGGCGAGCATGGCCCGCTTGCCGGCGCGCCGGCACTTCGAGCGCGAGGTGCACCGGACGCTGGCGCCCGCGCCGCTCGAGCTCCAACAGCGGGGTGCCGGTGCGTAGAGAAAAGTCGTGCAGTACCGTTTCGATATCTGCCATCAAGCCGCTGGGATCGAGCGCCTCATCGGTGCAGACGAGCAGTGTGCCCGTGATCAGGTTGGCACTGAGAGAATGCTTGGGGCGCGCGGCGGTGAGGCGCTGCCGGAGCTCTTGCTCGAGCGGCACGTTACGATAGAGCCCAGCGATCCAGAGGCGGTGGCGCCCGCGTACCGAGGAGCGAAGTCGAATGCCCGAGTAGCTGAGCGCAGCGCCATCGTTCACGGCGCGAGCATGTGGCCGTGGCCTGGACTTTGCAAATCTCAATCAACGGCTGCGGAGTACAGCCGCAGGGCCTTGTGTGACATCTGCGTAACGCGCAACGGAGCTCAGTGGACATTCGAAACGAGAAAGAAATAGGATGCACCGCACACGGGTGAAGCAATTTCCCCAACGAGAGGACCTCTGATGGCGAGCAAGTCGGTGTTGGCGGCGGGAGTCGCGATAGGCTTTGGGATCAAGTGGGCCGCGCCCTATTTCACACCGGTGCTGGGCGCGCTGATCAGCCCACTCGCCAGGCTCGAAATGAAGCCTTTGGCGAAGGCGAGCTTGAAGGCGGGGTGGATCGGCCTCGAGAGGAGCCGGGAATTCTTCGCTTACGTGGGAGAAACGCTGCAAGACGTGCTCGCGGAGGCGAGGGAGGAGCTCGTGCAGGCGGACAAGTCGTCGACCGCGATGGATCGCACGTGACGGTAGCGACCAGTCCGGGCCCAAACGCAGCCCCCTTCGTGCGAGTGGTGCACCGCACCTCGACGCGAACACGCCTGCGCACGCGCGGCATGAAGGGCAACCGAGAGTACTTCGAGCAGCTGCGGGGCGAGCTATCGAAAATGGCAGGGGTGCACTCCGTGCAGGTCAATCCGCTGACGCAGAGCGTGCTGCTGGAGCACGACGTACCGATCGACCCACTACTCCGAGCTGCAGAACAGCGCGGCTTCCTGCATTTGGACCTGCAGCCTGTGGATGAGGAGCCTTATCTCGCACGGGTCGGCCGCGCCTTGATCGATAGCGATCAAAAGCTACATCTGGCCAGCGCAGGGCGGGTCAACCTGGATACGGTGACCTTTCTCGGAATGCTGGCAGGCGGAATCTACCAGTGCACTCAGGGCCACGCATTGCCGGCCGGTGTCACCATGCTGCGCTACGCGGTGGAGTTCGTAAACAGCGCCGCCAACGATGAACGCGCGCGGCGGCAGCGCAACGGAAATGGGACTGCGCGCGAGGCTGAAGCCGCTGCCGCGAAGTAGCGCCAGACAAGCCCCGCGAAAACGGCGGGCGATGGCGTGCCTTCCTGGCCGCGCGGAGATCAGCGCGAGCGTCATGTTTCTGTCGGCCGGTCGTGTTGTCAACGAGACGAATTGCACCGGCTCCGCCCGCGTGCCCCACAGTGCTTTCGCCCCGTTATCCCCACTCCACGCGTCGATTCGGGGCAGCCCGCGTCGGAATCGACGGAAAAGCTCGCGGCGAGCCGGTTTGTGTTTCAAGCCCTGTGAGGAGCGACCGCTCAACTCGCTACAGAACAGTGAACTCCGGAAATCGATCGAGCGACGAGGCTAGAGTCTGGCTGGCACCCCACGAGGGAGCCGAGCGCGTACCGGAGCAAGGGAACAGCGTGTGTCCCTGGCCGGAACCCCGGCAGCACGCACGCAAGTTCCTGCAGGTTCACGGCTGCGCCATCCAGAAGTCGGGCCGCACATTGCATGGCGAGGTCTGTGTCTGGGCCGAGTACGAGGCCCCCACGCACGCGCGCCCCGTGCACTCCGAGGGCCAGGGCCCGCGTTACGTGCAGACTCCGCTCATCACGGTGAGCCAACCGCTGGCGGAGACCGATCCCTGGATCTTTCAGCCAGGCTTCGTGTGGTCCACCTGGGGTCGAGACAATCACTGGCAGTCTGCGCTGCAGGCGGATGATCCGAGCCAGCCCCAAGCGGGCGACATGGTCCTGTTCGGATCACCGATGCCGGGTCGGCGCGGCAAGATCGACTGGGTGCTCGATACCGTGGTGGTGCTGCGGCGGCGTTTGCCCGGCCCGACCGCGGGGCAGCTGAAGAACCCGTACGGTAAGCTGGTCGAGCCGGCGTTGCGCGGGCAATCGACGTCACTCCTGCCCTTCGTGGGACATGCGCACGAGCGTGCCGCACACTTCTCGTTTGCTCCCTGCAAGCTGACGACGGGCCGTGACGACGGTTGCTTCGAGCGGCCGAACATCAGCGAGTTGTTCGACGAGCTGCACCTGGAGAGCAGCGGAGAGCAGCCCTCGGCGGCGGTCGGAATGAGCTTGGCCGCTTGTCGCCCGCGGGCGGGCCTCGATCGCTTCTGGCAGCAGCTGACCGGGCTGGTCTGGAGCCACGGTCTCGCGCTGGGCGCCGATTTCGACCTGCCCGCGATCCGCGTGCTGAACGCGAACCGCGAGAGCAAGAGCGCCCCGCGCAAGAAGCGGGCTCGCGCGGCCTGAGCCGCCGCTGCCCTGGATACCGCGCTGCTGCTTCATCACGCGCGCGGGCGCGCGCGCACAACGTAGCGCAACGGACCGCCCGGCACCGGCGCGTCGAAGGGGTAGCAGGTCACGAGCGTGAGGCCGTCGCCTCGAGCCTCGAGCAGGCGCGTGTCGCTCTGGTCGACGATGGTCGCGCTCTCGACCTCGTAGCGCTGGAGCGCGCCGTGCGCCGGCTCGAGCCACAGCGGCTCGCCGGGCTGAAGCCCTTGCAGGAAGTGAAAGTGCGTGTCGCGATGGCCCGCGAGCGCGACGTTGCCGGGCATGCCCGGGCTCGCACTGCCCGGGATGTGCCCGGGACCGAAAGCGAGGCTCGAGCCCGTCGCGCCCTCGAGTACGACCAGGTCCACGCCGTGCGCCGGATCGATCAGGCGTGCCACGGGCCAGGTGTCTGCCCTGGGCCAGGGCCGCGCGTGCTCGTCGCCGGCGCGCGCGGCCGCCCAGGCGCGGCGCAGCAGCACCTGCGCGAGCGCCGCCTTGCCGAAGATCCAGCTGCCGCGCGTGAGGCTGCACAGGCCGAGCAGCAACAGGCCCAGGGCCAGCCAGCGCCTCAACATGGCCGGGGCCGCTTGTAGAGCACCAGCGCCGCGACCACGGACGCCGCGCCGACGAGCAGGCAGGTGGGCGCGGGGGTCGCTGTCTGAGGCATGTTACCGAACATGCTGTTGCCCGCGGGCAGGGCATTGGCCACGGCCGTATCGGCGCCGGGGCCCTCGACGCTGCGCACTTTGTCGATCGCGACCAGGCTGGTGTACTGGGAGAGCAGGTGGTGGCGCAGCGCGATCGCTGTGACCTGCGGGCGGAGCGCTTCTTCGTTCTGGCCCAGCGTGACTCGATCCATCAGCTCTTCGATCTCGCGCCGCGCCCACAGCCGATGGATGCCGCGCTCCTGGCGCGCGCCCCCGGCCGTGTCCAGCATCAGGTCCGTGCTGAAGGGCTGCTCGGCGCGCAGGCCATTGACGTGAAAGCGCGTCGCGCCCGCGCCCAGCTTGGCCACCACAATCAGCGGCTCTCCGCGGTACAGATCGGGCAGGCGCTGGGGCCAGAGCTGGGGGTGCGCGTCGCCGTCGACGCTGACGCCGAGCTGGCTCATCACGGGCATGCTCAGCTTGTCCCACAGCTCGTTCATGCGCGACTCCACCTCCGTGGTCGAAGCGACGGAGGTGAAGCTGCCGCGCCCGAAGCGCGCCGCGCTGCGCATGAAGTATTGATTCGGTGCGGATCCGATGCCGACCGTGAACAAGCGGCGCCCGCCGAGATGGTCCTGGATGTAGCGGAAGACCTCGCTCTCGTTGCCGACGCTGCCATCCGTGACGAACACCACCTGCGAGAGCAGGCCCTGAGGCGCGCGGGGCGTGAGCGCCAGGTCGAGCGCGCTCAGCATCTCGGTGCCGCCGTCGGCCCGCAGCTGGTGGACCCAGCGTCGGGCACGCTGCACATTTTCCGCCGTCGCGGGCACGGTCTCCTCGAACAAGCGCTTTGCATTGCTGTTGAACTCGACCACGTTGAAGCGATCGCGGGGATCCAGCTCACTCAGGCCGCTCTCCAGGGCCTGGCGCGCCTGTTCGATCGACGTGCCCGACATCGAGCCCGAGGTGTCGATCACGAACGTCGTCTCGCGCGGCAAGCGGCCTTTGGGATCGAGCGCCGGATCGGGCGGCAGCACCATCAGCAAGGCGTAGCGCTCGCCGTCGAAGGTCTCCTCGAACACGGCCGAGGTGGGAGCGTTGCTGGGGGCGGGCGCCCACTCCAGCTTGAAGTCTCGATCCGCGACGACCTCGCCGTCTTCCAGCGCGATCTGCGCAGGGCCGCGAGCGGGTTGCTTCACGTCCAGCCGATGCGAGGGGCTACTGATGCGCTGCAGTGGCACGCCGGCATCCAGCGAGACGTGCATCTGGAGCGACGGGCCGTCGCCGTCGAGCGCGAAAGCAGGGGTGATGTTGCCGTACTGGCTCGCCCGTGGCGCTGAGCCGGGCGCGTTCTCGGTGCCGCCCGGCAAGTAGCGGGGTGTGAGCGTGGAGGGGAACTCGAGCGAGAAGACGCCCAGATCGTAGTGCACGTCTTGCTGGTAGTGCAGCTCGACCGTCACGCTCTCGTGCGGGCCGATGTTGGCGACGCGCGTGGTGAACAGATTGGGTCGCTGCTGCTCGATCAGCGAGGCCTTTTTGCCCTGGAGTTGAGCTTGCTCGTAGCTGCGCACGGCGACGGCGCGCTCGCGGATCTCACCCACGATGTGGCGCTTGCCCACGGTCAGCGTCAGTCCGTCGACGGCGGCCGTCTCGGGCAGCGGAAAGACGTACAGCGCGTGCACCACCTGGTCGCTCAGGTTCTCGAAGGTTTGTTCGACGCTGGCGCGCGCGAGCATGCCGGTGACCTGGAGATGGACGTCATTGCCGACCTCGGGCGCGAGCCAGCCGCTGGCATCGTCCTCGTCGTCGTAAAAGATGAGCGCTCCCGCCTGCGCTTGATCCGGCGTGAAAGGAGTCTTCGGGGCACTCCGCTGCGCGGCGGCGGGCTGGGCGCTGGGCGCACCCCGCGCGCTCGGCGCACCCGGGTGCGCCGCAGGAGCGGGCGGGGGAGCTGCGCTCGCCCACAGGGGCCAGAGAACTGGAAGCGAAGAAAACAGAGCTGCGAACTTCATCGGTGAAAAGACCTCCTCGTCACTTCAGACTAGAGATCCACTTCGCAGCCCCCGCGCAGAGCTGGTGCCAGAGCGCGGGAAAGGTCGTGCAAAACTCGTGCAGACGCCCGGGTAGCGGCTGCGCTGTACAGGTTCGGGCTAGAGCAGCATGCGGAAGGTCGTTCCGCCCGGGGACGTCTCGAAACCGACCTCGCCCTTGCGCGCCTGCACGATGGCCTGCACGATCGACAGCCCGAGCCCCGTGCCCCCGCGGTCGCGCTCGGTGGTGAAGAAGCGGTCCCAGACCTTGGGCTGGTTGCCGGCGCTGATGCCGGCGCCCTGGTCGCGCACCTCGACCACCAGCCGCGCCCCCGCGGAGCTCAAGGTGACGCGCACCGGCTGACCCAGGCCGTGGCGGATGGCATTGTCGACCAGGTTGCAGATGGCCGAGCCCAGGTGCTCCTCCGCGATCTCGATCTCCGCCGGGGGCCCCTGCAAGACGAGCTCGACGGCGGCGCCGTAGCGCCCGAGCAGGCGCTGGCAGAAGGCAGCGACCTGCAATTTGCCGCTCGGCAGGGCTGCAGCGCTCTCGATCTTGGCCAGGGCGAGCAAGCGCGTCACCAGCCGGTCCATGCGCTCGGTGTCGAGCAGGATGTTGTTCAGAAAGCGCTGCCGCTGCGCGCGGTCCATGCCCTCGAACTCGCAGAGCAGCTCGCTCGCGCCGCGGATCGCGGCAATCGGCGTCTTCAGCTCGTGGCTGACCGTGGTGGCGAACTCCGCGACGTACTCGGCCTGCGCGCGCAGCTTCTTGGTCATGGTGTCGAGCGCCTCGCTCAAGCTCCGGATCTCCGCCGGCGTGAAGCCGCGGGCGACGAAGTCGCCCGGAGGGGCCCCGGCGGCGACGGCCTTGGCCTTGTTGGTGATGGCCAGCATCGGGCCGGCGATGGCGCGCGCGAACAGCGCGCTGACCACGCCGATCAGGCCGATCGCGAGCCCGATCGCCACCAGCAGTCCGCGCCGGATCTGCCACAGCGACGAGAGCGCATCCAGCCCCGTGCGGGTCGCCGTCACCACCGCGATCACCTGACCGTTGGAAAAGACGGGCAGGGCGGTGTGCACCTGCAGTGTGCCGCGCGACTGGATATCGCCGAGCGGCGGCAGGGGCCGTGGCGCCGAGCGGCGGCGCGCCACCGCCGAATACTCCCCGCCGAGCGCGCGCTGCACCTCGGGCGGAGGCACGATGCACTGGCCCGACTGCGCCCCCGTGCTCGCCACCACACAGGCGGACGGATCGAGCACGCGCACGCCGCTCAGGTTGAAGATCTGCGCGCGTTGCAGCAGATCCTCGATGCGTGCGCCGGCGCGCTTCTGCGGCGAATCCAGCGGCTGGTCGGCGCGCAGCGCCACCGGCTGGTAGGGGTCGATGTCGCCCAGTACGTCGAGCACGGGCTCGATCGCGACGAAGCGCTCGTCGGCGCGGTCCGGCGGGCGCGGGTTGTCTTCTTCGAGGCCCTGCTCCTGACGCCAGGCGTCGCGGAAGGCCTCTCCGATGACCACGGTCTGGTTGATCAGCTGGCGCTCCGTCTGGCGCAGCAGATACAGGTCGTAGGCGCGCCAGACCAGCACGCTCGCGATCGGCAAGGTGAGCACGAACAGGTTCGCACCGAGCAGCAGGATGGCGATACTGGGGCCGCGGCGCATCACTCTTTGAGCCGGTAGCCGACGCCGTATACCGTTTCGACTTGCTCGGCTTCGCTCTCGAGCTTCTGCCGGAGGCGGCGGATGTGGCTGTCGACCGTACGATCACTGATGTAGTGCCCCGCGCCGTAGGCCTGCTCCACCAGCTGCGCACGCGAGAAGACGCGCCCCGGCGCCTCCAGCAACGCCCGGAACAGCTCAAACTCGCTGACCGTGAGCACCAGCTCTCGTCCGCCCACCCAGCACTGATGGCGCACGCGGTCGAGCACGATGCTGCGATGGCGCAAGCTGCCCGCCTCTGCGCCGGCGCGCGGCTCGGGCGGCGTCTGCGAGGCGCGCCCGCGGCGCAGCACCGCCGCGACGCGAGCCGAGAGCTCGCGGGGGCTGAAGGGCTTGGTCAGGTAATCGTCGCCACCGAGCTCCAGCCCCAGCACGCGATCCAGCTCCTCGTCACGGCTCGACACGAAGATGATCGGTAGCGAGCCCTGAGCGCGGAGCTTGCGGCACAGCTCTAGCCCATCGAGCTCGGGCATCACGATGTCGAGCACCACCAGATCGAAGCTGCGCTGCTGCACCAGCGCGAACGCTGCCGCACCATCCGCCGCCTCGGTCACTTGATGCCCCGCCTTCTCCAGGGCGAAGCGCATCACCTCCCGAATGTGCGCGTCGTCATCCACCAGCAGCAGGTTCGCCAAGGGCCTCCGTGCCGACATTTACGCACATTCCTTGGCGACCGGTCCAGCCCCAGCGCCAGGCTCGAGTGCTCGCCCAGTTGCTCCAGCACTGGTCCCATCTGGGTCGGCACGAACCCAGAGCCTTTCGCGGTGCGCGGGGGCCGGCTCCGCTTCGCCCCACCGCCGGCGCGATCGCCTCAGGCAGTGCGTCAACCAGCGAGCAATTCCCGGGCAGATCCCGAAGAAACCGGCGGCATGCTCGTTGCAATCTCGACAATCGGGCGAAACTTATCGCTCGGGAGTGGTCGCGGGCAGCCCGCGCCACGGAAAGGAGAGCGCATGCAAGAGCAGCAACACGATGCGTGGCACGAAATATCATCTCTGGGATTGGCGAAGGATGAGATGCGCCGCTTGCTCTTGCTGCCGCTGGCCTATGTGGCCGCCGCCAGCCGGCGTCGCGATCTCGCGCTGCTCGACCGCTTGATCGAGAGCAGCGCGGAGGCGGCCCATATCGACCCCGAGGGCGCGGCACTGGCCCATGGCTGGCTGCGCGAGACGCCGACGCCGAGCCAGTTCCGTTGCGGCTTGCTCTTGTTGCGCAGCGCGTGCGAGGGCAACGAAGGCACGCTCGGCGTGCACGACTTGATCGAATCCGTGCTCTGGGCGTGCAGCGCGGCTCAGCTCGACCGCGAGAAGGTCGGGCGCCGCTACACCTCGGTCTCGGCGGGTGCCCGCCGCGCGATCGGTGAGCTGGAGACAGCGCTGGGCGTCGAGGTCGGCGACCTCTGGTCGGATGTGATGGAAGAGCTCGGCGAGCAGCTGCCGCGGAGCAAGAACGTGATCCCACCCCACGTGGAGACGCTGCCCGAGTCGGGCCATCTGGGACGCAACTAGCTGATTGCTGCAGCGCCTTCGGCGCTCGACATGGGGCGGGAAAGGAATACTCTCGGAAAGGTGATGGAGCGAGCGCGCTCGCGGCTTTGGATCGGCTCCTGGGTTGCGCTTTCTTGCTGGGCGGCGAGCTGTGGCGCGTGCGTTCGCGAGCCGCGTTCGACCACGCCGCCCCGGGCAGCGCCGGCTGCCGATGCCG
>JAICTU010000327.1 GCA_025936205.1 Polyangiaceae bacterium | reverse complement strand
GCGCCGCCTCGCCGTAGGCGCTCAGCGCCTCGCGCGCTGCCGTCCGCACCAGGGCCGTGCCGCTGCTCGCGTACGAGACCAGCAGCGGCATCGCTTCCAGCGGGCGCAGCTTGCCATAGGCGCGCAGCACGTCGGCGCGCAGCGCGGGGTCGGCGATCTGGAGCGCTTCGCTGGGCCGTGATTTGCCGAGCTCGGCGAGCTGGTGCTCGGCCCAGCTGGCGATGCGAGGCGCGGGATGCCCGGTCGCCTCCACCAGCGCGGCGACCGCACGGTCCCCCAGGCGCGCCAGCGCGAGCTGGGTATCGACACGCAGGAACTCTCCGAAGCGCACGTACACGCTGACCAGCCCGCGCGCGGCGGGCAAGGTGCCGATCCTTTCGAACAGACGGCTGTAGGTCACGACCTCGGTCAGCGCTCGCAGCTGGGCGCTCGAGCGATCGCCGGTCAGGACCAGCATCTCGAGGTAGTCGGGGGTGGTGATTGCGCCGGAGCGTCGCTCCGCCTCGAACAGCTTGCGCCGCTCGCTGCGGGTGCGCTCGCGGATCTGTTCGAGCAGCTCCTTCAGCGCGGGCTTGTTGGCGCTGTCTGCCAGGCGCTCGAAGCGCTCGGCCACGGCGGGGAGCCAGCTCGGGTCGACGTCCTGGACGTGCCGGAGGGCTTCCTGGCGTCGCGCGGCGTCGGGCGCCACGAGCCCATCCACCAGTGCATCGAGGCGCTGGAGAGCGTCGGGTGAGGACTTCGGTAGTGGTGTATCGATGAGCTTCGGCAACTCGGGCAACGAGAGCCGAGCGTCGCCGGCCATTGCACCTGCGTCTGGCGCCCGGTCAGCGACGCTCGGCGCACTCCAGAGCGCCAGCACAGCGGTCGTCAGCAGCGCCTGGCGAATCAATCGACGATGCGAAAATCCGAGAATTCCCCGGAATAACTGCGCCAGCGCGTGTCCACCCGATCGACGCGCGCCACGCTCGGGCCTTTTTGAGCCCAGCCATGCAGCTCCCGGATGGAGCTCTCTTCGCCTTCGGCGACAATTTCCACGGAGCCGTCGGGCCGGTTGCGCACCGTGCCCACCAGCCCCAGGCGCCGCGCCTCGCGCTGGGCAGAGGCTCGAAAATACACTCCCTGGACTCTGCCTCGCACGACGAGCTGGAGTTGTTTCAGAGCCATTCTCGACCTTCTTCTTGCCACGTCCCATCCCAGTGCAGCTGGATCCACAGGCTAGTCTCGAGAAAAGTTTGGCGGAGCGCAAAGGTTTGTTTCTGGAGGCCGGATTTGTCCGAGATCTCGCGGAGGCCGCGAGCGGTGTGGACCTCCCTGGCCGTCCGTGGTTCCCTATCGGTTGTGAAAGCCGGCCAGGAGGCAGAATCGCCCCGCGATCCTCCCCCGAGTGCGGGGACCCCCCGCGCCCCGGGTGCCGGGGAGCGCGACGAGATCGCAGAGTTGCGGGCGGCGCTCGCGCGCGAAGTGCGCATCGCCTCGGCGCTGCGCGAAGTCGGCAACGCGCTCGGCACGACGCTCGATCTCGATGATCTGCTGGAGCTGATCCTGGGGCGGCTGACCGATCTCCTGGAGGCCGATCGCTGTACGTTGTACCTGCTCGATCAAGCGAAGGGCGAGCTCGTCTCGCGCATCGTGATCGGTGAGCAAGTGCGGTCGATCCGCGTGCGCGTCGGGCACGGCATCGCTGGAACCGTTGCCAAGACCGGCAAGGCGATCCGCTTGCGCGATGCCTATACCGATCCGCGCTTCGAGCCCGAGTGGGATCTGTTCACGGGCTATCGCACGCGCAGCATGCTGGCCGCGCCCCTGAAGAATCACATGGGCCGCACCATCGGTGTGATCCAGGTGCTGAACAAGACCACGGGCGAGGAGTTCACCGCGGAGGACGAAGCGATCCTGTCCGCGTTGAGCACGCAGGCGGCGGTTGCGATCGACAACTCGCGCCTGTTCCTCTCGCAGATCCAGAAGAACCACCAGCTGCTCAGCACGAAGGAGAAGCTGGAGCGGCGCGTCGCGGACCTGCAGCTCTTGAACGAGCTGGAGCGCGCGATGGCGCGCGCGGAATCGATCGAGGATCTCTCCCGCGCGGCCTTGTCGGCGCTGGCCAAGGCCTGTCAGGCGCAAGGGGCGACGCTGCTGCTGGCGGAAGAGGATACCGGCGATCTGTTCCAGTACGTGTACAACACGGACCGTCCCGACGCGCTGGATCGCTTCAGCGTGAAGGCGGGGGAGGGGCTGGCGGCGAACGCGATGAGCTCGGGTGAGACCATCGAGCTGGCGGACGCCAAGCAGAACCCCCACTACAGCGCGCGCGTCGAGGGGCGCTTCAGCTTCTCGATCCAGTCCTGCCTGGTGATGCCGCTCTCCAACGAGCAGGTGTTCGGCGCGCTGGGCCTGTTCAGCAAGCGCGGCGGGCGGCCCTTCGAGGAGGAAGATCGCTCGTTGATGGGTCTGGTGGGCTCGAACCTGACGACCGCCGTGCGCCTGTACCGCGCCAGCGTGCAGCGCGAGCGCGGGCAGCGCATGACCACCATCGGGCGGCTGCTCTCGCAGGTGATCCACGACTTCAAGACGCCCATGACGGTGATCAGCGGGCACGTACAGATGATGACCAGCGCCGACGATCCGGCGGTGCGCGCCGAGCACGCGCAGGGCGTGCTCAAGCAGCTGGAGATGCTCACCGCCATGCAGCGCGAAGTGCTCGACTTCGCGCGCGGCGAGCGGCGCATCTTCGTGCGGCGCGTGTACCTGAACCGCTTCTTCGACGACATGAAGAAGGGCATGGAGCAATACGCCGAGGGCCGCCCGATCCAGCTCGACTTCGACATCGACACCAAGGTCACGGCGCGCTTCGACGAGTTCCGCATCGCGCGTGCGGTGCAGAACCTGGCCCGCAACGCCATCGAGGCCATGGGCGAAAAGGGCGGCACGCTGAGCGTGTATGCGCACATGGACGGTGACGATCTGCTGATCGGAGTCAGCGACACCGGTCCCGGTATTCCGGAAGAGATCCAGGGCCGCATGTTCCAGAGCTTCGTCACGGCCGGCAAGCAAGGCGGCACGGGCCTCGGCCTGGCCATCGTCAAGAAGATCGTGCAAGAGCACAAGGGCAGCATCGTGGTGCGTTCGAGCTCGGAGGGGGCGACGTTCGAGCTGCGCCTGCCGCAGGGAGTGACGATTCAGTCGGTGCTGCCGGAACGCGGAGTTCTGGCGGATGAACCCTCGATCTGAGGCTGCTTTGCCTGCCGCGCCCGCGCGGTTGCCGCGCGAAGGGGGGCGCCGCAGCGTCACCCGGCGCGTCACCTTCTCCTATCTGGCGGTGACGCTGGCCTTCTCGCTGGTCACGGCCTGGAACGTGTTCGCCCTGCGCGCGGCCACGCAGGAAGCGGAGTTGATGCGCTCGGGGTACTTGCCGCTGGCGCTGACGCTGCGCGACGCCGTGGGCGGGCAAGAGACCTGGAGCGTGCAGCTCAATCACGTCACCGCCGCCAAGAACCCCGCCGCGGAGCGCGTCTGGTTCGATTCGTGGCTGTCCGTCGGGCGCCCGCGCGCGTTCCTCGCGGTGCGCGATGCGCTCTCGCTGGCGTTCGGCAATCAGAGCGCAGAGCTGCAACGCCTCGGCCACCGCCTGGACGCCGAGACGATCGAGATCGAGACCGCGCTGGGCGCCGATCGCGAGCTGATCGGCAAGCTCTTCGACGCGCTGCAGTCGCGCGACTCGGACGTCGCCCAGAACCTGCGCGACGAGCTGGTGCGCCGCAGCCAGGAGGGACGCCGTCGGCTGAACGGGCTGGAGCGCGAGGTCAAGAGCAGCGTCGACGGCCTGCTCGACGACGCGCGCGCGCGCGAGCGCCTGGCAGCGCGCCTGCTCTGGGCGTCGGCGAGCTTCACGGTGCTGGTCGGCTTGTGGGTGGCGTGGAACGCGCGCCGCTTGCTGGCGCCACTGGGCGCGGTCACCGAGCGCGCGCGCGCGGTGACGCGCGGTGACCTCACGCCGCACGCGCTGGTCGCCTCCAATGACGAGATCGGTGAGCTGGCCGCCACCTTCGAGAGCATGGTGGCGGCCATCGCGCGCGCCAACGCCGAGCTGCTCTCCAGCGAGCGCCTGGCGGCGATCGGAAAGATGGCTGCGCAGGTCACGCACGAGGTGCGCAACCCGCTGTCCTCGCTGGCGCTGAACGTGGAGCTGCTCGAGGAGGAGCTGGGTGCGCCGCAAGGCGAGGTCGCCGCGCTGCTGAAGGCCGTGAAGCTGGAGGTCGAGCGCCTGATCCTGCTGAGCGAGAAGTACCTGTCCCTGGCGCGCCGCTCTCGCCCGGATTTCCAGGAGGAGGACCTGGGGTCCGTGGTGAGCGAAGCCGTCGCTTCCGCCCAGGCCGAGCTGGCGCAGCACGAGATCCGCAGCCAGCTGCAGATCCAGGAAGGCTTGCCGCCGGCGACGCTCGACGAAGCGCAGATCCGGCAGGTGATGCTGAATCTGATCCGCAACGCGCGCGAGGCCATGAGCGAAGGCGGCGAGCTGGTGGTCGGTGTCCGTGCGCTCGGCTCTCCTGCCGAGCCCGCGCCGCAGACTCCAGAGACGCTCGAGATCTCGGTCGCGGACAGCGGCCGCGGTATGGATGACCAGACGCGCCAGCACCTGTTCGAGCCGTTCTTCACCACCAAGCGCAACGGCAACGGCCTGGGGCTCGCCATCACTCAGGAGATCGTCGAGGCGCACGGCGGCAAGATCCGCTGCGAACGCCGCGACCCGCGCGGCACGCGCTTCGTGATCGAGCTGCCGCTGCGCCCGCCGGCGCTGCTCGTCGAGCGATCGCAGACGCCACCGCCGCCCGAGCTGAGCTAGCTGCCTGCGGGGGGGGACGCGCTCAGACGGCTGCACGCAGCGCTGGCGCGCCAGCGAATACAGCGCGCAGCAAGAGCGTCTCGGCGAGCGCTCGGCGCAGCATGCCCGAAGTGTGAAAAATGGTCCTGACCCTGCCGCACAAGGCTCGGTGCGTGAGCGCGTTCGCGTACAGTTTGCCTGAGGCCGAGCGCTGGTAGTGGCGGCTCGCCACTTCGTCGGCACGTGGCCTGCGCCCGATCGACTCGGAGGGCGCACGGCGAGCGGCTGCCGGCTCGAGATCGATGATCCCGAGCGGGCTGCGCAACTCGGCTGCCAGAGACTCGAGTGTGCGGGCCGCGCTGGGGCTGAGCGCGAACGCCCAGCGTGCTTCCGCGTGTCCGAGCGCAAAGTTCCAGGCGCCGCGATCGGTCGCTTCCGATAGCGGAACGAAACTGGCACAGCGCCGGCTGACCGCGTGGGCCAGCTGAGCCGCGGCGAGGCTCCAGGGGCCCGCGATCAGCACTCGCTCTCCGGGCCTCACGCCGAGCTCGGCGAGTTGCTCGGCATACGTTGCGACGCCCGCCGCAAACTGCTCGAAGCTCGTCCAGCGCATCACGCCGCCGCATCTCTGCCCGAACAACGCTCGGTCGGCGTAGCGGCGCCGGCCGTCCTCCAGCAAGGACACTAGATTCTCAGCCATGGGTCTCCCTCCACTTCAGGGACGAACGCTGGGCGAGGAGTGCTCGAGAATTCTTCGAGAGTTTCGCGGGGCGAGTGGCTTGACCTGTCCGAGCTCGGTCTTTCAGTTCAGCGTGCCCCCAGTCGGCACGATCCCTGGGATGATCCTGACGATCGGCTATGTTCGCGCCAGCGATGTCGAGCCATACTTGAAGACGCTGCTCATCGATGGCAAAGGCGTGGCGGACCGAGCCTACCCCGTGGAGGGGTAGGTCGCGCGTGTCTCACGGCTCCTGCGCTTCGCGCAACCTGCGCTCATAGCCCACGCGCTCCGCTGCGCTGCGCGCGCAGGCGGCCGCTCGCTGATAAAACCCGCGCGCTTCCGCGCTGAGCCCCGCGCGCCGCTCGATGTCGGCTCGGCCCGCCCAGAAGAACGAATATGTGGCCAGCTTCGGCTCGTCGGCGAGCGCCGCCAGAGCCGCGCGCCCGGCAGCGAGCCCGTGGAGCTCGGCGAGCGCGAGGCCCCGGTTCAGTGCGACAACGGGGTTCGGGGCGAGGGCGAGCAGCGCATCGTAGTATTCGACGATGCGCTGCCAGTCCGTCTCGGCCACAGAGGGCGCGCGCGTGTGTTCGAAGGCGATGCCCGCCTCGAGATGCCACCGGGTCCAGCTCGCTCCCACCGCGCTCTCCCCGAGGTGTCGGATGCCGCGCTCCAGCAAGTCGCGATTCCATTGAGCTCGGTCCTGCTCCGCCAGCGGCAGGAACACGCCCTCGGCATCGACCCGCGTTGCCAGCCGAGCGGAGTTGAAGCAGAAGAGCGCGGCCAGAGCGTGCACTCGGGGGTGTGCATCGGCATCCAGCGAAAGCAATAGCTCGGTCAGGCGCAGCGCATCGGCACAGGTCGCCGGTTGCAGCGGAGCCTCCGCGCTCGCGCCGTGATAGCCCTCGTTGAACAGCAGATACAGCGCCTGCTCCACCGAGGGCTGGCGCGCGCGCAGCTCGGCCGCGGAGCGCGGATCGCCCAGCTTTGTCAGCTGCTCCAGGCGCGCCCGCCCGCGATGCAAGCGCCGATCGATCGTCTGCACGTCGACCAGAAAGGCGCGAGCGATCTCTGCGGCAGAGAGGCCGCAGAGCAGGCGTAGGATCAGGCTGACGTGGGTCTCCGGCGACAGCGCGTCGTCGCAGATCGCAAACATCAGTGCGAGCTGGTTCTCCGCGTCGGCCTCGGGAGACAGCGCGAGCTCTACCGCCTGGGCCAGCGTCCACTCGGAACCGAGCTCGGGGCGCGCCGCCTCGAAGCGGCGATCACGCCGGATGCGATCGATGGCGCCGTGTTTCGCGGCTTGCAGCAGCCAGGCCTTCGGATCGTCGGGAGGCGCGAGCTGCCAGGCTTGCAGGGCGCGCAGCAAGGAGTCGTGGACGAGATCCTCCGCCAGCGCGACATGCGCGGGCCCCAGCAGCCGTGTCAGCGCCGCCACGAGATGGGTCCACTCGCGACGGAACAGGTCTTCCACCAGCTGGCTCGGGCCCGCGTTCTCCACGTCACTCACCCATTCGGCACGTGTAGGACCGGTCGTACCTCGACGGAACCATCGAGCTCGAAGATGGGACAGTCGCGCGCGAGCTGAGCCGCTTCCTCCAGTGAGGCGGCCTCGACGATCAACGTGCCGCTCACGAGATCCTTGGACTCGGCATACGGTCCATCTGTCACCGTGCGCTCTCGACCGCGCAGCGTCTTCCCCGTCGGCGGATGCGCCAGCGGTTGCCCGCCCGCGTGTCGACCCGCTTTCAACAGCCCGTTCGTCCAGTCGCTCCACTTCGACAGGTGTTGCTGGATCTCGCTCGGGGATAGGGCACCCGGGGTCGCGTAACCACCGCCCCGGAAGATGTACATGAACTTCGCCATCTGAACTCCCTTGCTTGGAAAGAGGATAGGCAGAGGACGAACCGCGCCGTGAAACCCGGACACGTCCACGACACTTCTGTCGAAGGGGCACCTCGCACCCGAGTCCACCACCAGTCTTGACCCTTCGGGAGCGCTCATGCTACGGGCCGCGCCGCCAGCTGCCATCGGAGCGATGTCTCGCGTCCGGTCGCAGCCAGTGGCCCTGCCGATCTGGGTGGGGAATGCAGCAAGACTGGAAAGGCATCAACCGCTACGCCACAGTCGGGCTCGAGTTTGCGCTCAGCCTGCTCGTGGGTCTGTTCGGCGGGCGCTGGCTGCAAGGCAAGCTGGGCACGGGCAACTGGTTGACCTTCGTCGGCTTCGGCTTTGGGATTGCGGCGGGCTACCGAGCGATCTACCGAGCCGTCCAGGCAGCAAACCGCGAGGCAGAGCGAGAAGAAGCAGCAGAGCAGGCCGAGCGGCAGCGATACCACGATGAATCTTCCCGAGCTCTCACCGACCGCGCTCGCACCAGCGAGCCCACCGACGATGCTGAAGAGCGCGACCCGAAGCGGCTCAACTGAGGCGACCTCCGCCGAAGGGGAGCTTTCCGTGCGTCGCATGAGCGTGCACTTCAGCCTCGTGCTGGCGGCGGCTGCGATCGTCGGAGCGTTGCTCGGCGGCGCTCACGCGGCGCTCTCGGCCGCGTTCGGCGTCGTGCTCTGCGGGGCGAACTTGTTCCTCATGCGCCGGATCACGCGCGCCCTCACCGCTGGCGACGGCGGGTCGGCCGTGTGGGCGTTGGCCTTACCCGTGAAGCTGATCGCGCTGGTGGCGGTCGCGTTTCTGCTGGTGCACACGCGCACAGCACTCGCCTTTCCGCTGGCTCTCGGTTTCGCGTTGTTACCTCTGACTTCCGTCTTCCTCCCTCGACCGAGTAGTGTGCGCGGCCGTGCCTGAGCATACCAGCTTCCTCACCCTGCTATTGGCCCATGCCAAAGAGACCCTGGCGCACAACGCCGGGTATCTCGGCAATTCCTTTGTCAACGGTACGCCGCCGACCTGGCGCAGCACCGAGCCGATCATCGCGGCGCTGTGCGTGGCGGTGGTGCTGGTGGTGATCGGCTTGCTGGGGCGCGCGCGCCTGGCGCGCCTGGATGACGCGGTGGTGCCCGAGTCGCGGCTCTCGCTGGCGACCTTCGTAGAGCTGTTTCTCGGCTACTTCTACGATCTCGCGAAGAGCATCATGGGCCCGGAGCGCGCCAAGAAGTACTTCCCGGTGATCGGGACGTCGGCGTGTTTCGTGTTTGGGTCGAACTTGCTGGGGATGGTGCCCGGTTCGCCCGTGCCCACGACGAGCCTGAGCGTCACGCTCGGCTGCGCGCTGGTGGTGTTCATCCTGTTCAATATCTACGGCCTCAAAGAGAACGGGATGGCGTACATCAAGCACCTGGCAGGGCCGACCCCGGCACTGGCACCGCTGATGTTTGTGATCGAGACGATCTCGCTCCTGGTTCGGCCGCTGACGCTGGCCGTGCGGCTCATGCTGAACATGGCAGTGGATCACCTGATCGTCGGTATTTTTGCGGGGCTTGTCGCGGTGCTCGTGCCGCTGCCCTTCATGTTGCTCGGTTGCCTGGTGCTGATCGTTCAAACCCTGGTCTTCACCATGCTCACTTGTGTGTACATTGGCCTCGCCACGGAGCACGAGGCGCATTAGAAGGAGTGCCGTTTTCCGGCCTCATCAGTAAGGAGCTTGAAGTCATGTTCAGCACGAACAAGCGCGTACTCGCCACCATCCTCGCAGCCCTCAGCGTGGGTCTCGTGCCCGCTACCGCGTTCGCGCAATCCGGCGCTGCCGCCAACTCTTTCGACATGCAGGCTGCCGCCACCATCGGCGCTGCCCTGGCGATCGGTCTGGCGGTGCTCGGCGGTGCTCTGGGTCAGGGCCGTGCCGCAGCCGCGGCGCTCGAAGGTATCAGCCGCAACCCGGGCGCCACCTCGCGCATCCAGACCCCGATGATCATCGGTCTGGCTCTGATCGAGTCGCTGGTGCTGTTCGCCTTCGCACTGGCGTTCTAGCTCCAGTCCAAGGCCGGCGGCTGAGTTTTCCGGGGGGTCTGAAGCAGACCCCCAATCCCCGTAGCTTCGCTACGGGGGATTTCCCCCGCCTCCGCCCGCGCGGCGCGGGCGCTGCGCGCGGGGCCCCAGCCCCGCTTGCCGCTACTTGACTGAGGCGGCCCCAGCCCCGCTTGCCGCTACCTGACTGAGGCGGCCCCAGCCCCGCTTGCCGCTACCTGACTGAGGCGGCCCCAGCCCCGCTTGCCGCTACCTGACTGAGGCGTTGCGCGCGGGGCCCGCTTTCTCTTCCTGTTCAGGGAGTGGTTTTGAATTTTGGCGGGGCTTTGCTGAACGGCTTCCTTTGAAGGAGGTCGCGGCACAGCTGCACGAGTTTTGGGCCGGGCTGCCCCTGGTGGCACTGACGGAGCCTCGGGGCTCCGGTCGACACTGCTCGTCGGGGCGGGGCTTGGCGAACGCAAATTGAAGTTCCACATGCAACTTCGATTTTCTCGCTGTGAAGGGACCTGCTCCGCTTGCCGCTTCGCGTGTTCGTGTGCTCGCCGGCCTTCCGTTGCCCCTGACCCCCGGTCACCGTCGGCGCCGTAGAAAGCGACGATAATTGTCGCTGAGCCAGTGGAACACGACGCCGCCCAGCGCCAGCACGAGCAGGGCGGCGCCCAGGCGTTCATGGTCTTTGATCAGCAGCGCGGTGCCGCAGAGCAGGAAGGCGCTCGCCAGCACCGCCGAGAACACGCGGCGGCCGAGGCGATCGGAGGCGTCGACGATCTCCGTGTCGGTCGTGCGGATCGCCAGGCGGCCCAGGCGCAGGTCTTCCAGCACTTCGGCGAATTGCTCGGGGAGCTGGCTGGTGGCGCCGCTCAAGCGCTCCATGCGCCGTAGCAGCTCGTTGCCGATCCTCGCGGGCGAGTAGCGCTTGCGCATCAGCTCGAGGAACAACGGCCGTGACTCCTCGATGATGTCGAAGTCCGGGGCGATCTCCTTGCCGACACCCTCGATGGTGATGAGCGCCTTGCCCACCAGCACGAAATCGGTCGGCACCTCCAACCCGTAGCGCGT
>JAICTU010000196.1 GCA_025936205.1 Polyangiaceae bacterium | reverse complement strand
GCGCACTCGCGGGCACAGCCCGACACCGCCGCCTTGATCTTGTGCGGCGCGCGCAGGCCTTTGTAGCGATTCTCGAGATCGATCGCGAGGCCGACCGAGTCCTGCACGCCGTAGCGGCACCAGGTGCTGCCCACGCAGCTCTTCACGGTGCGCAGCGCCTTGCCGTAGGCGTGCCCGCTCTCGAAGCCCTCGTTCACCAGCTCTTCCCAGATCTCGGGTAGCTGACCCACGCGCGCGCCGAACAGGTCGATGCGCTGGCCGCCGGTGATCTTGGTGTACAGGCCGTACTTCTCGGCGATGCGCCCCAGCACGATCAGTTTCTGTGGGGTGATCTCCCCGCCCGGGATACGCGGCACGATCGAATACAGCCCCTTGCGCTGCATGTTGGCGAGGTAGCGATCGTTGGTGTCCTGCAGCATCTCGTGGCGCGCGATGAAGGCATTGAAGACGCTGGCCAGGATCGAGGCCACGGCCGGCTTGCAGATTTCGCAACCGTAGCCCTGGCCGCACTCCTTCAGCACGCGCTCCCAGGTGTCGAGCTTGCGCACCCGAACGATTTCGTAAAGCTCCTGGCGCGTGTAGTTGAAGTGCTCGCACAGCACGCGCTTGGTCGCCTTGCCCATGCGCATCAACTCTGCCTGCAGGATGTCGGTGACGAGCGGCACACAGCCGCCGCAGCCGCTGCCCGCGCGCGTGCACTTTTTGATCTCACCGGCGGTCAGCGCGTTCTTGTCGCGGATCGCCGAGCAAATCTGGCCCTTGGAGACGCCGTTGCAGGAGCACACCTGCATCGTATCCGGCGCCTCGCCGCCCGACTGCGCTTCGCCGCCCCGCGGCCCAAACAGCAGATCTTCCGGGCTCTGGCTCAGCTCTTGCCCGGAGTTGCAGATGCCGAGCAGCCGCATGTATTCGTTGGCTTCGCCGACCAGCATGCCGCCGAGCAAGCGCTTCTCGTCGTCGCTCAGGATCAGCTTCTTGTACACGCCGCGCACCATGTCCTGGTAGACCACGGTGCGCTTGCCGGCGTTGAGTGCGTCGCCGAAGCTCGCCACGTCGACTCCGAGCAGCTTGAGCTTGGCCGACATGTCGGCGCCGGTGAACTCGCTGCTGCTGGCGCTGGTGAGCCGTTCCTTCACCACTTGCGCCATTTGATAACCCGGACCCACCAGGCCGTAGATCATGCCGCGATGCAAAGCGCACTCCCCGATCGCGTAGATCTCGGGGTCACTGGTCTCGAGCGCGTCGTTCACCAGGATTCCGCCGCGCGGGCCGCAAGCCAGCCCCGACGCGCGCGCCACGTCGTCACGCGCGCGGATACCGGCTGACACGATCACGAGATCGACCGGCAGTTCCTCGCCGTCCTTGAACTCCAGCGCCTGGACAGGCCCGTCTTCCCCCTCGCCCGCGCAGCGGGTCGTGACCTTGTTCAGGTGCACGGTGATGCCGAGCGCTTCGATCTTGTTCTGCAACAGCCGCGCGCCGGCCTCGTCCACCTGGCGCGGCATGAGGCGGCTGGCGAACTCGACGACGTGCGTCTGGAGCCCGAGGTCGAGGGCCGCCTTGGCGGCTTCCAGCCCGAGCAGGCCGCCGCCGATCACCGCCGCGCTCTTCGCACGCTTGGCGTACGCCACGATCAGATCGAGATCGGCCAGCGTGCGGTACACGAACACGCCGGGGCGGTTCGCGCCTGCGATCGGCGGAACATACGCCGAAGAGCCCGTGGCGAGCACCACGCGGTCGTAACGGACCTCACGCCCGCTGGAGGACACCACCACACGCCGGTCACGGTCGACGCGCTCGCCGCGCTCGCCCAGATGGAGCTCGATCTTGCGCTCGGCGTACCAGTCGAGGCTGGCCAGACTGAGCGCCTGCGCGTCCTTGCCGGAGAAGTACTCGGAGAGGTGGACGCGGTCATAGGCCGGCACCGGCTCCTCGCAGAATGTCACGACGCGCGCGATCGGGCTCTCGCCCTCGGTCATCAGGTCGCAGAAGCGCTGCCCGACCATGCCGTTGCCGATCACGACCACCGTCGGCAGCTGTGCGCTGCCCGCGCTGCTACCCGTGATGGGCGTGCTCGGCCGAGGCCCCGTCGGGAAGATGCCGGAACTGGAATTGGCTTGATTTGTTGTCACGGGGTTCTCCTCGCCGGCACGGCCGAGACAATGGTGGCGCACTGAATGGACCGCAACGCCACGCCCCCAACAGCAAGGGCGGGCTCACGCACGCTCGCTTCAGCACGAAACGCGCGAGAAAAACTCGGCCGCCGCCATTGGGCGACGACACACTCCCGAAACGACATCAGTACACCTCTTCGACGTAGCGCCCGTCTCGGCGCATCTCGTGCAAGAAATCAGCGGCCTCGCCGGGCGTCATGTTGCCCTGCCGGCCCAGCACCTCGACCAGCGTGTCGTTCAGCGCGCCCGAGAAGGCCTTGCTCTCGCCGCAGGCGTACACGGCAGCGCCGCGATCCAGCCAGGACACGACCCGCCGGGCCCGCCGGCGCAAGATATCGTGCGGCCCCGTACGGCGCCCGCGCTGGCCCAACTTGATCACGTCCAGATGCTCCAGCACTCCGTCTTTCGACCACGTTTCCAGTTCTGACTGGTACAGCGACTCATCGCCTTCGAAGCAGCTCGCGAGGATCAACCAGGTGTTGCCCCTGCGTCCCCGCGCCCCGAGCTCCTCCAGAAACGCGCGATGCCGTGCCACGCCGGTGCCCGCGCCCAGCAGAATCAAGGGCACCGAGGTCTCGAGCGCGACGTAGCGCTCGCTACAGTGCACCGCGGCAGCCAGATCGTCGCCCTTGAACACGCCTTCGGTCAGGAAGGTAGACGCCACGCCCTTGCGCTCGCGCCCGGCGCGCTCGCGGCGCACCATGCGCACCGCGAGATGCAGCTCCTTCGGGTGGGAGCTGGGCGAAGAAGCGATGGAATACAGGCGCGGCTCCAGCGGCCCGAGCGTGCTCACCAGCGGGCCGACCCCGAGCCGCACACCCGGGAACATGTTGATCAGATCCAGCAGGTCGAAGCCGTGCGGTACGCCACGTTCCCGCAGCTCCGCCAGCAGACGCGCGGCCTCCGCGTCGTGCGCGCTGGCCGCATACAGGCTCAGGGTTTCCTCGCGCACGTGGGTGCTGTTGACGGTCTCCAGCAGGCAACGCCACACCTCGCACGGGCCCTGCGGCGTGCTGACCAGCTCTTGCCCGCGCGCGCCGAGAGCGCGCAGCAGCAGCCGCACCAGGTCGGGATCGTTGTGGGGAAAGATCGCCAGGCTGTCGCCGGGGCGGTAGCTGAGCTCGCTCCCGTTCAGGTCGAGCACGACCTCGCGGATCTCCGAGCCCGCGTCTGCCAGCGTGAGGCGGCGCTGGGACTTGACGCGCAAGCGCTGAGCCCGGTGCCGTTCCTGCGCAACCCCAGACCCCGGTAGCTGGCTGCCAGGTAGCTCGGGGAGTGGCGCCGCGTCGCGAATCGGCCGCACGCCAGTGTCGACCGGCGCGCGGCCGGCCCGAGCGCGCGCCAGGCCCGAGAGAACCGGGGTGGAAGCCTCGGCTCCGGGCAGCAGCGCCTCCAGCGCCTCGCGGGTGCTCGCGCCGCCGGGCACACACAGGCTGGTATCTGACTGGGAGCCAGCGGCGAGCGCCTGTGCGTAGCCAAGGCAGGAGTAACCGCACTTGCCACAGTCGAGCTGCGCCAGCACCGTGAGCAAGCGCCGCTCCAGCGTGTCCGGGGCAAGCCCACTTTCCGGCGCGGGGGCGCCAGCTTGCTCGGAGCGTGCGCGAGGGGCGCTGGGTGGCGGATGGGAGCTGGATGATGCAGGGACAGCTCGAGCTTCATTTGCGCTCAGCCCGAGCACGCCGGCGAGAAAGCCATTGAGCCAGGCGCGCTGCTCCTCATCGAAGGGAGCATTCTCGGGGATCAGCGGAAAGCGGCGGCCCGGGTTGTCTGTCACGATCTGCCCCCTACCCCTGGCCCGTTCGCAGGCGCGCCCAACGCGGGTTGCAGCTGGCCCGGCGCCAGACGGCCCACGAACTCGCGGAATGTTTCCTGACCGCGTCGCTGCTCGAGATAACTCTGCACGACACCTTGCACGACCCGCGGCACCTCGGCGGCTGGCACGCAACTGGCCAGCTCGCGACCGAGGCGCAGAGAGTCACCGGCATGGCCGCCGAGAAAGAGCTGATAGCACTCGGCCTCTCGCGCCGCGGGATCGCGCACTGCCAGCAAACCGATGTCGGCGATGCCGTGTTCGGCACAGCCATGATGACAGCCGCTGAACCGGATCGTGAGCGACTGTTCGAACCTGAACTGGCTCTCCAGATGCTGCGCCAGCTCCTCGGCGCGGCGCTTGACGTCGCCCTGGGCAAAGGGACAGCCGGCGCTCCCCGTGCAGGCGAGCAAGCCGGCACGAAAGCCTCCCGCAGACCAGCCGAGCTCGAGCTCGGCCAGCAGATCTTTCACGCGGTGCAGCTGCGTGTCGGGCAAGCCCGGGATGAGAACGTTCTGCTGCGCGCTGAGCCGCAGCTCTCCAGCTCCGTATTCACCGGCCAGCTCGGCCAGACCCCGCGCTTGATCGAGGCGCAGCAATCCGTCTTTGACAGCGATGCCGACGTAGCTCTTGCCGCGCGGCTTCTGATTGTGGAAGCCGAGATGCGCCGAGGGATCCGGGGGCGGCGCCAGCTCACAGCCGTCGAGCGGCAGGCTCGTCAGCAGCACGCCCGGTACTCTCTGTTCCAGCCGCTGGCGCAGCTGATTCAGGAACCGCTCGAGTCCCCAGGTCTCCAGCAGGTAGAGCAGGCGCGCGCGCCGACGATTGGTGCGGTCGCCGTGCTCGACATACAGGCCGAGCACTTGCTCCAGCACTTCCAGGCAGTGCTCGGGCGCCACCACCACCCCTGCGTCACGCGCGAAACGTCCGTGACTCGTTGCTCCGCCGAGCAGTAGGCGGAAGTACACGCCGCTCGGCACCAGCGCTCCGCCGCCCACGCGCACCGCGCGAAAGCCCAGATCGCAGGTCTCCGGATAAGCGCTGACTGCGCCACCACCGTCAAACCCCAGCGTGAACTTGCGCGGCAGCGCCTGCAGGCTGCGATCGGCCAGGATCCGATACTGCGCGGCACGTGCCAGCGGCGCGACGTCGATCAGCTCGCGCCGATCGAAACCCGCCGTGGGGTTTGCGCGAATGTTTCGTACGCCGTCCGCGCCAGCACCCTGCGTCGAAATGCCGAGCTCGGTGAGGCCGCGCAGGACCTCCAGCGCCGAGCCCGCGCCAATGCCGCGCAGCTGCAGGTTACCGCGCGTGGTCAGCTGGAGCAGCGGATGGCCGAAACGCTCGGCGAGCGCCGCCACTCCTCGCAGCTGGTGCGCGGTGATTTGCCCCGCTGGGAGGCGCAGCCTGCACATGTAGGCGTTCTCCACGGAGGAGGCGTAAAACAAGCCGTGAAACTTGTAGAGAAACACCTCGTCCGCTTCCGGGAAGTGTGCCTCGCTGGCGAGGCGCACCATGCGCCGCCACAACTCCTCCGGCGGCAGGCGGCGCTTCGCCTTTTCTTCCGGCGCCAGCGGGCGGCCCGCGAGGACGAAACGATCCTGGGCATCCCACAATGCCTGGTCCGGCCCCGGCGGCAGCGAACTCGCCTCGACACGCGCCGGACCACCGCTCGACTCATGTTCTCGCAGCTCCTGTCTCTCCAGAAACGAGCGACGGGGAACGCCACTGCCCCAGCTCGGTGCTGGCGCACGCGGGCTGCGCCGAGCCGCACGCAAACCACTGACGAGCCCCTCCAAGTATTGCTTCTGCGTTTCGGTGAATCCTTTGGTAGCCATGGGGGCAGCCCGGCGAGGCAATGGTCCGGGTGAAACAACGACGACGGCGTGCTCGAGGTCACGCGACGCGAGACGCATCAGGTCCCTGGCCGCGTAACGCGAACACGCCCGCCTTCGCGAGACACCGCGCCGTGCTCTTCGGATTCAGACTAGGGGCGCTTGGTTTCCCCAATGTAAACGGCGCGTAACGGCAATGACCAAGCGCGCAATCGAGACGCTATTTCGGCGATTTCGGACACCCGGTGATCACATCGCACGGCCGGTCCCAGTCGCGCAAAAGCTCCCGCTCCGTCGTGGAAAGCTCGAGCGTCTGAGCGCGTGAGCCGAGCCGCGCGAACAAGCGCTGCAGCGATGTCTCACCGCTGGCGAGCGCGGCATCGATCAGCGGCAGTACCAGCGCGGGCAGGTAGCGAGCGAACAAGGGTTGCCAGCGTCCATCGAGCTCGCGCGGCGCCAGCACTTCTGCAGAGGGAGCTTCGGACGCGAGACGTGCGATCAGCTGGGCGCTGAGAAATGGGAGATCACCCGCGATCACGAGCCCGGACGTGCGAGGCGGAAGCGCCCGCGAGAAAGCACGCAAGCCACCCATGGGTCCCACACCGCTCGGGTCATCGGCGATGCGCTGCACGCCACTCGCAGCGTACGCCGAGCTTTCGCCCACCAGGTAGATGAGCGGCGCTGCACTCGCACCGAAGAGGTGGCTCCATGCGACAGCACAGCAGTCGAGCGTGCGTTCCAGAATGGTACGACCCTCGTGCAGCAGGTTCGCTTTCGCGACCCCACCCATGCGCAGGCCTTTTCCTCCGACGAAAATCCCGATCGCCGGCGGCTCGGTCACGTTCAGCTCGGGGTCGTGGACTCCGCCGGCGGATGGCGCCGACCGAGCAGCAACAAGCCGAGGCCGACCATGATCTGCACGTCCGCCACGTTGAAGATGCCGGTGCGCACCGGACCCAGGCCGAGGTTCATGAAATCGATCACGCGCCCCTCGCGCAGCACGCGGTCCACCAGATTGCCCATGCCGCCAGCGGCGATCAGCACCATGGCCCAGACCGCGAGCGCGTCATGCCGAGGGCGCCGAAGTTGCGCTACCACCCAGCCCGCGCTGGCTGCCACCACGGCGAGTGCGGCGCCGGTGAACACCGCCCAGCGCACTGGCTCTGGCCAGGCATTGCCGAGACCGAGGAACGCGCCGCTATTTTCGGCGTAGGTGAGCCGAAAGACATCGCCCAGGTAAGAGAGCGTTTCGGTGCCCTTCAACACCTCGGCGGCCACGCGTTTGCTGGCCTGGTCACAGCCCACGCAAAACAAGGCCATCGAAAGCAGTAACGCCACTTTGGGGCCAGCCGACAGTTTGCGCAGCCACGAAGACATTTCGCATACTTTAGGCCAGTCCACGCCAATCGGCCACAGCCCCCGCAGGTGGGACCGACGACCAGCGCACCAGACCAACCCGGGGGTAGCCTTCGGGCAACAGGCCGGCTGATTAGCAGAGCTCGCGCGGAGCGGTCTTTTGGGGCTGCTGAGCCTCCTCGCTCGACGAATCGAGCGGCCGGATCCCAAGGCGACCCAGCAGCGAGGCGTCCCGCTCTTTGGACGGGTTGGGCGTCGTGAGCAGCTGCTCGCCGACGAAGATCGAGTTGGCGCCGGCGAAGAAGCACAGCGCCTGCAGCTCGTCGCTCATGTGCTCGCGCCCGGCAGAGAGGCGAACCACGGAGCGCGGCATCAGGATGCGCGCCACGGCCACGGTGCGCACGAACTCGAGCCCGTCGATCGCACTGGCTCCGGCCAGCGGAGTCCCGTCCACGCGCATCAGCGAATTGATCGGCACGGACTCGGGCGGCTCCGGCAGGTTCGCGAGCAGCAGCAGCATGCCGATGCGATCGGCACGGCTCTCGCCCATGCCGATGATGCCACCCGAGCAAACCTTGATCCCGACACCGCGCACGCGGTCGATCGTGCCCAGCCGATCGTCCATCGTCCGGGTGCTGGCCACGAGTGAGTAGTATTCCCGGCTCGTATCGATGTTGTGGTTGTAGTAATCGAGCCCCGCCTGTGCGAGGCGCTGGGCTTGCGCGGCGTCGAGCATGCCGAGCGTGACGCAGGTCTCCAGCCCCTCCGCCTTGATGGCACCGATCATCTCGCACACCAGCTCCAGGTCGCGAGCGCGCGGTGAACGCCAAGCCGCGCCCAGGCACAGGCGCTGTGTGCCGGCGGCCTTCGCGGCGCGAGCCGCGGCCACCACGTCCTCTAGCGCCATCAGCTTGGTGGGCTTGATGCCTGTCTTGTAGTGAGCGGACTGCGAGCAATAGCCGCAGTCTTCCGGACAGCCACCGGTCTTGATCGAGACCAGGCGCGAGATCTGCAGCTGGTTCGGGTCAAAGTGCCGGCGATGCACGCTCTGGGCGTGAAACAACAGGTCCGCAAAGGGCGCGTCGAACCAGCGGGAAACGGCCTCGCGGGTCCAGGGTGAATGGGCATCCGGCCGCTCGAAAGCCTCGACAGACATGACAAACTCCGCTCGGGACGCTACGAGCTGAAGTCGTGGCGAGCAAGGCAATTGTCGATCTCGAGGCTTATTTCGAGCGGATCCGGTACGCAGGTCCGCGCGACGCGAGCCTCGACGCGCTGCATGGCATCACCGCGGCGCACGCGCGCCAGATTCCCTTCGAGAATCTCGATGTGCTGCTGAACCGTCCCATCTCGCTCCAGCCTACGAGCATCGCGCGCAAGCTGATCGAAGAGCGGCGGGGCGGCTACTGCTTCGAGCACAACACGCTGCTGCTCCACGTGCTCGAGACGCTGGGCTTCCAGGTCACCCCGCTGAGCGCGCGCGTGCGCCTGCAGCGTCCGCGCACGGACATGCCGGCGCGCACGCACATGTTCTTGCGCGTCGAGCTCGAGGGCAGCTCCTGGCTCACGGACGTGGGCATCGGTGGCTTGTCGCTCACGCGCGCGCTGCGGCTGGAGCTCGACACTCCACAGCCGACGCCGCACGAGACGCGCCGCATCGTGAGCGAAGGCGCCTGGACCGGCCTCGCGCAGCGAGCGCCAGATGCCCGGTTGTTCCATCAAGCGTACTACGCCGGCGCATGGCACGACCTGTGCGACTTCACGCTGGAGCCGATGCACGAGATCGATCGTGTGATCGGCAACTGGTACACGAGCGCCCATCCGGAGTCGCATTTCAAGAATCGGCTGATCGTGGCTCGCGCCACCGCCGACGGTCGCGTGACCCTGGCCAATCGCGAGCTCGGCCTGCGCGGCCCCGACGGTCGCTCCGAGTCGCGCTTGCTGCAGTCTCCCGAAGAGCTGCTGAACGTGCTGGAGCAATACTTCGATCTGAGCTTTCCGAAGGACACGCGCTTCCACTGCCCCGCTCTCGACTGGCCTCGACAACCCCAGTGAGAGACTCAGCGCGGAGGTGAGAGCGGCGCGCACGCTACGGCACAGCGCGGTCGGCGCTGAATCCCTCGGCTTGGAGGCACACGCCGGCACAAAACTTGACGAGGCCCGGCCTTTTCCTCCTTGTTAACGGTCCGTAGAACCGGAAGTCCGAAGCACTCGCGAAGGCTCAGCCCGGCGTCAAGCCAGGCCGGGGCGCGGGGTGACCCCGCAGAAGGAGAGGGACCGACATGTTTCGTCAAGCTTCGCTCACCGTAGCGAAATGGCCTTTGAAGCTCTACCCAGCGACGAGCAGCGTCGCCCTGGGGCTCGCGCTGCTCGCACTCGGCTGCGGCGGCACCACGACTTTCCAGGACACCACTCCGATCAAGATCGCAGTGGCTCCCCCTGCTCCGCCGCCCCAGGCGGACCCGCCGCCGCCCGAGCCGCCGAAGCAGGTCAAGATCCGCGACAATCGCATCGAGCTCGGACAGAAGATCCAATTCGCACTCAACAAGGCCGAGATCCTGCCGGCCTCGTTCTCGCTCATGGATGAGCTCGCCAAGACCATCAAGGAAAACCCTCAGGTGCAGAAGGTCAGCATCGAAGGCCACGCCAGCAACGAGGGTCAGGCGCAACACAACCTCACGCTGTCCAAGGCGCGCGCCGAAGCGGTGCGCGCTTACCTGGTGAGCAAGGGCGTGTCCGCGGATCGGCTGAGCTCCACCGGCTTCGGCGCCGCCAAGCCGATCGCCAGCAATGACAATGAAGAGGGGCGTGAGAAGAACCGCCGCGTGGAGTTCCACATCACCAAGCAAGAAGTGACGAAGGAAAAGGTGGAAGTGGACAGCGCCGGTAAAGAGAAAGTGATCGAGAAGACATCCGCCAACGAGGAGGCGCCGCAATGAACCAGCTCGAGTCTGTCCGCCGCATCACTCGTTTGGCGCTCGGGGCAGCCCTGGCCACCACGGCGCTCGCCGCCTGCTCGTTCGAGTATCATGCGCGCAGCCCCGAGGACTATCGGGCCGCGACGCGCGCGCTACTGGAGTCCAAGCAGAGCGATTTCACCAATTGCTACGCGGGCGTGATCCAGGCCACGCCGGATGCCAAGGGCACCGTTGCCGTGAGCTTCGTGCTCGAGGAAAAGACGGGCAAGATCATCACGCCCAAGAGCCTGCCCGAGAGCACGGCTCCCGAGGCTCTGCAGCAATGCGTGGTCAATGGCCTGAATGGGCTGGCGCTCCAGCCTCCCGATCAACGTAAGGGTGTTGCCACGATGACGTTCGACTTCAGCCGCGGCTGAAGCACGGAACCGGCAGCGAAAGGCTCGCGGGCAGATAGCTCGCGAGCCAGGGGGTGCGGGGTGTCCGCGCAGAATTGCTGTTTGTGCCCCTGCTCAGCGCCGCTTGTGTCCCCGCACGTTGAAGATCTTGCCGACGCGATTGCGATTGGGCGCGTCCTCCAGCCAGTTGTGCCAGACGGAGAACTGGAACGGGCTGGTCAGGCCGTCCTGGACGTTGAAGCAGCTGATCATGAAGGCGCTCAGCACGAGCGCCCAGAGCACGCGCGTCACTCGGATCCGATCGATCCACAGACCGAAGTAGAGCAAGAGCAGCGGCATCACCGGCACCAGCCAACGCATGCCCACGCACCAACCGCCGTAGTTGCGCGTGCGAAAGATGAAGAATATCAGGAACGCGCTCAACGCCAGGACACACACCAGCGACTCGCGCAGCAGGCGCCGGTGCCGCAGGCTTCTGAGCAGCTCCCAGAGCCCGAAGAAGTAGATGGGCGTCATGCTGAACAGCCCGTGGTGGCCGAGCAGCACGTTGAACGCGTAGATCGACTTCGGCTCGCGCAGGCCGTCGATGTCACCCGCATTGCGGAAGTGGAAGCCCTTGAAGTTCTTCAGCTCGCTGTTGAAGTAGAAGGGCCGGAAGGAACCGCTGATGTAGTAGGTCAGCCACAGATGCGCGATCAAGCAGGGCAGCATCGCCGGCAAGAACCAGAGCAGCGTCTTCTTCCAGTCGTGCGCGAGCAGGTACAGAAACACGAGCCCGCTGATCGCCATGCAGGGCAGATCGATGGTGGGCAAGAGCCCGAGCACGAAGCCGGCTACGGGCCAGTGCCAGCGCTTCTGGACTTCATCATGGCGAATGGCGCAAGCGAGGTACAGGCCGCACACGGCCAGCCCGGCGGCGGTGGAGTGGTTGTTGATCGCCGTCGCGTAGGCCACGCCGAGGTATGCGAAACACGCCCCGGCCATCGCCACCAGGATCGCGAGGTCGCGCTTCAGGAACAGCACGCACAGGCGATAAAAGAAGATCAGAAAGATGACGTGGCCAAGCCCGCCGGTGCACAGGCTCACCAAGCGCACGACGTTCCCCTCGTATCTGCGGATGCTCTGGTCCGCGAGATTCTTGTACGCCCAGTACACCCCTGCCCCGAAGGTCGGGAGCATCGGCGGCTTTGACGAGATGTAGTGGGGACCGACCTTGTACTTGTCGATCGTGAAGACGTACCGGCTCTGGTCGATCCAGTACGTGCCGTAGTCGACGAGGGACTCGATGGTGGCGTAGCGGCTGCCGGTGTTCGCGTTCTCCAGTGAGCTGTCCTGGAGATTCCAGACCACCATGATCAGGCTCGCGGCCATCATCAGGCTGCAGACCAGGGTGCGCAGGCTCGGCTCGGCGCGCTGGGGACGCGGCGACGCTGCCGGCGCCGCGCCGGCGCTAGCCACGCCCCGCACAGGCCGCGAGAACCAGCGCGCCAGCCAAAGCGGAAGCCAGCGCCGCGCGCGGGCCGCGGGTTCCGCCGGTGGTGCGGGCACGGATGACGGGACAGGTCTCTGCGGCGCCGCTTCGACTTCAGGCTGTTCCACAGGGTCGCTCACTCGTGACCACCGGTTAGCATATCCCTGCCTGGCCGGCTCGAGGAGATCGGCGGGTCAGCTCCTTGCGCTCAAACTTATTGCGGGACCAGCGCGGCCACGGCCTCGATCGTGTCGGCCTGCTCGGCGCTCTTGTCCGGGCGATAGCGCCGCACCCGCGCGAAGCGCAGCGCGACCCGGCCCGGGTAGTGGGGGCTGACCTGCACGTCGTTGAACGCGACCTCCACGACCAGCTCGGGCCGCACCCAGACGATGTGCCCCTCGCGCGAGACCTCGCGCTCCAGCAGGGCTCGCGTTTGCCAGGTGAGCAGCTCGTCGCTCAGGCCCTTGAAGGTCTTGCCGATCATCACGAAGCCGCCGTCTGCCGCGCGCGCGCCCAGGTGCAAGTTGCTGAGCCAGCCCTGCCGGCGGCCACTGCCCCACTCCGCGGCCAGTACCACCAGGTCGAAGGTGTGATGGCTCTTGATCTTGAGCCAGGCGCTGCCTCTACGGCCCGCGGCGTAGCTCGCGTCCAACGCCTTGGCCATCATACCCTCGTGGCCCGTGTCGAGCGACCGCTCGTAGAATGCCGACACCTCCTGTGGATCGCTGCTGATCAGCCGCGGCACGCTGCCTTCGCTGCCGACCAGCTCGTCCAGCGCCGTGATGCGCTCGCGCGCCGGCAGATCGATCAGATCGCTGCCTCCCGAGTGCAGGAGATCGAAGAAGAAGGGCTGGAGCGGCTGCGTCCGGCGCATCTCGGCGACGTCCAGCTTGCGACCGAAGCGCCGCATCGTGGTTTGAAACGGTTCCGGCGTGCCGTCTGGGCGTAGCGAGAGCACCTCGCCATCCAGCACCAGGCTGGGGCTCGGCAGAGCGAGCACGCGCTCCACCACTTCCGGCACCGCCGCGCTGACATCGCTCAGCTGGCGCGTGAACACGCGCACCTCCTGCCCGTCTTTGTGGACCTGGATGCGCACGCCATCGAGCTTGTATTCGAAGGCGGCGCCACCCAGCTCGCCCAGGGCTTGCTCCGGTGTTTCAGCGGTCTGCGCCAACATGGGCTGCAAGGGCCGAAACAGCTGGATGCGATAGCGCGCGAGCGCGCTCTCGCCGCCGGTGAGGGCCGCGCGCGCGATCTCCGGTAGGGAGCCTGCGAGCATCAACGCGCGCCGAACCGAGGCCGGGCTCAACTGAGCGGCCTGCGCTACCGCTTCCGCCACCAGGCTCTCCAGCGCGCCCTGACGCAGCTCGCCGATCACCAGCCGCCGCAGAAACTGCTGCTCGGCTTCCGTTGCGCGCGCCAGCAAGGCTCCCCACTGCCGCAGGCGCTCGTTATTGCTGCCCGCGCCGCGCACCGCCTGGATCGCATCCAGCGCGAGCTCCACATCCCGCACCTCGAGCTCCGGGATGGCACGCGCCGGCGGCAGGGCTCGCCCGTAGACCGTGGACGGCCCTAACCCGATACGCCCCCCGAGCAGCTCGCCGGCGAGAAAGGCGACCCCCGCTTCCAGGCTCGGGCCGCCTTCGCCCGCCCGGAACAAACCATCGATGCAAGCGGCCAGCGCCTGCACCTTGCGCAGCCGGCTGCGGGTCTGTTGCACCTCCAGAGAGGCCTGCACCAAGCGCTCGAATTTCATGCGACAACTCGCTCGGCGACCGACCCCAGGGCCGCTCTCCGCCCTGTTCCACGTGGGCCTGGGGCTCCGACCATGAATAGCTCTAAACTCCGCGCCCCATGGCAAGCAAGCGCAGCTATTGGCTCATGAAGAGCGAGCCGGAGGTATTCTCGATCCAGGCCCTGCGGCGTGACCGGCAGACCCACTGGGAGGGAGTGCGCAACTACCAGGCGCGCAATCATCTGCGCTCGATGCACGTGGGCGATCTGGTGCTGTTTTACCACTCCAACGCCGAGCCGCCGGGGGTGGCGGGCGTCGCGCGCGTCTGCCGCGAAGCATATCCCGACGAGACACAGTTCGATGCGAAGAGCCCCTACTACGATGCCGACAGCAAGCGCGACGATCCGCGCTGGTCGCTGGTCGACGTGGAGTTCGTCGAGGAACTCCCGCAGTTCGTGCCGCTGGAGGTCTTGAAGGAAGACGCGGCGCTCGACGGCATGCTCGTGATCAAGCGCGGCATGCGCCTGTCGGTGCAGCCGGTGGAACGCTCTCACTTCGCGAGGGTGCTGAAGCTCGGCAAGGCTGCCACAAAGCCGTGAAGGGGGTCAGCTAACCCCTGACCCCTTCTTCAGCCGCAAGCGGACCAAGATCGCGCCCCGCCCACCCCACTTCCTCGGCGCACTGGTAAACGCCAGCACCTCCCCCGCGAGCTGCTCGCTCAAGCACTCCACTGTCACGTCAGGCAGGACTGGGGCTGCGCTCTTCGAGTGCTGGCCGCGCCCGCAGACCACCAGCAGACAGCTGACGCCGGCACGGCGCGCCTCGCTCACGGCCTCAACGATGGCTTGGCGAGCCTCCACAGCGCTCTTGCGGTGCAGGTCGAGCTCGCGCCGCGGCACGACGCGCCCCGCTTCCAGATCGTCCAGCCAGCGCGCGGGCACTCCGGCTGCCTTCGCCCGCACCGCCCCGGCGCGCTCTTCCACCCAGAGGCGTGTCTTCGGGCCCGATCTGACCGAAACGGCCGCGGCCGGGGGAGGCGCCGAAAGCCTCGGCACCGCCTGCGGCAACGGCTTCACCCCGACGGCGAGCTCCTCGAAGCGCGGCCCAGCGTCGGCGGACGCGCGCGGCGGCGCCGCCCGCTTCTTCTTCCGTTTCTGCAGCTCGCGCGAGACCTCCTTCAGCTGATCTCGCAGGGCGGGCCGGGGAGCGCGGCGCCGGCTGCCTGCCACGGCGGGTCGTTTGCGCTCGGCCATCGCCGCGAACCTAGCCGATCGAATGCCTGCGGAAGTGAACAAATCCGGGCTACAAAGCCCCTCGTGAGCGCGAACGCTGCGGAAACCCTGCCCGTCGACGAGCTGCTGGGGCCGCTCGCCGAGGCGCTGCGTACGGCCCAGGCTGTGGTGGTCGAGGCACCGCCCGGCGCAGGCAAGACGACGCGGGTCCCGCGGGCGCTGCTCGACGCGGGCTTTGCGCGCTCGGGAGAGATCTGGGTGACCGAGCCGCGGCGCGTCGCAGCGCGGCTCGCGGCCAGCTTCGTGGCGCGCCAGCTGGGCGAGGCGGTCGGCGAGCGCGTGGGCTACAGCGTGCGCTTCGAAGATCGCTCCAGCGCCGCCACGCGAGTGCGCTACGTGACGGAGGGGGTGCTGCTGGAACGCCTGGTCGCGAGCGGTGCGCAAGGCACCGCGCTGCGCGGCCTGAGCGTGGTCGTGCTCGACGAGTTTCACGAGCGCCACCTGGCCACCGATCTGAACCTGATGCTGCTGCGGCGTGAGCTCTCGCGCCAGCCCGAGCTGAGGTTG
>JAICTU010000691.1 GCA_025936205.1 Polyangiaceae bacterium | reverse complement strand
TCAGCAGCGGCGCGGGCACGCCGACCAGCGGCGAGCGCGCGGGCACGCGCTCCTCCCGCAGCAGCTCGGCCGCCTTGATGCGCGGATGGAGATGGAAGCGGCGCTGCATGGGCGCGTCGTTCAAGATGCTGTCGAGCGCCACCAGGCTCATGCCCTGGTGGTGCGCCATGAAGGCCTTGACCACCACGCCGCGCCGCCCGGGCGGCACGTGCTCCGGCGTGTAGTCGATCGACTCGTAGAAGCCGTACGGGCCGTCCAATCCCTCTTCGGCGAGCGCCCGCAAGTTACGGCAGATCAAGTCGGGGCGCACCAGACCCGCGAGCACGGTCGCATAGGGCGCGACCACCAGGTCTTCACCGAGGCCCGCCTTCAGCCCCAGGCCGGGCACACCGAAAGCCCGGTACTGGTAGGTCATGCGCAGATCCATCACGTTGTAGGCGCTCTCGGAGATGCCCCACGGCACCCCTCGCTCGGCGCCGTAGCGGCGCTGCTGCTCGACCGCCACCGCGCAGCCCTCGGCGAGCAGCGTCTGCGGGTTGCTGCGCAGCAACAGGAGCGGCATCAGATACTCGAACATCGAGCCGCTCCAGGACAGGAGCGCGCGTCCGCCCGGGAGCGCCGCCCGCGGCCGCGCGAGCCGGAACCAGTGGCGCTCCGGCACCTCGCCCTTGGCGATGCACCACATGCTGGCCAGGCGCGCCTCGGAAGCCAGCAGGTCGTAGTGCGACGGGTCGAGCCGGGCGCTCGATACGTTGTAGCCGATCGAGAACAGCTCCCGCTGCTCGTCGAACAAGAAGCGAAAGTGCATGCCGTCGGCCAGCGCCGCTGCGCGCCGGGCGAGATCGGACAGCTCGCGCAGCAGCTCACCCGAGGCCTCGGCCTTGGCTTCCCAACGCCGCGCGCAGGCATCCAGCTCGCGCTCGCAGGCAGCCCTCTGCTCGCTGGAGGGCGAGGTCGAGGAAAGCGCCGCCTCGAGCGCCTGGACGAGGGCGGGCACACGCGCGCCGAGCGCCGCGATCTGTGCAGGGCTGCGCGCGTCGGAGAGGCTGCGGCGCAGCTCGTCGAGCGCGCTCGCCAGCTCGGGCCGCGACCACAAGGGCGAGCCCGAGGGCAAGGGGATGCCGAGCAGGCTCAGCTCGTTGAATTCGCGCAAGCTGTGCTGCAGCCCGAGCTCCGTTTGCTCCAGCCAGTAGCTCGGACCCTGAGCGAGCGAGCGCGACCAGGATGCAGCGCGGCAGCCCTGCACCGCGTGCAGGGCGTCGGCGAGCGCCGTGCTGAGCTCGGGCGCGCCGGCCTGGCGCTGCGCGTCGCACAGGCCCTGCAGGTGCTGTTCCAGCGCATGCAGCTCGCGCTGGTTGGAGCTGGAAGCGCTCGTGGCGTCCTGTAGCGCAATGCCGACCGCGTCGCGCGCCGCTTCCAGCGCGGCGGGCAGGAGCAGCGGAGCCGCCGCCAGATCCTCGCACGCCTCGTGCAGCGTCCACAGATAAGCGGCCAGGTTGCCGCTGTCGACGGTCGACACGTAGCGCGGCTCGAGCGGTTGCAGGTTCGAGGTATCGTACCAGTTGAGCAGGTGGCCCTCGCGCTTCTCCAGCCGCTCGATCGTGCTCAGGGTCTGACGCACCCGTTCGATCACGTGGCGCGTGGCCACGAAGCCGAGCTCGTGCGCGCTGACCACGGACAGCAGATACAGCCCGATATTGGTGGGCGAGGTGCGCCTCGCGAGCTCGCCTCGCGGGTCCTCCTGATAGTTGTCCGGCGGCAAGAAGTGGTCCGCCGCGGTGACAAAGGTATCGAAGAAGCGCCAGGTCTTGCGCGCCGTGCGCCGGAGCTGCCGCTGGTCTTCCGCGGAGATGCCCGCCAGGGGGTCCGGCAAGGGAATCGGCGCGGCGAGCCAGCTCGCGACGAGCGGCGCAGTGCTCCAGAGCAGCAGCAACGGCAGCGCGAACGGCAGCGCCTGAGCGTGGAGGACGGCGACTGCGATCGCCGCGCCCAGGCAAGCGACGCTGCCGGTCCAGAGCCGGCGCTGCACGCGCCGGCTGGAGCCGGCCTGCGCCGTCTGGCGCATGGTCGTCCATTCCAGCAGGCGCCGGCGCGTGGCCAGGCGCCAGCAGGTGCGCGCAATCGCGTCCATGGAGACCCAGGCTTGGTCCAGCATGAACACCACGGTCAGGAGCAACTGCCGCGCGTTGGTGCGCAGATCGCCGCCCAGCGAACCCAGAAAGGAACGGGACGGCTGGCTCGACTCGCGCACCAGGTCCAGCAGCAACCGTACGCATATCGGGACCGCAAACACGCCGACCACGGCCGCAGCGACCGCCTGCGTCACGGGCCCCGGCAAGAACCAGCTGAACGCAACCAGCAGCACCAGGCCCGGAGCGAGCAGGCTGCGCCGCAGGTTGTCGAAGATCTTCCAGATATCGAGCAGCGCGAGGTCATTGGGGCTGCCCCCGCCCGCCGCCGGCACGCGCGGCATCAGCCAGGGCAAGAGCTGCCAGTCGCCGCGCACCCAGCGATGCTGCCGGCCCGACTGTACCTCGTAGGCGGCGGGCTGCTCATCCAGCACTTCGATGTCGGTGGCCAGCGCGGAGCGGGCGTAGATGCCCTCGAACAGATCGTGGCTGAGCAGGCGGTTCTCCGGGGTGCGCTCGTGCAGCACATGCTGGAACGTGGCCAGGTCGTAGATGCCCTTGCCCACGAACGAGCCCTGTCCGAACAGATCTTGGTACACGTCCGACACGGCGGTGGTGTAGGGGTCGATACCGGGCGGGCCTGCCGCGATGGCGGCAAAGCGCGATTTGCGCGAGCTGAGCGGCAACGTACCCACGCGCGGCTGGATGATGGCGTGCCCGCGCCGCACGCGTCGGGTCGCCGGATCCAGCTGGGGACGATTGAGGGGGTGAGCGAGCTTGCCGACCAGCTTGCGGCCCACGTCGCGCGGCAACTCGGTGTCGGCGTCGAGCGTGAGCACGTAGCGGATCGAGGAGAGCAGCTCGCGGGGTGCAGTGACCACCGAGAACGACGTCGCCGCGTCGCCCAGCAGGAGCCGATTCAGCTCCTCGAGCTTGCCGCGCTTGCGCTCCCAGCCCATGAAGCACTTCTCTTTGGGGTTGTGCTGGCGCCGGCGATGCAGCAGCCAGAAGCGGGGCCGGTCGCCGCCGTGGCGCTGGTTCAATGCCTGGATGCCGCGGCGAGCGAGGTCCACCAGTTCGGCGTCGCTCTCCAGCGTCTCGCTGGGGGCGTCGGTATGGTCGGTCAGCAGTGCAAAGTACAGATTGGGATCTGGATTGGCGAGCGACCGCACTTCCAGGTCGAGCAGCAACTGCTCGACGGTGGCGGGGCTGTCGATCAGCACCGGCACCGCGACCAACGTGCGATGCTCGTCGGGGATGCCCTTTTCCAGCCCGAGCCCGGCGAGCAGCCGCGGCGGACAGATCGTCACCACCAGGCTGCTGGTGAGAGCCAGCGCGATCTCGCTGGCCGGCAGTGCAAAAAGAATCAGAAAGGGGACCAGACGAGCGTCCAGCGGTAGCGCGCTCTGCCAAACGCCCGCGGCCGCCAACAGCAGGGCGAGGCTGAAGACCGCCAGGGTTCCCAGATAGAAGAGCGTCGGCCAGGCCAGCGTGGCGCGCAGCAGACGGCTCCGCAGGCTCGGGTGATACTGCACTCGCCGCTCGAGCTCGGCGCGCCCATCATCGACCAGGTAGTAACCGACGTGGGAGCGCACCGCGTCGTCGGGGCTG
>JAICTU010000309.1 GCA_025936205.1 Polyangiaceae bacterium | reverse complement strand
TTGCCCAGGTAGATGCTCGCGATCAGCCCCCAGACGAAGTCCTTCTGCTCCACGAACAAGAGCGGGCCGGGTTGCAGACCCGAGAGCAACAGCCCCCCGAGCAGCACGGCAGCCGTGGGGGAACCCGGGATGCCGAGGGCCAGCATGGGCAGGAGCGCGCTGGTGCCTGCCGCGTGTGCCGCTGTTTCCGGCGCGATGATGCCTTCGAGCTCTCCGGTGCCGAAGCGGCTACCGTGCTTGGAGAAGCGCTTGGCGAGCCCGTAGCTCAGAAACGATGCGGGCGTTGCGCCGCCCGGCGTGATCCCCATCCAGCAGCCGACCAGCAATGAGCGCAACGAGGTGCGCCAGTACTTGGGCAGCTCGGCCCAGGTCTCACTCACGGCGCGCCAGCGGATCTGCGCGGGCATGCCCTTGAAGTCGAGCCCCTCCTCCACGGACAGCAAGATTTCCCCGATCCCGAACAGCCCGATCACGGCCACCAGAAAGTCGAAGCCGCGCAGGAGCTCGGTACTGCCGAAGGTGAGCCGCAGCTGCCCGCTCACCGTGTCGAGACCCACGGCTGCCAGCACCAGCCCCAGCATCGTGGACGCGATGGTCTTGGCCACGTTGCCCTTGCCCATGCCCACGAAGGTCGAGAACACGAGCAGCTGGACGGCGAAGTACTCGGGAGGACCAAAGCGGACCGCGAAATTGGCCACCAGCGGCGCGAGGAAGGTGAGCATCAAGGTCGCTGCCAGCGCGCCCACGAAGGACGAGCTGAAGGCTGCCGTCAGGGCCTGCGCGGCGCGCCCCTTCTGCGCCAGCGGGTAACCATCGAAGGTGGTGGCGACCGACCAGGGCTCACCCGGGATGTTGAACAGAATCGATGTGATCGCGCCGCCGAAGAGCGCGCCCCAGTAGATGCAAGAAAGCAGGATGATGGCCGAGGTCGGCGACATCGAAAACGTCAGCGGCAGCAGGATGGCGACGCCGTTGGCGCCCCCGAGCCCGGGCAATACGCCGATCAGCACGCCGAGCAAGATGCCGACGGACATCAGCACCAGGTTCTGGGGGGTGAGCACGACCGAGAAGCCGTGCAACAGAGCGAGCAGGTTCTCCATGTCAGTAACCGAGCCAGTTCTCCAGCGGACCCTTGGGCAGCGGCAGGCCGAAGGCGCGCTCGAACAGAAAGAACAGCGCCAGCGGTACGCCCAGCCCGATGGGCAACGCGCGCGACCAGCCGTACTTGCCTTGCACGCGCATGAACCCGGCCAGGAACAGCGCAGACGCGACGTAGATACCGATGAACGAGAGCGCGCCTACGTAGGCTGCGGAGGGCAGCAGGACCCACAGCACGCGCCGCAACTCGCTGGCCCCGACAAAGGACTGCTCCGAGCGGCTGCGCCACTCGCGCAGCCAGACCGAAAGCGCGGCCGCGCCGAGCAACAGCGCCACGTAGAACGGATAGAAGCCCGGCTCGGGGCCGTCCGCATCCCAGCCGCGACCGACGCGAATACTGTCGGCCACCACCACGCTGGACAGCAGCAGGAAGCCCGCTGCAACGCCGAGCTCCATGCGCCGCGCGGAGAGCAGGCGCTGAGGCTGCTCTGCGCCGACGCTGCCGCGCGCGCTCGTGTTCATGTTGGGGTGCGCCTCAGGGGGAAAGGAAGCCCGCTTCCTTCATCAGGGTGCGGTGCTGGTGGTCCGCGGTATCCAACCAATCCGCGTAGACGGGACCGCTCATCGTCGTATCCTGGAAGGCGCCCGCCTCCACGAACTCCTTCCATTCCGGCAGCGCCCGTACGCGCTGGAACAGGTCGACGTAAAACGCCACCTGCTCCGGGCTCGCGCCTCCGGGCAGGAACACTCCGCGCAGCATCTGATAGGTGACGTCCACGCCCGACTCCTTGCAGGTCGGGATGTCGCTCCAGGCCTGGTCGGCCGTGACCTTCTTGGTCTGGGGCATGCGATCGGCGCGGAACACGCACAGCGCGCGCAGCTTGCCCGCGCGCCAATGCGCCACCGCTTCCACCGGGTTGTTGACGGTCGAGCTGACATGCCCGCCCACCAGCTGGGTGGCGACGTCACCGCCGCCCTTGAAGGGGACGTAGGTCAGCTTCTTTCCGAGGGCCTTGCCGAGCGCTGCGGTGAGCAGCTGATCTTCCTGCTTGGAGCCCGTGCCCCCCATGCTGAACTTGTTGTCGGGCGCGCTCCGGATCGCGTCGAGGTACTCCTTGGCGGTCTTGTACGGCGAGTCCGCGTTGACCCAGAGCACGAACTGATCCAGCGCCAGCATCGAAATCGGCGTCAGGTCGCGGTAGCTGAATGGGATCCCCGTGGCGATCGGCGTGGTGAACAAGTTGGAGAGCGTCATCACGATCTTGTGCGGATTGCCGGCGCTGCTCTTCATGTCGAGGAAGCCCTCACCGCCAGCGCCCCCCGACTTGTTGATCACCACCAGCGGCTGCTTCATCAGGGCGTGCTTGGCCACCACACCCTGGAGAAAGCGCGCCATCTGATCGGCTCCGCCTCCGGTGCCTGCGGGCACGACGAACTCGACGGCCTTGCTCGGTTCCCAGGCCGCGGCAGGCCGAGCCGCGCCCAGCGTGCCGAGCAGCGCGGCGGGAGCCGCGAACCATCGTAACGCACGCCACACGTGGACATTCAGTCTCATGATCATCCTCGACCTCATGCCAAACCAGACGCGCTTCACAGGAGCCTGTCGCTCGAGTGATTTCGCTGGAATCCCCTGTCGAGCACGAGGGTATGCGCGCGCATCGCGCTCCACAAGCTCGCGCTATGGCTTACGCCTGCGCAAATGAGAGCAAGATGTTGGGGCGATGCACGCGGCGAGAACGTTTGCAGTAGCGGCGGTAGCTGTGCATGTCTCAGCTACTGCTGCGACTCGCAGCGGACACATCCTGGAGTGGTCAAAAGCGCTGCGAGTCCGAGCCCAAATTCCGGATCTCGATCGGCTCGGGCGCAGACAGCGGAATGATGCCGAAGATGCGGCAATAAAAATAGTACTCGCCGTCCAGCGTGCGCCGGATCGTGTCCGCGTGACGGAAGCCATGGCCCTCTTCCGGGAAGGAGAGGAACGCGACCGGCAGACCCTTGCGGTCGATGGCCGCGACCATGGCCGTGGCTTGATTGGGCGGCGTCACCTTGTCTTGCGAGCCGTGGAAGAAGGCGACCGGGCGGTGCAAGCGATCCATGTGAAAGAGCGGGGAGCGCTGGTCGTACAGCTCTTTCATCTCCGGATAGGGCCCGACCAGTCCATCGAGGTAGTGCGATTCGAACTTGTGCGTGTCGCGCGCCAGCGCGGACAGGTCGCTCACTCCGTAGTAGATGGCACCTGCCGCGAAGACGTCGTGCAACGTGAGCGCCATCAGGGAGGTGTAGCCGCCTGCGCTGCCGCCGCTGATGCACAGGCGCGAGCGATCGACGAGCCCGCGATGAGCGAGGTACAGCGCGCCCGCGATGCAGTCTTCCACTTCGGCCACGCCCCATTGTCCGCGCAGCGCATCGCGGTAGGCGCGGCCATAGCCGCTGCTGCCGCGATAGTTGACCTCCAGCACGGCGAAGCCGCGGCTGGTCCAGTACTGCGTGCGCAGGTTCAGCCCGGTCGACGCCTGCGAGGTCGGTCCGCCGTGGCAGCGCACCAGGAGCGGCGGGCGTTCTTCCGCCGGGCCCTGATAGTCGGGATTGATCGGCGCGTAGTACATGCCGTGCGCGCGCGCGCCGTCCCCGGTGGGATACTCGATCGCCACGGGCTGGCTGAAGCGTGCGGCTGCTTGCTCGGTGGAGCTCGGGTCCGTGGCTGCCCAGGCGCCGAAGCCGCGCAGGTTTGACAGCTGCTCGGTCTGGATGTCGAAATGCATGAGCGTGGTGCTCATGGTCGGCGAGGCGGCGAGCAGCACGGCGCCGCCCGGCGCGGCGCGCAGGGCACCGAACTCCGTGTAGGGCAGCTCCAGCAGTCGCAGATCACCGGTGGCGTGGCTGAGGCGCCCGAGCCGCCACATGCCGTTTTCCGTCAGGCAACACAGCAGATCGCCGTCCGGCAGCAAGCAATAGGTGGACAGCCCGAACACCCACTGCGGCACGCCGAACTCCGCCGGGCGCGGGCACAGGGGCTTGCTGGTGCTGCCGTCCCAGCGATACAGGTTCCAGTAGCCGGAGCGATCGGAGACGAAATGCAATCCGCCGTGGCCGTCCCACTCCGGCTGGAACACGCTCTCCGTGGGCCCACCCGCGACGCGCTCCGGAATGTGCGGCAGTCCGCGTGCGTCGAACGCGACGACCCACAGCTCTGTGCCGTCCCACGGCATGCGCGGATGGCGCCAGCTCAGCCAGGCGAGCCGCTTGCCGTCGGGGCTGAGGCGCAGCGAAGAGTAGAAGTGCTGTCCCGAGAACAGGGGCTCGAGGCGGCCCGTGCGGCTGCCGAAGCCGATCGCCGCGATCGAGTTCTCCGGTTCGCGCCCGCTGCCGTTGTGCTCCTCGAGCACGCACAGCACCCGTTCGCGCGCACTGTCGATCACCGGCTCGGCGAAGCGGCGCTGCCCGCCGCTGAGCAGCGGGGACAGGCGCCGGGGACGCTCGCCAGGGCCGCGCAGGTAGAGCGCCTGATCGCTGTCGTTGACGAACACCAGGCTGCCCGCGCGCACGCTGAAGGAGCCGCCGCCGTATTCATGCACCCGGCTGCGAGCGCTGAAGGGCGCGGGCAGGACCTCCTCCGGGGGCGGTAGCGGTCGAGCCGGTAGCAGCTTCACGATCGCGGCGCGACCCGCCTCGCGCGGGCGCGACTCGCTCACGTAGACGTCGAGCCCGTCCACGACCAGGTCGCCCGGGCGGGTCGAGGTCTGCGCGACGTCCGCCGCGCTGATCGAGGAGTGCCAACCACCATAGGCGAGCGTCTGCTTCATCGCGCGGCCTCCTTCACGTCGCTGCCAGCCTTTGCATCACCAGCAGCCTTTACATCACCAGCAGCCTTTACATCACCAACAGGGCCCGCAGGCGTCTGCGCCGATCGCGTCACGTAGCTGGGGCCCAGGCGCAGCGCGGCCTTCGCCACCTCCAGCACGCGAGGCAAGCCGTAGTGGCGGCGCACCACCGCGTCCGGGCAGCGCTGTTCGCGCCCGAGGGCGCTCTGCAGGTAGCCGCGCAGGAAGTGATAGCCGGCGTGGTGCGGCCGGCGCGAGCTATAGGCGGCCCCGCGCGCCAGCACGAGCAGCGGATGCAACCCCAGGAACCAGGCGTAGCGGCCCTTGCGCGCGTAGCCCTGAGCGTGGCCGTAGCGCGCCGCGGTCTCGCGCCGGTGCGTGGCCAGCACCCAGGGCAGCAGGCGCGTCTCGTAGCCGAGCGCGCGCGCCTTGACGTTGGCGATCGAGTCGAAGCTGGGCCAGGGCGGCAAGCCCCCCATCGCCTCCAGGCACTCCACGCGAAAGAACTGCGTGGGTCCGCGCGGCAGATCGGCGCGCTGGAAGGGCTCCACGAAGCTGCGATCCCCCTCGCGCGCCTGCAGCAGCGAGGACACCACACCGAGCTTGGGGTTGCCCGCAATGGCGCCGACCAGCGCACGATAGTGCTCGGACGGCAGCTCGATGTCTGCGTCCAGCACGCCGGCGCAGCGGGGCGCGAGACCGCGCGCGCGCGCGCGCGCCAGCGCTTGCTCCAGCCCCCAGCGCTTGATGCGCGCCACGTGCGCTCCTAGATACTCGTCGGCGGCCTCCGGGGCTGACGCCACTTCGAGAAAGTCGCAGCTCGCGCGCGCTTGCTCGAGCCACTCTCGCGAACCGTCGTCGCTACCGTCATCCACGATCAGCCACAGAAGCGGGCGCTGCTCCTGTGTTTGCATCCCGGCCAGCAGCGCCGGGAGCGCCTCGCGCTCGTTGCGTGCAGGCGTGGTGAGCACATAACCCCACTGACTCTCGGGCAACCCGCTCACGCAGGGCTAGGCTAGTGCGCCACGCGGGGCAGCGCGATCGGAATTTGGACAGCGGCGGTGCCGCGGGCGCATCTCGTCGGCAGCGCCGGTGTATTTCAAAGCATCAAACTTATTGACTATTTGTGCTGCCGGGTTCCCGGCGCTGGAGCGCGCCGCGGAGGCCCATCGCCTGGCTGCAGCGCGCAGGGCTGGGGAGCAGGACAATTTTCAGCGGCTCCTTCGGCTCCGGCGTCGGGCGGGGTAGAGTTGGTCGTATGAGCTCGGGCCGCAGACGCATGGCTGGAAACTGGGTCGTCGCGCTCGTGCTGGCAGGCTGCGCAGGAACAGGCTGCGCCGGAACACAGCGGCCTGGAGCCCCTGCCGCATCCGCAGCTCCGGCGCCCGCGGCGAGCGCGGCGGCGCCGCGGGCGGCAACGCTGGCGGAAGCAGAGCGCGCGTTCGCGGAGAGCCGCTACGGCGATGCCGAGCTGGCCTTCCGGGCCCTACTGGAGCAGGGGGCTGCGAGCAGCCGCGGCAGCGCGCGGCGCGGCCTGGCCCGCACGCTGAGCCAGACGGGGCGGGCGAAAGAAGCTCTGAGGCTGCTGCGAGCGGAGCCCGCCAATAGCGGCGACCTGGAGACCAGCACGCTGCTCGCAGAGCTCTCGATCGCGAGCGGCGACAGCGCGGCCGCCCTGCCGCTGCTCGAAGGCTTGAAGGATCAACCCGAAGCGCGCCGGGCACGGCTGCTCCTGGGCGAGCTCCTGATCGATCGCGGGCGGCGCGCCGAGGCCGAACCGATCCTGATGACGCTGATCACGGACTACAACGAAGACCGCATCGGCAACGAGGACGGAGCCGGGCTGGCCCTGGTGGGGCGAGCTGCCCATCTGCTGCGCAGCCCGCACGATGCCAACGACGCCTTCAACGCCGCCGAGCGCGCCGCGCCCGGTGCCGAGGAGATCCTGCTCTGGCGCGCCGAGTTGTTTCTGGAGAAGCATGACCCGGGACACGCCGAAGAGGTGCTGAGCGAGCTCCTGCAGCGCGCGCCACACCAGCCTCTGGCGCTGGTCTGGCTGGCTCACGTGAAGCTGGAGCAAGCGCTCGATTTCGAGGGCGCGCGCGCGCTGGCGCAGAGCGCTCTGGTGGTGCATCCGGGCCTGCCGCAAGCTTATTTCGTGCTCGCCGGGCTGGCCCTGCGCGATCTCGATTTCGAGGCGGCGCTGAAGTTGATCGAGCAGGGCCTGGCTGCTGATGGCGAGGATCTGGAGTTGCTCAGCCTGCGCGCCGCGGTGGGTTTTCTCTCCGAGAACCCCGCGCTGTTCGCGAGCGCGCAGCGCGAGGTGTTCCAGCGCAATCCGAGCTACTCGCGCTTCTACTCCATCGTGGGCGAATACGCCGAGTGGGAGCATCGCTACGATCGCATCGTGGAGCTGATGCGCGAGGCGGTGAGCATCGACGACGAGGACGCGGAGGCTCACGCCGCGCTCGGGCTCAACCTGATCCGCGCCGGGCAGGAGAGCGCGGGCGTACAATCGCTGCGGCGGGCCATCGCCAAGGACCCGTTCAACGTGCGCGTCTTCAACACGCTGAACCTGTACGAGCAGATCATCCCCAGCGACTACGTGACCAAGTCGCGCGGGCGCTTCACCATCCGCTATCCCAAGGCCGAGGCGGACATCCTCGACCGCTATGTGCCCGGCCTGCTGGAGCGCGCCTTCCGCAAGTTCGTGACGGCCTACGGCTTCACGCCCAGCGAGCCGATCGGCATCGAGCTGTATGCGCAGCGCGAACACTTCGCCGTGCGCACCAGCGGTCTGCCGCAGACCGCCATCCTGGGTGTGTGCTTCGGCAAGACGCTGGCCGCGCTCACGCCTCACGCAGACGCGCTGAACTGGGGCATGACGCTCTGGCACGAGCTCGCGCACGTGTTTCACATCCAGATGTCCCAGAGCCACGTGCCGCGCTGGCTCACCGAAGGGCTGGCAGAGTACGAGACGCTGATCGAGCGCCCCGAGTGGCGCCGCCATCACGATCCGGAGCTGTTTCTGGCCTGGCGCGAGAAGCGCCTGCCCCAGGTGACGCGCATGAACTACGTGTTTTCGCACGCCGAAGACATGCAGGACATGGCGACGGCGTACTACGCCTCCAGCCAGATCTCGGTGATGCTGGTCCAACACTACGGTCGAGAGCGCGTCAATCAGCTGCTCAGGCTGTACGCGACAGGGCCGGTCGAGAACGATGCGCTCGCCAAGGCGCTGGGCGGCAACGGCGGCGCCATCGATGCGGAGTTCTCCGCTTACCTCACGCAGACGCTGGCGCGCTATTCGTCGCAGTTCGTGCCGCTCGATGCGCGCGGGTCACTCGACGATCTGCGGCAGCGCGCCGCGCTCACACCCCAGGACGTGAACGCGCAGCTGCGCGTCGTGATCGCCGCCCTTGCGGAGAAACAGCTGCCGGTGGCGCAGAGTGCCTGGGCCGCGGCGCACGCGCTCGCGCCCGACTCGGCCGATGTGCGCTTTCTGGGCGCGCGCCTCACGGCGGTGGCCGGGCAGACGCCGGCCGCGCTCGCCGAGCTCGGGGCGCTCGTCAAGGCCGGTCACGACGGCTACGCCGTTCAGATGGCGCTCGCGGAGCTGATCGACGCGGACGCACAGCCTGATGCCCTGCGCGCGGCCCTGAAGCGTGCGCACGAGCTGGACCCGTCACAGTCCGAACCTCTGCGCGGGCTGTGGAAGATGGCGCAGGAGCAAGGCGACGAGCTGGAGGAGACGCGCATCCTCACCCAGCTGGCCCGCATCGAAGAACGTGACATCGCCGTGTATCGCCGCTTGCTCGAGCTGCTGATTGCGCACAAGTCCGCGCCCGAGGCGGTGGAGGTCGGGTCGGCGGCGATCTACGTCGATCTGGAGGGCGCTCGCACCCACGCGCTGTATGCGCAGGCCCTCGCGCTCGCGGGGCGCACGGAGGACGCGACCTTCGAGTTCGAGAGCGCGGTACTTTGCCCCAGCCCCGTCGAGGAGCTGGCCGCGGCGCACCGGGACTTTGCGGACTTCTTGCGCAGCCACGGGCGCAATGCGCGCGCGGCCGCGGAGCGTGAGCGCGCGCTTTCGCTCGATCCCCAGCGCGGGCAGCCCGCGGATCCACCCTGAGCAGACGGGAAGCGTACCCGCTGCTCGGCGCGCGCACGCACGCTTACCTGGTCTCCTGCACGCAGCGCCGGCTGCTGCCGCGCGCAATGAGGCGTGCGGGCTCACCCCTCGGGCGCGGCAGATTCATGATTGTTCCTGGACTCATGGCTGCGCGTGGCTGCTACGCTTGATAGACGATGCGCGCGCTCTCGTCCGCGCCGCCGAGACTGCGATGAGCGCCCCTACCGCCACCGGCAAGCTAGCCACCACTCCCTTCTGTGAGCTGCTGATCTACGCGTTGAGCCAGGAGCTGACGGGCTCGCTGGTGCTGGAGAGCCCCGATCGGACCAAGCACGCGCTCCTGTTCGCGGCGGGCGTCCCCGCGAAGGCTCGGGTGGCGCACTCGGGCACGCGGCTCGGTCAGGTGTTGCTCCAGCTGGGCAGCGTCGACGCGGAAGCGCTGCGCGTGGCGCTCGAGGAGGACTCCGGAGAGTTGCTCGGGCAGCGTCTGTTTGCGCGCGGCGCGCTCGACCCGAACGACCTGTCTCGCGGGCTCTGCGAGCAGCTGCTGCGGCAGCTCAGCTGGCTCTCCGGCGCGCCTCCGGGAACGGCGTTCGCGTACTACGATCGCGTCGATCTGCTCGAAGACTGGGGCGGAGAGCCGGTGCGCATCGATCCGCTGGCCGCGATCTGGCGCGCGATCGAAGGTCATGCACCGAAGGAGCGCATGAGCGCCGTCCTCGCGGGCTTGGCCGGCAAGACCTTGCGCCTGCATCCGGACTCGCGAGTGGCACGCTTCGACTTCAACGCCCGCGTCCGCGGTCTGCTCGACGTGCTCAAGGTGAAGCCGCAGACGATACAGGGCCTCGAGGCGACCAAGCTGCTCGACGCCGGCAGCTTGCACAAGCTGCTGTATACTCTCGTCCTGACGCGCCACCTCGACACCGGAGAGGCGCCGCTGGGCGTCATTCCTGGAGCGCGCGTGGAGCTCAGCTCGCGCTCCAGCTCCGCTTCGCGCAGCGCGGTGCGGCCCGGGCAATCTCAGATCGGCCCTGCCGTGCGGCCCGGGCAATCTCAGCTCGGCCCCGCCGTGCGCGCCGATGCTCCCGCACCGGCGTCGAAGGTCAACGCGCCGGCGGCTGCTCCGAAGGCCGCACCGGTCGCCGCTGCGCCATTCGCACCACCAGCTCCGCCCAAGCCGGCGGCACCCGCGCCGAAAGCGGCCCCGGCTGCCCCGGCGAAGGCGGCGCCTGCCGCTCCCGCGCGCGCGCCGGAGCCCGCGCGGCCTCCCGCCGACGCGCTGCAGACCGGTAAGTTTCTGACGCGCGAAGAGATCGAAGCCAAGCTCGCGAACCTCGACGAGGTCAGCCACTACGACTTGCTGGAGCTGTCCGTCGACGCCACGCCGCAGCAGATCGCGCAGGCCTTTCCGTCGCTCGCCCGCCGCTGGCACCCCGATCGCCTGAGCCCGGAGCACAACGATCTGCGCGACGGCGTGACGCGAGTCTTCGCGCGCATGACCGAAGCCAACCGGGTGCTCGGCAACGCGAACACGCGCAAGGCCTACGACGAGACGCTCGGCGCCAACGATGACGCGCAGAGCGAGCAGCAGCAGGTCGAGCTGGTGCTGCGCTCCGCGGAAGCTTTTCAGAAGGCGGAGATTCTGCTCAAGAAGCGTGATCTCGAAGCCGCCGAGCAGCTCGCGCGCGCCGCGCACGAGGGCGACCCCGATCAGCCCGAGTATGCGGCGCTCTATGCCTGGATCCGCTCCCGACGCGCGGGCGCCAGCGAAGCGGACGTGCAGAGCTCGCTCGCGATGCTCAAGAAGGCGATCGCCAAGCAAAAGGACAACGTCAAGATCCACTACTACCTGGCCTGCGTGCTCAAGGCGGCGGGACAGGGCCCTCAGTCCATCAAGGAGTTCCGCTACGTCGCGGAGCACGACCCTTCGAACGTCGACGCGGCGCGCGAGCTGCGCCTGCACGACATGCGCAAGGGTCAATCCAAGGAGTCAGCCGATCCCGGCCTGATCGGCAAGCTGTTCAAGCGTTAGAGCCGATAGCTGGGCTCTCAGAGCGAGCGGCGGATTTCGACGCGCGTGAGCCGCGTGGTGCCGAGCGGCGTGCCGAGCAGCTCGATGCGCACGCGCTCGGGCAGCGGGCGCCGGCAGG
>JAICTU010000702.1 GCA_025936205.1 Polyangiaceae bacterium | reverse complement strand
GGGCGTCGGTCCCGGCGGCGCCACCGGGCAAGAAGTCCGTGGCACCGGCCCAGCCCGACGCGGCCGCAGCGGGCAAGGCAAAGCGCTCGAACTCGAAGCGCCCCGCCGCCGCGGGGAAAAAGGAAGGGCGCCGCAACTCCTGGTCCGCTCTGCTGGCGCCCGGTCCAGGGCAGGCGGCAAAGTCCGCGAACGCGAGCAGCGGTCACCCCGGGGCCACTGCCAATGCGACGGCTGCTTCTGCTGCGCCACGGAACGCTGCGGGAGCGGAGCCTGCAGCGGGGGCCACTGCACCCGTCGCGATCCCTCTGACCACGACCGGCGCTGCCGCGCCCGCAGCAGCGACGCCGGTTCGCCGCGTCGCGATGCCAAAGCCGGCAGACGTCGCGAAACGCGCCGCGGCGCAGGCCGACGCGGCGGCGAAGCAGCGCCCGGCAGCGAAGGCGGAGCCCGCGAAAGCGGAGCCAGCTGCACCGCTCGCGCCAGCCCCTGCTCCAGCACAGGTGGTGCGCGCGCCCGCAGGCGAAGCAACCGCTGCTGCAGCGCCAGCAGCACGGCCTGCACCCGAGCCCGCAGCGCCAGTCGCTCGCGCAGCGGCTGCGCCCGCTGCAGCGACTGCCGCTGCGCCGCTGCCTGCGGCTGCCGCGCGCCCTGCGGCGGACCCAGTTCGTCCAGCTTCGCCGCCGGCTGCGGCCGCCACCCGGCCCGTAGAGCCTGCGCCTGCTGCGGCCCGTCCGGTGCCGGAAGCGCCGGCACCTGCGGCTCGCCCTGCGGCAGCAACGCCCGCCCGCTCGGCGGCTGAGCCTGCCGCGCGCCCCGAAGCTGCCGCGCGCCCTGAGCCCGCAGCCGCTGCCCCGCGCTCAGCGGCGGAGCCCCCTGTTACAGCTCCGCAACGAGCGGCGGCATCTTCCGAGCGCAACGCTCCCGCCTCCGATCGCGTCACTCCGGAAGCCGCAGCAGAAGCACGGAGCGCAGCGGCTGCAGGGCGCGCCGCCGCGGCGCGTGCGGCAGAGGCGCGCACGCAGGCGCGCGAAGCTGCCGCCACGCGTCTCGACGATCAGCGCGTCAAGCAACTGCACGATGCGCTCGTCACTGAGCGGCGCCGTTTGAACCAGCCGGGCAAGGTGTCGGTCGAGACGCTTGCCTCGAGCCTGCGCGAGACCGAGTCCAAGCTACGCAAGGAACACGGGGGCAAGGACATCGACTTTCACGTGGTCGTGAAAAATGGCAAGGCGATGGTCAAACCGATCGTCGGATGACCCTTTTTTTCGGGCACCGCCTCTGACTAGACATCCACGCGATGCGACGGCCCCAGCGCGGGGTGCGGGCTGCTTCCAGGCGCGAAGGGCGGGCGCTCCGCAGCGGAGTGACACGCACGGAAGGAGCGCGTCGTGGCGTTTCGGATCGCGGACGCACGAACCTGCGCCGGTCGACACGAACGAGCACCCTACGAGCGGAGGCGCGCACCAACGCGCGCAGGCAGGTGAAACCAGCTAAACGCTCAGCGCTGACCGGTCATTCCCGGATTGCGCGGCAAGCCAGCCTGATTGTTCACCGACTGGCCATTGGCACGAGCAGCGGTGGAAGCAGTCTGCTCGACAAAGACATCGCCGGAGCAAAACAGCACCGAACATGAGCTGCGGCCGCTCTCGCGCATGCGCCGACAAAGGTCCGCGAGGTCGCGGTCCGAATCCACGACATCCCCCTCCGTGGGCTGGCGTGTCACCTGATCATATCGACAGTTGTCGAGGGCCACCCACAGGCCCCTGAAACGCTCGGTGCGGGAGACCTGTGGCCACCTCGCTGAGTTGCTCGACATCAGGCGCGATCTACTCGTGCACGGCAGCGCCAGTCAAGCTCTCCACCCTGGGCTTGACAGGCGCAAATACGCGCGCACGCCCATATTCGTTTCGGGCACGGCGGGCGAATTTTCAGCTACTTACAGTTTGCGACAGCGGTCCGAGCCTTGGCTAATCGGCCGGCTGCGACGCCCATCTGTTGAGCGGCCAGCAAGATGGCGCCTGCTTCTTTGCACTTGCCGTTGTTGGCGGCGAACACCGCCGCCTCTCCAGCTTTCTGGCCGGCTCGACTCTGGCAGGCATTCTTGGCTCCCTGGTTCGAGCACTGCGCGTAGGCCTGGGCTGCCCCGGGAATGTCGCCGCTCTGAGCGGCCTTCTGGCACGCCGCACATGGATCAGCGCCCGCAGGTGGCGTGGCCGGCGGCACCGCGACGGGCGGCGGGGTGGGCAGGGTCGGCGTGCCCTGTGGCGACGGAGTCGGGGTCGTGGACTGGGGGGCCGTCCCCGTGGGCTTGGTGCTCGGCGCGGTGGCCGGCGGCGTTGCCTTGGTCGGAGCGGGATGACTCGTGCTGCTCGCTGGCTTCGTCGTGGACGTCGAAGGCTTGGTCGTCTCCGGCTCCTCACGCGCGGGAGTAGAGGGGGGAGGCGAATCCGGCTCCACGGTGGTCGGCTCGGGAGCGCTGCCCGTCGCCGTGCCGTTCGTCGCGGGTTGTTCTGCCACCGGCTGTAGAGCAACTGGCGGAGAATCAGAGCCGCCGCTGCGGCTCGACAAGGCGGCTGCGACCAGGGCGACGCCCAGCAGCGCCGCAGCTCCGCCCAGCCCATAGACGAGCTTCTTGTTCCCGGACTCTCCATCTCGGGCAGGCGAGGGCGGCAAGGCCACGGCGCCGGGTGGTGTCGGGATCGCAACCTTGGGCGAGGCCGCAAACGGTGATGCTTCTGGCATCGCCTGCGTCGCCGCGATGCCGAGGGGAAGCGAGGCTTCGGGCATGGCTTCCGTCTTGCCCGAAGGATTGACCGGAGCGCGCGGGGGCGCCGTGACGACTCCGCTCAGACCCGCCATGAACTCACTCTGGAATTGGCCGGCGCCGTTCTGGCGCTCATTGGGGTCTTTGGCGAGCGAGCGCATCACCGCCTTGCGCAGACCCTCGGGCAAACGACTGCCCGCCGGCAACTCCTCGAAGGGCTTTGGCTGGCTCGTCATGTGATGCGTCGCCCATTGCCAGGGCGTCTCCGCCTGGAAGGGCAGCTGCCCCGTGAGCATCTCGTACGTCATGATGCCCAGCGAGTAGACGTCGCTGCGGGCATCCAGCGCTTTGCCCGTGAATTGTTCCGGGCTCATGTAGGGCGGAGTGCCGAGCACCATGCCCTGCTGGGTCAGCTTCTGTTCCTTGGCGCGATCCGCTGACTCGGTGCGGGCCGCGATCCCGAAGTCCACCAGCTTGACCACATCCTTCTCGCCCGCCCGCTCGATCAGGATCACGTTCTCGGGCTTGAGGTCGCGGTGCACGATGCCCTGGCGATGTGCCTCGTCGAGCGAGCCCGCGATCTGACGTAGCAAATTCCCCACGCGGCGGGGCTCCAGCGCCCCGTCGGCCTGGATCACCCGGTTCAAGGGCTTTCCATCCAGGAACTCCATCGCGATGTACAGAGTGCCGTCGTCGGTGGACCCGAAGTCGTAGACCTTGACCGTGTTGGGGTGCTCGAGCTGTGCGATCGTGCCCACCTCGCGATGGAACCGCGCCGTGATCGCCGGATCCCGG
>JAICTU010000324.1 GCA_025936205.1 Polyangiaceae bacterium | reverse complement strand
CCCCGAGCGGCAGCTTGTCCATCATGCGCAAGGTGGGCCTGGAGGCCTTGCAGCGCGTCGAAGCGCGCGGCTGACGCTCGCCGTCGCAGCACTGGCGCGATAAAGCGCAGATCGCGAAGCCCGGCGCGGGATCCTGGAAGACCGAGGGCGAGGCGCCGGGCTATCCGGGCTGCACCGTCATGTCTCGCACTCTCCCGCTGGGTCGGTTTCTCGGTCACCTCGCCACCGCCGCGCTGCTGCCGGTGTCGCTGCTCGCGTGCAGTGATTCCGGCGACACGTCGCAGAGCAAGAACGCCCTGGAGCCCGGCGCGCGCCGCGCCACCTGGGCCGTCTCACCCCAGGACTACAGTGAGGTCTTTCCGGGCGGTGTGTTTCCGGCGCCGATGCCGATGATGTTTTCGAACCAGTCGCTGCGGCAGAGCGTGCATGTCTCCGTGGGCGGTTCGAACCCGCGCGTTCATCTCTCCAATCTGTTCGGCAGCACGCCGCTCGCCCTCGGTGGCGTACACCTGGCGCTCGCGGGCGCCGGCTCGGCCATCGTCGCCGGCACTGATACTGAGCTGCGCTTCGGCGGGCAAACCAGCGTGACCATCCCGCCGGGGCAGGAAGTGTGGAGCGACCCCGGCACGCTGGAGATCCCGGCTGCTGCCAATGTGGCGATCACGCTGTTCGTGCCGGGGACGGCTGCCGTCTCCACCGTACATTCCGTGGCGCAGCAGACGGAGTTCGTGACGGCGGGAACTGCGCTCACTGCGGCGAGCTTCGACGCCGCGGAGACGCGCAACTCGAACTACTGGCTGACGGGGCTCGACGTGACCGCGCCTGCCGCGGGCGGAGTGATCGTTGCCTTCGGCGACTCGATCACCGATGGCGTGGGCTCGACGTCGGACGCCAACCACCGTTACCCCAACTATCTCGCCGAGCGCCTGCGTGCCGACCCGAGCCTGGCGGGCTTTGGCGTGGCCGACGAGGGCATCTCGGGCAACCGCGTGCTGCATGACGTGGCGGGTCCCAACGCGCTCGGGCGCTTTCAGCGCGACGTGCTGGGGCAAACCGGCGCGACCCACGTGCTCATCCTGATCGGCATCAACGATCTGGGTTTCTCCGGGTTGGCGCCGGACCAGGCCGTGACGGCAGACGATGTCATCGGCGGGCTCTCGACCTTGATCTCGCAGGCAAAGGGCGGCGGCCTGCACGTGTCGCTCGCCACCTTGACGCCACTGAAGGGCACGATGGCGCCCTACTACAGCGACCAGACCGAGGCGGCGCGCGGCACGATCAACACCTGGATCCGCAACGAAGCGGACGTGGACGCGGTGGTGGACTTTGACCAGGCAGTACAGAGCAGCGCCGACCCGCTGGCAATGAACCCCGACTTCGACAGCTCGGATCACCTGCACCCCAACGATGCGGGCTACCAGGCGATGGCCAACGCCATCGACCTGAGCGTGTTTCGCTGACTCCACTCGGGCCAGGGCTCGAGCCGCGGCGCGCCGAGTGCTGCATCCTGCGACACCTGCCGCTACAGCCGGAAGGCGTGGCGGCGATTGACGGTGGCGGCTCGGCAGCGGCGAGGCTACGGGTGGGAGATGGGCCGCCAGCACGTGGTTCTCGTCCCCGGCTTCTTCGGCTTCGGCAGCCTGGGGGAGCTGACCTACTTCGTCGGCGTGCGCGATGCGCTGGGCCGCGCGTTCCAGCGCTTGTCGCTCGACGTGAACGTGGTCGAGGTGCCGACGCTGCCGACGGCTTCGATCCGGCACCGCGCGGCGCGCGTGCAGGAGACGCTGGCGTCGGTGGCCGAGACCGAGAGTGGACCGATCCACATCGTGGGTCATTCCACCGGCGGCCTCGATGCACGCCTGGCGATCGCGCCCACCGCGTCGCTGCCCACCACCCGCAAGTTTCATGAGCACGGCCGGCTGCGCACGCTGGTCACGATCTCGACACCGCACTTCGGCACGCCGCTGGCGTCGTTCTTTGGCAGCGCGGCGGGTTCCCCGCTCTTGCGCAGCCTGTCCTGGCTGTTGATCTCCAGCCTCAAGCACGGCCACTTTCCGCTGCGCCTCGGCCTGCGCGTGGGCAGCTGGATCACGCGGTTCGACGACACGCTCGGCTTCAAGCCAACCTTGATCGACGACTTCTTCCGCGAGGTGATCGCCGATTTCTCGCCGGAGCGGCGCGCCGAGTTGATCGCCTTCATCGAAGGGGTGTCGCAGGATCAGTCGCTGGTGTTCCAGCTCACGCCCGCAGGCTGCGATCTGCTGAACGCCAGCACGGCAGACCCTGACAATTTGCGCTACGGCTCGGTCGTATCGCTCGGTCGCAAGCCGCACGCGGTGGATCTGATCTCACTGACCGATCCGTACACGCGCTCGATGCACGTCGTGTACGCCCTGTTGCACCGGGTGGCGGGCTTCGCACGGGAGGCACGCTTGCCGGACCCGGTGCCGGAGCAGCGGAACGTACTGGAGCGGGCCTTCGGCAAGTACCCCAAACCCTCCTGGTCGGACGGCATCGTGCCGACGCTGTCTCAGGTCTGGGGAGAGGTGATCCACGCCACGCGCGCCGATCACCTGGACGTCGTGGGTCACTACGGCTCGCTGCGCGCGGGCCAGCCCACGAGCGACTGGCTGCCCAGCGGCTCCGGTTTCGATGACGCCGCGTTCGATGCGCTGTGGAGCTCGGTGGCGCGCTTCATCGCCGAAGAAGCGCGCCTCGAGCAGGTGCCGCGCCATCGCCGGAACGTCGGCGTGGAACGCACCCAGGTCGAGGCCGGTGAAGCTCCGGCCTCGCGTCGCGATGGCCCAGCCTCCAGCCGGCGCGAGGTGGTCACTGCCGGCGAGCGCGCGCGCCAGGCGCTCGAGAGCGTACGCAGCGCGCGACCTGCGCAGTAGCGAGCTCGCGCCTACTTTTCCCAGGGCCTGGAGATCACGCAGGCGTTGATGCCGCCGACCCCCATGCTCAGCTTGCCGACGGGGCGCTGGGGAAACTCGACCGCGCGATCGAAGACCAGGTTCTGCCCGAGCTTCTGGATGGATTCGTGTACTTCCCCGGGTTCGAGCGGCGTGGGGAAGAGCGTGCCGCGCTCGTAGCCGAGATACTGCGCCGTCAGCTCCCAGCCGCCGCCCACGCCCATGCCGTGCCCGAAGGTGCCCTTGCGTGCGGTGACCGCCACGCTCGCCGGGATCACCGTCTGCAGGTTCTCCAGCTCCAGGAAATCTCCGGGGGTGGCCGTGGCGTGCAGATCCCAGGATCCGAGCTGCTCCGGCGCGCAGCCGGAGCGCTGCAACGCCGCGTGCATGGCCTCGCGCGGGCCTTCCTTGGAAGGCGTGATGATGTGATCGGCATCCGCGGACACGCCGACCGCGAGCGGCTCCAACCCGAGCGGCTTCCAGCCCTTGGAGCGGGCATACTCGAGGTCGCCCACGATCCAGATCGCGGCGCCACCGGAGACGTGCGTGCCCTTGAGCCCGGACATGGGCTTGGAGAGGCTGCCGTCTGCGGAGAGCACTCGCGCATTGTAGAAGCCGCCGACCGTCAGCGGGTGAGGCGGCGGATCGGCGCAACCGATCACGACCAGCTTGGCCTCCTGTCGCTCGATCGCGTCGAGCGCCAACTTCAGGCAGACGCTGAAGGTCGAGCAGGCGGCCACCGGCGCAAACACGAAGCCGGTGATCTTGCCCAGCATCGAGATCTGCGCGCTCGGGGTATTGGCGATGTTCCAGAGTACGTTGGCCGTGACCTCGTTCCACGGCGGCTGCGGCGCTGCCCAGCGCTCCTGCAGCTGCGCGAGCCGGCGGCGCTTGTCGCGGATCATGCGCAGCTTGCCGCTCTCGACGTCGCCCTGCACCTGGGTCGACTCGACCTCGCTCAGCTCCTCCAGGAACAGAGCCAGCTGATCCGAGCGCTCTGCCCAGTAGGCGAACCAGGCGTCTTCAAGCTCTTCCTTGCGATCGACGTCGAGCGCGTCCTTTGGATCTTCGATCGGCGGCCGCGGCCCACCGTGCGCCTGGTACTCGCGCAGAGCGGCATTGCGCTGCGGATCCGCCCAGAAGCGGTTCCAGCGGCGCTGGGCGCGATGGTATTGCAGCGAAGCATTGTGCAACGTCGGGAAGGCGCCGATCGCAGTCGCCGTGTAGACGTGAGCCGCGCCGCGCAGCTCTTGCAGTTCCTGCTCGATACCGGGGTTCTGCCCCAGCGCCTGGATGAAGGCTCCCACGGCATACAGCGTGGTGAGATCCATCTTGTCCTTGAGCTGGTTGAACCGGCTGGGAGGGAAGCGCTGTTCGATCCAGGGCTGATAGTCACGGAAGTCGAACTTGGGTTGCCCGACGAGGAACGAATCGCGTCCGAATCCATTGAACGGCGAGAGCCAGCTCTCGGAGCGTTCGAGGTTCGCTCCAAATTCCTCGATATTGGCGCTCTTCGGAGCGACGACGCCCCAACCGAGAATGGCTTTGCGACGCATGCGACAGCGTCGAATGTGCCAGTGGCGCCACGGGAGTCAACCGGGCTGCTACGTTGCAGCTTGACCAGCAGCGCGCGATCCATCAAAGGCCGCCCGACCGACCCAAATCGCGTCCCGGGTCGAGGGAAACAGTCGTACCGGACTCGGCCGGCTCGAGATAGGTGCTCCTGCCGCGCTCGCCCGCGCCGACCATGCCTTCCTCTCTTCCGCTCGACTCCGCCGAACGCCGCTCTCCCCTGCTCGAGCGCCTGCTGGCGCGGCGCGGCTCCGACCGCGTCGCGCTGATCGATCCGCTCGGGAGCGTCACCTTTCGCGAGGTCGCGGAGCGCGCGTGCCGGATCGCCGCGCAACTCCACGACCAGGGGCTTTCGGGGTGTCGCGTCGCGTTGTCGAGTGCACCGGATCGCGACTGGGTGGAGGCCTTCTGGGGCATCTTGCTGGCCGGGGGCAGCGTCGTTCCCATCAGCCCGCTGCACCCGGCGCCGGAACGCGACTTCTTTCTGCGTCGCAGCGCTGCTCGCGCGCATCTGGTGAGCACGAGGCTCGCCCCCTCGCTGCCGGAAGGGGCCGTGCCCCGCCTGCTGGTCGAGGCGGGGCGACTGCTCGGCGGGTTGAGCTCTCGGGGGGAACCCGGGGCCAGCGCCGCCGTCAGCCCGGTGGCTTTGCTTCTGTACACGAGCGGCACCACGGGGCAGCCCAAGGGGGTGCCGCTCAGTCACGGCAACGTGTGGGCGTGCGCGCAGACCCTGAGCAGCGACTGGGGCATGACCTCCTCCGATCGCCTGGTACACGCTCTGCCGCTGCACCACGTTCACGGCATCATCGTGGCGCTGCTCTGTGCCTTCTGCTCCGGCGCCAGCACGGAGCTCTTGCCGCGCTACGAGCCCGCGCGGGTACTGGAGGCGCTGGCACAGGCCAGCGTGCTGATGAGTGTGCCCACACAACACAAGCGGCTCGTCGATTATGTGGACGGTCTGCCTCCGGAGGAACGAGCGCCGCACGAACGGACCCTGCGCAGCTTGCGGCTGATCACCAGCGGCAGCGCCAAATTGCCGGAGCAGCTCGGCCGGCGCCTGGAAGCGCTGAGCGGTCAATACCCGCTGGAGCGCTACGGCATGACCGAGATCGGCATCGTCATCGGCAACCCGCTGGAGGCGGGTAGCCGCAAGCCGGGCAGCTGCGGCCGGCCGCTCCCGGGGACCCGGATCCGGATCGTCGACGAGGCCGGCTCGGACATCGCCGCCGTGCCGTCGGGAGAGAGGCAGTCCGGAGAGATCTGGGTCAGCGGCAACAACGTATTCGAGGGTTACGATGGGGAACCAGAGGCGACCCTCGGCGCGTTTGTTTCCGACTTCTTCAGGACCGGCGATACGGCTCGTTGGACGCCGGACGGCTTCGTGGAGATCCTCGGACGCACCAGCGTCGACATCATCAAGAGCGGTGGCTACAAGCTCAGCGCCATCGAGATCGAGGAGCAGCTGCGCGCACACCCGTGGGTGAGCGACGTCGCGGTGCTCGGGGTGCCGGACGATACGTGGGGGGAACGCGTGGTGGCCGTCGCCATTCCTTCCCCTGCGGCCCGCACGGAGCTCGACCGCCGAGGCCCCGTCGAGCTGGGAGAAGAGCTGCGCAGCTGGCTGAAGCAACGCATGGCCGGCTACCAGGTACCCAAGCACATCGAATGGTGGACAGAGTTGCCGCGCAACCCGCTGGGCAAGGTACAGAAGCCGGAGTTGCTGAAGCGGCTGCTCTCCCGCCCGACGTGACAGCCACACTGTCTTCGCTCCCCGTTCGACAGGCGCGTGCTGGCAACTCTGCCTCTCACTGTTCCAAAAGGGCGCGTCGGAATTTCCACGCGGATGGACTCCAGCGGAGCTGACACGACGCGCCATGTCGCGTCATGCCGTTGCAGCGTGCGTTGCACGACAACTCGCCACGTCGAGCTGCGCCGCAGCCACGTCACGTGGACTGCGTGCCAGCGCTGCGCGCACGCGCGACGCTATGTTTTTTGTCTCACGCGATGAGCGTGCAGGCACTACAATTCTCCGCATGACGACAGCGCGTGCGCGCGGCTCGCGGAGCGTTGGCTCGAAGCTCTTTGACTCGAAGGCGTACGCCGCCATCGGGCTCGGCTTTCTGCTGAGCGCCAGTGCTTGCTCCTCGAACGAGAAGAAGAGCGAAACACCGGTCGACCCCAACGCGAGCCCGATCCTCGACGGGACCACCGGCGAGATCTTCAATCCGGACGAGACGGGCTCCGAGGGTGGTGATCAGTTCTGCGCCGGGCAAGAGGCGGGCACGGAGCTGGCGCCCTCGATCATCGAGCTGCTCGTCGACACCAGCCTGTCCATGGATGAGACAGCGCCCGGGTCGCGCCGGTCCAAGTGGCTGGAGACCCGTCAGGCCATGCTGGGGGCAATCGACGTGATGCCGGGCACCGCGTCGCTCGGTGTCGTGTTCTATCCCGACGTCGAGGTGGGCGAGATGCCGTGCTTCGACAGCCAGGCGGACGTGGCCATCCAATCCCTGGGCGGAACGGGCTCGACGCAGCGTTCGGAGATCCGCGACGCCTTCGGCAAAGAGTCGCCGCGCGGGAGCACGCCGACGCACGATGCCTACAAGTACGCGCTCACGCAGGTGTCCGCCGCCACGCAGCCCGGGCAGCGCTACCTGGTGCTGATCACCGATGGCACGCCCACCTACGCTCTGGGCTGCAAAGGCTCGGGAAACCAGCAGGACCCGGCCGATCCCACTCCGCTGATTCCCGAGGCGGCGAGCGCGCTCGGGCGCGGCATCAAGACCTTCGTGATCGGCTCGCCGGGCAGCGAAGGCGCGCGCAAGAGCCTGTCTCAGATGGCAGAAGCCGGCGGCACGGCAAAGCCGGGCTGTTCGCACAATGGGCCGAACTACTGCCACTTCGACATGACCCAGCAGCCAGATTTCGGCGCCGCCCTGCGCGACGCGCTGGCGTCGATCTCGGGCCTCGCCTTGAGCTGCGCATATGACGTTCCGCCACCGCCCAGCGGCAGCACCCTGGATCCGGGCAAGGTCAACGTGCTGTTCACGCCCGACGGCGGTGAGCGCGAGGTGTTGTTGCGCGGGTCGGACGGCAGCTGCAACGAGGGCTGGCAGTATTCGCCCAACGGCAAGCAGATCGTGCTCTGCGGCGATACCTGCGACCGCGTGCGCTCCTCCAGCGGCGATATCAGGCTGCAATTCGGCTGCGCGACGCAAGTCATCGGACCGCGCTGAATTTTTCGCTGCCCTTCGGCAGATGCGGTTTCATGCTGCACTTCGGTAGATGCGTCGAGGACTGGGCGCGCGAGCTGATCAGCACTTGCTCGCTCCAGGCCAAGCTGGAGCCGCCGGCGCCACCGGCGCTCTGGGAAGAGCGGCCCCTGCCCTGCCGCCTCGATCGCCCGGGGCGCCCGCCCGAGCTGCGGCCCGCGCGCCGCGGGCTGCAGGTGCCGGACGATCTGACGCCGGCGAGCGCGCGAGCCAAGCTGCTGCACACCTTCTTCCATCACGAGCTGCAAGCCGCGGAACTGATGTGCTGGGCGCTCCTGGCATTCAGCGACGCCGAGCCGGCGTTTCGCCAGGGGCTGCTCGGCATCTGCCTGGATGAGCTGCGGCACATGCGCGGCTATCGCGCCGAGATCGAGCGGCTCGGTTTTCGCATCGGCGACTTCGCGGTACGGGACTGGTTCTGGCAGCGCGTGCCACAGTGCCAGAGCAAGGTCGCGTTCGTGGCGTTGATGGGCATGGGCTTCGAAGCAGCCAACCTGGAGCACGCGCCGCTGTTCGGCGAGCGGCTGGCCGCCGCTGGCGACGAGCGCTCCGCAGCGCTCCAGGCAACGATCGCCCGCGAAGAGCTGGGACACGTGCGCTTCGCCGTGCACTGGTTCGAGCGCTGGACAGAGGGACAGAGCTTCGCGCGCTGGCGCGCCTCGCTGCCGCAGCCGCTCTCGCCGCTGCTGATGCGCGGCAAGCGCTTCGACCGCGCAGCGCGCCAGCGTGCCGGCATGCGCGATCCGTTCCTGACCGAGCTCGAGCTCTGGCGCGAAGACAGCGAAGTGCGCGCCTGAGCGCCTCTCTCTGAGCGAAGCCTCGGCGGCATGAAGATCTGGGTGCTCAATCTCGACGCCGAGCTCGAGCTCGCACGCTCGGGTCCCTACCAGGCACCGCTGCCGGTGCTGCGCGCCCTCGCGCCCTGGCTCGCACATGCCCGTTCGCTGCTCGCTCCGGGAGATCTGCTGCTCGAGGAGTGGATCGGCACGAGTCAGCGCAGAGCCCGCTCGGAGCTCATCGGCGCTTGCTGGAGCCCGACACCGTCCGCGCTGGCGCGGCTCGCGAAGGCGGGCGTACCGCTGCCCGCCGCACCCGGCGCGGAGGTGCTGCGGCGCGTGAGCCACCGCAGCTTCTATCTCGAACTGGGCGGGGGCGCGCCGGGGGCGAACTATTTCCGCGACGCCGGGGCCCTGGAGCGGGCGCTCCGGGAGCGCGGCAACGCACCGTGGCTGTTCAAGCGCGCGTATGGCTTCGCGGGCCGGGGCCAGCGGCGCATCAGCGAGCCTTCCGCGGACGACCTGCGCTGGCTCGCCGACGGGCTGCGCCTGGGTGGGCTGCTCGGCGAGCCCTGGCTCGAGATCGAGCGCGAGCTCAGCCTGCACGGCTGGCTCGAACGCGACGGAGGGCTGCGGCTCGGGCGGCCGTGTGCACAGCGAGTCGACCGCTGGCGTGCCTGGGTCGCCAGCGAGCCGCTCGACGCGGGCGAGCTCTCTGCCGCTTGGCATGCCGCTCTCGAAAATGCGGCCCGAGGCGCGGCAGAAGCGCTGTTTCGTGCCGGTTACTTCGGGCCCTTCGGTATCGACGCCTATATCTGGCGCACTGCCGCGGGCGGGCGGGAGCTGAATCCGCTGGGCGAGTTGAACGCTCGCTACACCATGGGCTACCGGGTCGGTATGGCAGCAAGGCACTGAGCTATACTCGCGGGGTGATCTCCCGCGCAGAGCTCGAGGATCAGGTAGAGCACGGCGTGCGGCGCTTCGCCGAGTGGCGGCGCGGGGTCAAGCTGCGCTTCGGTTGGCTCGCTCCCCTGCGCATCGTGCTGTACGGGGGCTACGGTGATGCGCACCAGGTTCGCGTGCGCGGCCGCGTGCTCGAAGAGCGGCCGGGCGCAGAGCCTCGCCTCGGCGACCGGCGCCTGTCCAACTTCTTGCGCGCCTGGGAGCAGTTCGAGTCGGACGAGGTCCCGGACGTGCACGTACGGCTGGAGGTGGGCGGCGCCGAAGCGGACGTGGTCACCGATGGCGATGGCTACTTTTCCGCGCAGCTCTCCTTGCCCCAAGCCGCGCCCGCGGGCTGGCTGCCGCTCCGGGCGCGGGTGCTCGAGGCCCCCTATCCCGCCAGCAGCTTGCCCAGCGCGCGAGGTGAAGTGTTGCTCCCGAGCGGTCAGGCGCGCTTCGCCGTGATCAGCGATATCGACGACACCATCCTGCGCACCAACGTCAGCAACAAGCTGGAGATGGTGTACTTGACGGTGCTCGGCAACGCGCTCACGCGGCGCTCGTTCGACGGCACGCGCGAGCTGTATCGAGGCCTGGCGCTGGGCGGCAGCGCTCCATTCTTCTACGTCTCGAAGAGCGTGTGGAACATCTTTCCTCTGCTCGAGCAGTTCATCCGTGAGCAGGGCCTGCCCAAGGGCCCGCTGCTCCTGCGCCAGCTGCGCCTGTTTCGCAGCGCGGCCCCCGCGCACAAACCCGCTGCGATAGCGGAGCTGCTCGCCACCTATCCGGCCCTGCCCTTCGTACTGATCGGCGACAGCGGCGAGCAAGATCTGGAGATCTATCTGGAGATGGCGCGCAGCCATCCCGGGCGCATCACCAGCATCTTGATCCGCAACGTGTCGAGCCGCGAACGCAGCGAGGTCCTGCGCGAATTCGCCGCCCGCAACACACCAGCCGGCTGCAGCGCGCTGCTGTTTGACGATGCGGAGGCAGCCATTCGCCACTGCCGCGACCTGGGGCTGTGGCGGGAGCGCTAGTCTCGACTTGCGCGATTTTTGAGCCTGATTCTGGGATAGATGCCCCCCTCGCCATCCGTCCTCGCGCTACGCGCTGCGGGCGGGGGCTCCCCCCAAATCGCCCGCTGCGCGGGCTGAGGGGGGCGT
>JAICTU010000578.1 GCA_025936205.1 Polyangiaceae bacterium | reverse complement strand
GGTCCGGTGTCGATGCCAGATCCGGGGCTGGCTGCGCATATCCGGCAGCACATCATGGAGCCGATCGTCGCCGGCATGGCGGAGTCCGGAGTACCGTTCCGGGGGACGATCTTCGCGAATCTGATGCTGGTGCCCGGTGAGGCGCCCACGCTGTTCGAGGTCAACGTGCGCTTCGGCGATCCGGAGACGCAGATCTTGATGAACCTGCTGGAGGGCGACCTGTGCGAGATCCTCAGCAATGCCGCCCGCGGTGAGCTGTCCTCCTCGCGCGATCTGCTGGCGGCGGCGGACCACCACGCCTTGTGCGTGATCCTGGCGGCGCACGGCTACCCCGTCGAGCCACGCTCGGGCGACGTCATCCACGGCCTCGACGCAGCCGCGGCGCTGCGCGACGTGCACGTCTACCACGCGGGCACCCGCCGATCTGGCGCGGACATCGTCACCGCCGGCGGCCGCGTGCTGGGCGTGACCGGCGTGGGGACGAGCCTCGTGCAGGCGCACGCGCGCGCGTACGAGGCGGCCGCGGCCATTCAGTTTGCCGGCAAACAATTCCGCAGCGACATCGGCGCTCAAGGGCTCGGTCGCGGCAAGGAATCTGGTTGAACGCGAATGGGGGAGCTGGGGGGCGTTGCCGAGGCAGGGGCTGGGGGAGGGCGGGGATAATGTCGCACCTTCACTGGGGGGTTGCGCGCAGGGGGCCAGCGAGCTGCCTCGCTCGCCATTCTGCGGTAAGATTGCGAGCGCTAGCCCCCCGTTGCCGCGTTGCTACCTCGGGCTTCGGGCTGGCGCTAGATTCTGAGCAAGTTCCCGATGTTGTCTCGTGGTTCGCTGGAACGGACATGAACCGATCGGAGTCTGACCAGGAGCGCCTGTGGCGATGCGTTCGATAGGGCCGCCTCATCCCGGCGGTGAGGGCCCGCGCCACCGCATCTGGTTGAGGTTTCAGAATCAGCGCGACTTCGAACTCGCCGCTGGCGTCACCATCGTGGGCCGTGGAGAGGGGTGCCAGCTGGTGCTCGACGATCCGCTGATCTCGCGCCGGCACGCCTGCTTCGTGGTGGATGAGCGCGAGATCACGCTCAAGGATCTGGGCAGCACGAACGGCGTGCTGGTCAACGGCACGCGAGTGGACGAAGTGCAGGTGGTCGTGCCAGGTGACCACATCACGATCGGTCAACATCACGCCGAGCTGTGCTGGGTGCCCGTGGCGGCAACGGAGCGCCAGCCGATCCGCGAAGCGCGCAGCAGCCGGCCCTCTGCGGACACGGTGCTCGATCGGCGCCCCTCATCGCTACCGCCGGGCAGGCTTTACTCGGACTCGGAGCCCACGCATCACGGCAGCGTGCTGGCGATGCTCTCCGGCGTCGCCGAGAAGCAATTCGAGCTGGGCCGCGGGCAAGACGCGGAGCGCATCCTGGAGCGGCCGTTGAAGGCGATCCTGCAGCGCCTGGAGACGACCGGCGGCGGCGCGAACGTGCGCGACGTGGAAGAAGCGGGGCTGCTCGCCGTGCGGCTGGCGCGCTCCACCGGGCAAAGCCACTGGATCGACTACGTGTTTCGAGTCTATGGCGCCGTCGGGCTGCTCGCGTCCTCGCAGGTCATCGACGAGCTGTATCCCGCGGTGCGCACGGCTCCGGGCGTGAGCCTGACGGTGTTTCGCGAGTACCTCGACGTGTTGCGCGGCATGCAACAGAGCTTCGGCCCCGCCGAGCGCTTCCTGCTGCGCCGCCTGGAAGGCCTCGAGGGCGTGCTCGTTTCGTAGGGAGGGGTCAGGGTCAGGGGTAAGGGGGTTTTGGAGCTCGGACCCGTCCGATGCGGGAGGCGCTAGAATGTGCCCCCTGCTCGAGCTGCTGGCGCCATCCGCTTCGCGGGGCGTACCAGCGAGGTGAGCGCCCGCCTCATACGCCGCGCGTGGTCTTGGTATCCGCGCAGCGCGGAACCGGGGGCGCAGTGGGCATATTCTGGAGTCGCGCGCTGCCGCGCGGGGCGCGGAAGCTATCCTCGCAAGCCGGAGGGCGCAATCTCGAGCGGGCGATTCCGCTCAGCGCTCAGAGATCGAGCTCCTGCGCATCTTCCGCGCGTTCCATGATGAAACGGAAGCGGCACGCGGGATCTTTGCCCATCAGCTCACTGACGACGCGGTCCGTCTCGAGCCCGTCCTGGATGCCGACCTTGAGCATGCGGCGGGTGGCCGGGTTGAGCGTGGTCTCCCAGAGCGTCTGCGCCATCATCTCGCCGAGGCCCTTGAAGCGGGTGATCTCGGGCCTGGCGTTGCCCTTCTTGCTGGCGAGGATGCGCTCTTTGTCCTCGTCGTCGACGGCCCAGTGCGTCTCCTTGCCGATGTCGATGCGGTAGAGCGGAGGCACGGCCACGAACACGCGGCCCGCTTTGATCAGCTCGGGCAGGTGGCGATAGAAGAAGGTGAGCAGCAGAGTCGTGATGTGGTTGCCGTCGGAGTCGGCATCCGCCAGCAGCACGACCTTCGAGTAGCGTAGCTTGCTGAGGTCGAAGCTCTTGCCGATGCCGCAGCCGAGGGCCGTCACGAGATCGGCCAGCTCGCGGTTGTCGAGCACCTTGCTCAGGGCCAGCGCTTCGGTGTTCAGCACCTTGCCGCGCAGCGGCAGGATGGCTTGCAGGTCGCGGTTGCGGCCTTGCTTCGCCGAGCCTCCGGCGGAATCGCCCTCGACCAGGAACAGCTCCGTCTCCCCGCCGGAGGAGGTGCAGTCGCTGAGCTTGCCGGGCAGGGTGAGCCGCCCGCTGGTGGCGCTCTTGCGTACCACCGCGGCCGAGGCGGCGCGGGAGGCCTCCCTGGCGCGCGCCGCGAGCACCAGGCGCGCGACGATCTGCTCGGAGATGCTGCGGTTGCTGTTGAGCCACTGCTCGAAGCTCGGGCGCAGCGCGCTGTCCACCAGCGACTGGAGCTCGGGGTTGTTCAGGCGGTCCTTGGTCTGGCCCTGGAACTGCGGGTCGGCGATGAACACGCTCAGGATGCCGACCATGCCCTCGCGGATGTCGTCGGTGGAGAGCGCGATGCCGCGCGGCCAGAGCTTGTGGGTCTCGATGTAGTTGCGCAGCGCCTTGCCGATCGCGGCGCGGAACCCGTTCTCGTGCGTGCCGCCCGAGGCCGTCGGGATGCCATTGGCGTAGCTGCGCAGGTGCTCGTCGGTGGCCTCCGTCCACTGCAGCGCCGTCTCCAGGCGCAGGCCGTTGTCCTTCTCGAAGGTGAAGGCAGGCGTGTGTACGGGTGAGGCCTTGCGCTCCTCGATCACGCGAGCGAGGTAGTCCGTCAGGCCCTGTTCGTGGTGGAACAGCTCCTTCTTGTCCGCGGCCTCGTCGATGAACGTCACCTTCACGCCCCGGTGCAGGTAGCTCGCCACCTCCAGCCGCTCGCGGATGGTCTGGGCGTTGAAGTCGGTGCGCGGGAAGATGGTCGGGTCGGGCTCGAAGAACACGCTCGTGCCGCTGCCGCGCGCGGCGCCGATCTTCGCCAGGGGGCCCGTCGGCTTGCCGCGCTTGAACTCCATTTGCCACTGCGCGCCATCGCGCTTCACCGTCGCGACCAGCTTGGTGGAGAGCGCATTGACGACCGAAGCGCCGACGCCGTGCAGACCGCCCGCCGTCTTGTAGTTGTCGCCGTCGAACTTGCCGCCCGCATGCAGCGTCGAGAAGATCAGCTCCAGCGCCGTCTTCTTGTGTTGCGGATGTTTGTCCACCGGCACGCCACGCCCGTTGTCGGTGACGGTGACCGACTTGCCGTTCTTGTGCAGCGTGACGGAGATCTCGCTGGCGTGGCCGTTCATGGCCTCGTCGATCGCATTGTCGACGATCTCCCACACCAGGTGGTGCAGGCCCGCGCTGCCGACGCCGCCAATGTACATGCCGGGGCGCTTGCGCACCGGCTCCAGGCCCTCGAGAACGGTGATGTCTTTGGCTGTATAGGACGTGGCCATTTGCTTTCCTGTCTCGAGCTCTGATCTCAGGCCGGGGACGCGGCAGCCGCCTCTGCGCCTTCAAACGCTGGCGGAGCCGGTGGCGGTTCGTTCACGACCTGCACGAAGCTGCCGCGCTTGATCACCTCGCGGCCCTTTCCGCCGCGCTCCGAGAGCTGATACTTGGCGGCGTTGATGCGCTGCTCGCCGCCCGCGCTGGTCTTGCACACCAGCGTGTCTTTATCGTCGACCGCCGCCTTGAAGCCCATCAGCACGTCGTCGTCTGCGAGCTTGATCAAGATGACGCCGCGGCCAGGGCCGGACAAGTAGTTCACCTCTGAAACCGAGCACAAGAGCGCGCGACACTGCTGCGTGGCCGCGATCAGCGTCTCGCTGCCGTGCACGGCGTAGGCCGCGACGATCTTGGCACCCTCGGCCAGCCTGGCGAAGCGCCGCCCGCCCCGCTGGCTGGGCTCGACAAACGCGCCCAGGCCGAAGCAGAGCGCGTAGCCATCGCTGCTGGCCGCCACCCCGTAGGTGCCGGGCCGAACGCCTTCTTTCTCGCTCTCGGTGAGATCGCCGACCACCCGCGGATCGAGCGAATGGGCGCCGATGATGGTTTCGCCGTCCTTGAGCTTGAACAGCTTCTGGATCGGCTCGCCGTAGCCGGTGGTGGCCGGGATGTCGATGATGCGCGCCGTGTAGGTGGTGCCGAAGTTGGAGAAGAAGGCCACCGTCGCGCGCGTCGAGCCGGCGACCACGGCCAGCACTTCGTCGCCCTCACGCAGGCGCGTCTGCGACGGGTCCTTGATCTCCTTCTGGCGCTTGATCCAGCCGTCGCGCGTCACCAACACGTGCGCGTCTTCCGCCACGATCAGATCCTCTTCCGAGAACTCGGCCTCTTCCCCGAGCGCCTTGATCTCGGTGCGGCGTGGGCCGCCGGTGCCCTCGAGCTCGGTCAACTCCGCGCGCACGATGCCCCAGATGCCCGCGCCCGAGGCTTCGTTGAGCAGCCCCTTGATACGCTTGGCTTCCTTCTTCTTGGCCGCCAGCTCCTCCTGGATCACCAGGATCTCCAGCTTGGCCAGGCGATAGATGCGCAGCTCGAGGATCGCGTCGGTCTGCTCCGCGTCGAGCTTGAAGCGCTTCATGATCTTCTGCGCGGCGTCGGCCTTGCCATCGGACGCGCGCACGATCTTGAGGATCTCGTCGAGCGCGTCGAAGACGAGCGCGAACCCCTCCAGGATGTGGATGCGCGCGTTCAGCTGCCCCAGCTCGTGGGTGAGCCGGCGCGACACCACCTCCTGGC
>JAICTU010000645.1 GCA_025936205.1 Polyangiaceae bacterium | reverse complement strand
TGTAGTAGCCGTTTCCGGCGAACGGGAGGATGGTGGCGCCGTAGATCAGCACCCCCTTGGCGTGCGCTCGGGCGATCAAGTCGTCGTAGGCAGCCTTGATCGCCGGGAACTGTACGTTGCTCGCACCGATGTCGTTGACCCCGTCGAAGACGATCGCGTAGCGAACCCCGCTCGGCCCGAGAACGTCCCGATCGAAGCGAGCTTGTGCTGCCGTGCCGGACGCGCCCACCAGACGGGTGGCGCCGATGCCCTGGTTCATCATCGCCACGTGCGCCGTCGAGGCATTCGCCTGCAAGCGCGCCGCCAGAATGTCGGTCCAGCGATTGTTGTGGTTCGTATCCGTACCTCGACCGTCGGTGATCGAATCGCCAATCGCGACCACGCCCACGGCCGAAGGATCCGCCATGACGTCGATGCCCGAGATGTAATACCAATGGTCCGTCGTCTGGGCGCCGGCCATGCTGGGCGCGCTGACATCGTTGCTACCGGTCTGCAGATACGACGTCGTGCGCGAGCCCGAGTGGCCCACGACGTTGCTGGGCACGGTGTCAAAGGCGGTGGTGATCGTCACGTTGCCCAGAGCAGGCACGGCGAAATCGAGCGGATCCGACCACAGCTCCTGACCGGCTTCGATCGTCGCCCCCGCCATTCCGGAGAACGCGAGCGCCTTGTCCGTCGCGGTATCGATCGTGCTGTCCACCGCGGCAGTGCCACTGCACAGGGCGATGTGCGCGCCGTTGATCGTCACCGGCCCGTTGCCGGTCAGGTTCGAGAACTGCACGCGCAGCTCGCTCCCACCGACCGAGACATGCGCGATCTGACGCAGGACGCTGTTCGACAGCGAGGCGGGAGGCTGGTTTCCCATGTCGAAATACGGTGACGCCGTCCAAGTGCCCAGCCAGCGCTGCGCGCCCCCGACCTGTGACGAGCCGTTCAACCCGAGGTTGGGCCCTCCTGCGGAGATTGCGCCTGAGGAACCGGCCGCGCCATTGCCACCGGCAGCACCTTCTCCGGCCACCTGCGTCGCGGGCGCTCCGTTCCCGGTGTCCTTCGAACAACCTGGAAGCAAGGCCAGCGAGGCGTTGATGATCAGGGCGTAGCGAGTCCTCACTGGCAAATCCTTCTGACCGCCCAGGTAGCGGCGCGGCGGCATCCTAACGAACGGACTGGGCCCCGGTCGAGGCGCTTCGAGGTTCGTTCTCGACCCGGAAGCACTTCAGAACCGCAGGTCGGCAACGTTGTGGCCGTCATTCGGAACGGGAGGCCGCTCAACGAATGATGGTCGCGCACCCGAGCTGCATCTGGATGCTGGCGGACGCCGAATCCGCTGCCTTGATCTGAGTGCAGACATCCGGGCAGACCTGAATCGAGGACGGTTTGCTCTGGTTGGGGTCCACGTCGTAGTGCCAACCGGTTGGGGTGGCACCACAGCCGGCTCCGTCGCGCACGAACGGCAGTTGCTCGGCGCTGCTGCCCGAACGGAACTGCAAGTTGACCTTGAAGTAGTCGAGCGGGGCCGTGCTGGTCGGCAGCTGAAACTCGCAGCCCAGCTGGCCACTGCGGATGGCGCGGAGCGCGTCCAGGAACTGCGCGTCCACCGCCCCCGAACTGTCGATGATCGCGGCCTGCTCCGTCCCGCCCGCCCTGGCGATCTGGTTCAGGTTGTTGATGCCGCTGGTGTCTCCCGATTGAAACACACCGAACACGAACGTGCGCACGGGGCTATTGCCGCTGAAGCCGCTCGCCGCGATCTGGGCGACGTTGGCGATCGGCTCCAGCACGCCTTGCCCTGGATTCGTTGGATCCGGTCCGCACTGGGTCGGCAAACCGTCGGTAGCGAGCAGCACCACGACGGTCTCGTCCGGGTGCGAGGCTGCAAACTGGCGCGCGTGATCGATCGCGCCTTGCAGCGCAGGCCCGGTGGGCGTCAGCCCCTGCGGCGTCTGAAACCTGAGCGCCTGCTCCACCAGCGGCAAATTTTGCGACACCAACCCGATCTCCACCGCAGGCTTGGCGTAGGCGCCGGCATTGCAGTTCGTGGCGTTGGTGCACGGGCGATCAAAGTCCAGGCAGATGCCCAAGTTGCCACCGCAAGGCGTGACCTGGCCGGGGATGAGCTCACAAACGGTTGGCGCAGAGAGATTGGAACCCGAGCACAGACCGAACGGCAAGCACGGATTGGCGATGGGCCCACCGGGACAATCCGAGCTGGTCGCACAGAGCGAAATCTGATCGCCGGCACGGCACGTCTTCAAGAAGCAGGGGCCCCCATCGGAGATTCCGTCGCCGTCCGAGTCGGGGCCGCAGTCGGACTCGACACTGCAGTTGAAGCGCGAGCCCGGCTTGGCCAGCGGAAAGAACTGCAAGCCGACCTGCAGATCGAGGTCGCCCGTTTCGGCGAGGAAGCCACGGATCGCGCTCGTGACCGAGTCCCATTTGTTGCGGCTGCCGCCGGTCGCGTCCAGCATCGAGCCAGACGAATCCAGCATCATGTACATCGACACGTTGCGCGGCTCGGCCGCCGTGGTCTGGGTCACGCAGGCGGCATTGACCGGAGCGGGCGCGTCGCCTTGCACGAGCCCCGTCGTCATGTTGGTCGGGGTCGGCGTCTCGTCGACCTGCACCTGGACCGGATCGCTATTGCACGCGACCGCCAGCGCCGCCCAGCCCCACAGGCGGAGCGCCCCGCCCCACGAGCGACGCGACTTCAGGAGATCGGGAGACCAGCGGCCGTGCTTCACCGAAGCAGTAGAGCATAGCCGTGGGGGGCCTGCTACGCGGCCGCCGATCCGGAACGTTTCGCTCCGCTACGAGTGCAGACTTCTGGCCAACATCGCCCCATCCGCTCCAACGCCGGCTGCGGATCGTCCAGCATGCGCGCCTGTGCCGCGTGCAGCGCGAGCTCGGGCGCAGGAAGCGCCAACGAGGCGAGGAGGGGCAGCGGTAGTTGCATGGCTTTCCAAACCAGCGCGGGCGCTGGCCCCCAGCTTACACTGGTTCGCTTCGGGGCGCCGGGTACTGGGAAGGGATCCGTCCACGCCACCGCCGGAGCCAAGTGACTCCCAGCAGCGCCGCAGCCCAACCCCAGCCCCCCTGTCCATTGTCGATCGGCAGCGCACAGGCGCAGCCAGAGTCCTGCTCCTCCACGACGGGCCCCGATACCGCCGGTGTCAACTTGCAGCTCTTGTCGTTGCCGAGGCAGCCGGCGTCCGGCGGCAGCTCGATCACGTCGCACTCCGGGTCGCTGTCCGAGCCTGGACGGATCGCGCAGATGCCGTCGACATCGTCCTCCGTCGGCAGCACCGTGCCCTGATAGTCCGGGTTCATCAAGGCACCGCTCGCGTTCGAGTGAGAGAGGCCCAGCAGGTGACCGATCTCGTGCGTGAGCACTCCGCGCAAGTCTCGCGCGTCGCTCCCCTCCGGCGGCTCCCCGAGCGCGAACTCTTCGTCGCGCGAGTTGATCTCGATGTCCGCATCGTAGATCTGCCCTGTCCGGGTATTGGCCGTCAGGATGGTGAGGGCGATCACGCCGTAGCGAAACGTGTCTGTGTCTTCAAACTCGTCACGAAACAGAATCAGATTGCTGTTCAGCTCCGGCTCCTGGCAATTGAACTCGATCTCCGCACACGCGATCGAGCCCTGGCTGAGCGCCGTGATCGCCGGGGTGCCACCGCTGGCGCAGGCCACCTCGCTCCAGGTGCGAAAGCCATTCACGACGATCGGTGCCACTTCTTCGGCCGTGATGCCCCGCGCGATCGATCCGTCACGCTGAATGGCGTAGCTCACGCAATCGTTCCCCCAGTAGACCTCTGCTCCACCGCTGTAACAGCCCGTGCGATCGTCCAACTTGCAGGGCACCTTCTTCTCGCGGTCGAGCACGCACGTGGGGGTCCGGCAATAGGCGTGCGCGTCCACGCTCGCCAGCAACGCGAACGCGAGCATCGGCAGCCCGCGACATCGGCGCGCGCGCCTACACACGCCGACACGCCGGCACCAGCCAGAAAGCTCCATGCGTTGCGTTTAGCTTCCCCGTGCCGCGCTGTCGAGACGCCCTCGAGCCTTCCTGCGCCTCCGCTGGCTCGAACAAACCCCAGCGACTATACTCCCGGGCCATGATGCCGGAGGTACTCGTCGCGACCTGGCGGGATGGCGTGTTCGCCGTCGGTGAGCGCGGCTGCGAGCACGAGCTCGCAGGTCGCTCGGTGCAACAGGTGACAACGGACGGGCGCGGGGGGACCCTGGCCATCGTGGACGGTCGCTCGCTGCAACGGCGCCTCCCGGA
>JAICTU010000037.1 GCA_025936205.1 Polyangiaceae bacterium | reverse complement strand
CACCTCGGGAACCTGATCGGGTCGATGCTGCCGGCGGACGTGTACGCGCGCTACCTGCGGCAGCGCGGGCACGAGGTCCTGTTCATTTGTGGAACGGATGAGCACGGCACGCCGGCAGAGCTGGCCGCGGCGGCGGCCGGGCTCGACGTGGCGAGCTTCTGCGCTCAGCAGCACCGCGCCCAGGCCGAGATCTGCGCTCGCTTCTCGCTCAGCTTCGACCACTTTGGCCGCAGCTCGGCGCCACAGAACCACGCCTTGACCAAACACTTCGCCGCGGTGCTGGCGCAGAATGGCTACACCGAGGCTCGCAGCACGCGGCAGCTCTACTCGCACGCGGACGGGCGCTTCCTGCCCGATCGCTACGTGGTCGGCACGTGCCCGCACTGCGGCTCGACCAACGCCCGCGGCGACCAGTGTGAAGCGTGCACGCGCGTGCTCGATGCGGTCGACTTGCTCGCGCCGCGCTCCGCGATCTCGGGCAGCACCGAGCTCGAGGTGCGCGAGACCCGCCACCTGTTCCTGCTGCAATCCAAGCTCGCCGAGCAGGTGCGCGCCTGGCTCGATACGCGGGTCGGCTGGAATCAGCTCACGCTCTCCATCGCGCGCAAGTGGCTGGAAGAAGGGCTGCAAGACCGCTGCATCACCCGCGACCTGAGCTGGGGCATCCCCGTCGACCAACCCGGCTTCGCTGGCAAGGTGTTCTACGTCTGGTTCGACGCGCCGATCGGCTACCTCGCGGCGACCCGTGAGTGGTCCGACGCAGATCCGGCGCGCCGCGACTGGAAGGCGTGGTGGGCCGCGCCCCAAGACGTCACCTACACGCAATTCATGGCCAAGGACAACGTGCCGTTTCACACCATCTCCTTTCCAGCCACCGTGCTGGGCAGCGGGGAGGGCTGGAAGCTGCCGGACGTGATCAAGGGCTTCAGCTGGCTCAACTACGAGGGAGGCAAGTTCTCGACCAGCGCACGGCGCGGCATCTTCATGGACGTCGCGCTGGAGCTGCTGCCGGCGGACTACTGGCGTTACTACCTGCTCGCCAACGCCCCCGAGAGCCAGGACTTCGACTTCACCTGGGAGCACTTTGCGAGCACGGTGAACAAGGATCTGGTGGGCGTGATCGGCAACCTCGTGAACCGGACCACGACCTTTGCCAGCACTCGCTTCGAGGGCCGCATCCCGCCGAGCAGCGAACCGGGCGAGCTCGAAGCGCGCTTGTACCGGGCGGTCGAAGAATCGTTGCGCGAGCTCGAGCGGCAGCTGAGCGCGCTGGAGCTGAAGAAGGCGGCGCAAGCTCTGCGCGCGCTGTGGGCCGCGGGCAACGTGTACCTGGACGCCGCGGCGCCCTGGAAGGCGATCAAGACCGATCCGGCGCGGGCGGGTACCGTGCTGCGCACCGTGCTGAATTTGATCCGCCTCGCCGCGGTCGTGTCGCGCCCCTTCATTCCCGAGACCTCCGCCCGGATCACGGAGGCGCTGGGCTGCAGCGAGTCCGAGCTCAGCTGGCCGGGAGCGGACGTCCGGGACGAGCTCGAGCGGCTCCCGACGGGCCGCGCCTTCCGAGTTCCTCCGCTGCTCTTTCGGCCTTTGGAAGCAGAAGAAGTAGCCCAGTGGCGCGCGCGCTTCAGCGGCACGGGCGCCGTCACGCGCTCCAAGAGCTGATCACCTGACTCGTCCGGGCGGGCGCGCGGGGCGCGGCGGGTCGACAGCGCCGCGAAAACGTGCGTGACTCGCCCGGGCTGGCGCCGGCGCCGGCCCGGACCTGCTACCGAGTCACGCCATGGCGCTCATTCTGATCCTCGCCTTCATCGGCTTCTACCTCGCCGGTCCCATCGGCCTCCTGGTGGGGGGCGCGATCGGCTACATGCTCGCCGGCGCGGCTCGCTCGGGGGTGCAGGGGCTCCAGGGCCTGCAGGGAATCCAGTCGCAGTTCCTGGAGGCGACCTTCGCCGTGATGGGTGCGCTGTGCAAGGCGGACGGCGTCGTGACCCGCGACGAGATCCGCGTCACCGAGGAGATCTTCGAGCGGCTGGGCCTCTCACCGGAGCAACGGCTGGCGGCCAAGGCTGCCTTCTCGCGCGGCAAGGCGCCGGAGTTCGATCTCGACGGCGCGGTGGATGCCTTCGTGAGGTCCTCGCGCGGCGCCACCGTCCTCTACCAGCTGTTCTTGCAGATCCAGCTGTCGGCCGTCTCTGCGGACGGCGAGGTGCACCCGGCCGAGCACGCGATGCTGGTGCGCGTGGCGCGCCGCCTGGGGCTGGGCGAGGCCGATGTGGCGCGGCTCGAAGCCTTGCTGCGCGCTGCGGCGGGCGGGGCGCCCAGCGCCAGCAGCCCGCCTCCGCAGCAACGGCTCGACGCCGCGTACGCTGCGCTCGGGGTCAAGCCGGAGATGAGCGAGAGCGAGATCAAGAGCGCCTACCGCAAGCTGATGCGCGACAATCACCCGGACCGCCTGACCGCGAAAGGCCTGCCGGAGAGCATGCGAGCGCTGGCCGAAGAACGCGCGCGAGAGATCAACGTCGCTTACGATCTGATCAAGAAGGCGCGCAACTTCAGCTGATGCGGCGCTATTCCGTGCCTGGGTTGCAGGAGGAATAGCCGGAGGCGCTCGTCGTATCGCCGGTGCTGACGAAGCCGGTATCATCGGCGTCGACCGTGATGCGCTCGCCGGTGTTCCACAGACGCAGATCATTGTTCACCAGCGATTCGAAGCTGCCGTTCGTCGCTCCGTCGCCCCAGGCCACGTAGGCCTCCGTGGAGACCGGGATATCCGGCTGGTTGAGGACGATGCCCAACTCGCCGCCGCTGGGCAGCGTATCGGGGATGCGCACCGAGAACGAGTTGTTGATCAACAGCGTCACCGACTGTGTTGGGGCGAGGTACACACAGTTGCTCATGCCGTTGCACAGCTGATAGCCCTGCACACCGAAGCTGAGCAGGCCAGCGCCCACGTTTTGCATCGTGACTTGCGCGCTGCCGTCGCTGTCGAAGCGCACCTGCGTGATCACCAGGTCCTGATCGTTGGCGGCGATCGGCGCGATGGGCGGACAATCCGGCCCCAGCGGCTCGCAGCGCCCCGAGGCCGCGCACAGCTCGCGTGCGCCGCACGAACCTTCGGTGCAGGCGCAGGTACCGGTCTGCGGCACGCACACCGGCAGCCGGTCTACGCAGGTCTGGCCCACCCAGGCGCCGAGCGCCGAACACACCCGGGCCGTGTCCCCGACGCAACCCGCGTCGCCGGGCACACACTCGCTGCACGGCATCCCCAGATCCTGCCAGGACCCGTCCTCGCCGCAGCCCTCCACCCGCGTGCCCGTGCAGCGCTTGGCCCCGGGCTCACAGCTCACGCACGACCCCGAGCTCGCCAGACAGAAGCCGAGGGGAGCCGAGCACGCGCCGCCCGGCACCCAGACACCCGCCGAGCACAGCTCCGGCGCCCCATCCACGCAACGCCGCTTGCCCTCCATGCAGCCGCTCGCGGCCGGCGCGGCTGGCGCGGCAGTGTTTGTCATCGCGCTGCTCTGGCACGACGGATTCTCCGCAGAGCACACGACCATGCTGGGCGCTGCGCCGTTGCTCTGGGCCGGCGTGTTCTGGGCTGGCGCCTGCGCGGGCGAAGCCCCGGACGACCCGAAGTTGCCGGCACCGGCGTAGCCATCATCCACCGTATCTGGAGAACGACTGTCCACGCTGCAGGCGAGCCACGCCCCTGCGCACAACGCCAACCCCAGAATCAGCCCGCCGTCTTTGCTCGGCATGCGCGGCACGATTCCAGAAAACGTCGCCGCTGGCGAGCCAACAACGCCTGCCGGAACGTTTCCGGTCGCCGGCTGGATAGGGAATTCGAGAAGGCGGCCTGGGGCTCGAGAGGCTCGCCGCCCCACTGAGACCGTTCGACTTCAGGATGAGCCCGATCGACGTACTTCAGTGTTCGTTCGGAAGCTGCGGCGTGAAAATCAGCGTGCTTCCGCGCATCGGCGCACCGTTGTCAGAGTGAAGTACGAGGCTCCGACAGCGTACGCTGGCTCGAGCTCACTTCACCCGCTCAGCGCGAGGCGCGCGTCAGGGCGTGATGCAGAGCCAGACATTCGCGTTGAACATCGATCGCTCGTAATAGCCTCTGACGCCGTTGCAGTAGCAGCAGCCCCAGCCGCAATTGGGCGGCCCGATCCTCGTGCAGGCTCCGTCGCAGCCGTAGCAGATGGCCTTTTCCACCACTGGCTCGGCGCTGCTCATCAGGGCTCCCGGATCGTCCGCCGAGGTCGCTGCCTCGGGATCCGCGTTATCCTGCGAGTCGAGCGAGGTGGCGCCTGCTTGCGGCTCGGGCTGAGTGATGACGCTGTCGTCGTCGGCATTGCCGGCGCCGCAGGCAGAGCCCAATGCGAGTGCGAGAAGCGGGCCCAATAGCTTCGATTTCTTCATAGGTGCGATACCTCCGCACGGCTCCGAGACGGGGACCAGGATCGATCCACGCTGCTGGAGCTCGTGACCTGAGGTATGGCCCAGCAAGAAATCGGCCACTGCCAAGTGTGCCAGAACCTCGCGAATTCGCTCTTCAGCGCTGGCACACGCGGCCCCCTCCCGGGTGACGGTGTCAGGTACGACATTGTCCGAGTTGGCACACGCATCGGCTCGTTGGGCGGGGTCCGCGACTGCCCGATGCCTGCTCTGACTTGGGCACGATTGCTGGCCAACTCGACCTGCATCACACGACCGTGCAGCGCGTCCTGGTGCCAGAGCGGATGCCAGCGGGAACATCCGGGTCGAGGATGGGATCCCCGGTGCATCCGTTGCCAACAAGCCTGCACCGCGGGTCTTGTCGTGAATGGCTGCCGCGAGAGGGGCAAGCGCGTCGAGATGTGCCGCCACACAACGTCCGAGCGTTCGCGGCGCGATCTCTACGCCGCTGCGAGCATGGCGCAGGCACTGCCGCTCGATGGGTTGATGCTCGAGAAACTTGTCGGCGGTAGCTTCGATGATCAATCGATTCCCCAGCACGCCGCGCTCCACGATACGCGGCGGTGGTGGGGCTGAGACGATGGTACCATCCAGCCGGCACTTGACCGCTTCGTCCGTGCGCACGATGACCACCACCTGAGCTGGAATGACGTCCAGATACTCGCAGTGGGTGTGGGGGGCGACGCCTGCGAGCTTCGAGGGCTTGCTCCTGCGGGATCCGCTCGGCAACTGGATTGCGGTCGGTCCGCTGCTGGCGCTGCAGCCGCCGCGCTCTGCCGGCTCGGAGCCTCGCGTCGAGCTGTCGAGCGCTCCGCTCGAGCTGAAGGCGAACACTCGCTGTGAGGTGCTGAACCGGATCGGGATCTGCGACGGCAGCCCCATTCGCAGCGTGTGTCTCGAAGCCGAGTACGCTGCGCTGGGCGCGTTCGAGACGGGCATCGTGTTCGATCACAAGCCACCCAGCATCAGCTCGCTCGACGACGCCGACGGGTCCCCGTTGGCTTGTGGGTGGGGCTTCTCCGTGGTCGGAGCCGATGATCTCGCGCCGCCGAGCGCGCTGCGCTTTCTGGTCGCCGAGCAAGCCTGGCTCGGGCCGAGCCTGTCATTGGTGGGACATCGCGATCGCACGCTTTTCAATTCGCGGCCCGTGCAAATGGTGCCCGTCGATCCCAGCGGCAACCGCGGAGCGGCGATGACCCACCACCGCTCCCGGATTCACCTCCTGCCCAGCAGCTTCCTCGTCAGCAGCCCCCTCGCCATTCCAAGGACAGTTGCAGCTTCACGGCTCACTTCTCCCGCGGGTGTTCGTGGTGTATCGTCCGTGGATGCACGGGTGGTTCGCCAGGTGCGGGGCAGCGGGGGCGTGCGTGGTCGCGCTGACCAATCGCACCGCAGCGGCCGAGCCTGCTGGCTTCGACAGTCAGATGCGCGGCCTGATCGCCGACATCGGCATCGGCACCAGCGGCGTCGGTGACTACTTGCTCGGCGAGCTGGGCGGGCAGTGGCAAGGCTTGCAGAGCCTGCGCTCAGGGCGCTGGCTCCTCTCCTGGGATCTGCGTGCGTCCCTGCGCGGCGGCTATCTCGCCAATCAGCATCCCTATCTGTTTCTGCTGGGCGGGCGGCTCGCTTCCTTCGCGGAGGGCGGCTACCGCACGCAGGCGGGGCGCGAGCTGAGCCCGTATCTGGGTCTGCGCCTCGCGAACGAGGAGCAGCTCTTGGTTCATCCCGGTCGCTCCCTGTCGGAGTATGATGAGTACAACTCGAGCGACGGGGTCGGGGGATTGCTGTTGAAGGGCGCGTTGCGCTTCGACGCCGGCGCCTCGTGGCTGACCGAGCAGCGCTCGCTGCTGTTGGTGGGCTTCGTCGAGGAGTCGTTTCAGGATCTGCAGGTGTACACGGAGGCGCTGTTGCTGACGCAGCTCGGCGTGAGCGCGCGCATCGATCTGGGCGACGGGCTGAGCGCCAGCCTGGAGGGCGCCTGGGGCATCTCGCCCGAGCGGCGCGACGAGCAGCTTGCGCTTCGCGATCGGACGCATCGCGTGTCGATCGCCGGGCAGTTTCGCTGGGTGTTTCTGCAGCAGAACTGGCTCGCGGCGCACGTCAGCCTGGCCCGGGACGGCAATCACCTCGAGTACGGCCGAGGCCGTGGCTACGACACCGCGAGCGCGCCGGTCTTCACGTTCGACGTGACCTACGGCTTTTCGTTGGAAAGGCGGCCGCGATGAGCTGGTACTGGCTCTCCCTGCTCCTCGTGTGCGCCGCGTGTGATCCGCAGCGCGCCGACTGGGGGCTCGATGCGGTCGAACGCATGAGCACGCCGGCGGATGAGCCGGAGCTGGGCTGTGGAGTGCAGCTCGAGTCCGCCGCACATGCGCGCGAGCGCGGCGAGTGCAGCTACGCTGCCGGCAGCAGAGCGAGCGATTCGCTCGGCAACTCCGCCGAGTTGCTCGCCCAGGTGCCGATCCGGCACGTGATCATCCTGATGCGCGAGAACCGCAGCTTCGATCACTTGCTCGGCAAGTTGCACGAGCGGGGTCAGCCGGGCGTGGAGGCTGTCCCCGACAGCTATTCGAATCCAGATGCGTCCGGGCTCGCGGTGTTCCCCACGCGCGCGACCAGCACCTGCCTGGAGCACGATCCCGGCCATCAATCGCAGTCGATGCGGCGCTGCGTGGACGGGGGCAAGATGGACGGCTTCGTGCAAAATGCCGCCGCCACCACGCCGACCGACGGGCACTTCGTCATGGACTACTACGACGAGCAGGACTTGCCCTTGTACTACTGGCTGGCGCGCAGCTACGCGACCAGCGACCGTCACTTCGCGCCCAACGTGAGCGGCACCTTCGCCAATCGCGCGTTTCTGCTGTTCGCGACCAACGCGGGGGTCGTCGATACGGGGATCGTGTTTCCCCCGCCGGGCACGCCGTCGTTGTTGCATCTGCTGATGAACGCCGGCTTCACCTGGGCGGCGTACAGCGATGGCGCGCCGTTCAGCGGCTCGCTCGACTGGGATCACTCTTTCCCCGGCGTGCGGCGGCTGCAGCAATTGTATGACGACCTCGACCGCGGTTCGCTGCCAAACGTCGCCTTCGTCGACGGTGTCGAGGACGAAGACGACGACCATCCCACCGCCGATCTGCAGCTGGGGGAGGCGCGCGTGAAGGCGGTCTACGAGCACGCGATCAGGAGCCCGCAGTGGCAGCGGCTGGCGATCTTCTGGACTTACGACGAGGCGGGAGCGTTCGCCGACCATGTGGCGCCGCCGCGCGGCTGCTTGCCGCTGCCGGCTCGCTCGCCCTTCACGGATCTGGGCCCGCGCATCCCGTTCGTGGCCATCTCGGCCTGGGCGCGGCGGAACTACGCATCGCACGTCGTGCATGACCACACGGCGATGACGCGTTTCATCGAGGCGATCTTCGATCTGCCGGCGCTCACGGCGCGCGACGCCAACAGCGACGCGCTGCTCGACTTGTTCGACTTCTCGTGCGGCCGCGATCTGTCCGGGCCGCCGCCGCCAGAGGTGGGCAGCGGCGGCTGCGCGCGCCCCGGCAATGCGCCGCGCTGAAGGCGCTACATCGAGCCGGGCTGTCCGTGCACGTCGAGCTCGTCGGACCAGCGACGCTGGAGCGCGAAGATCTCCTCCATCGTGTCGCCGCGCAGGGGCTCGGGATTGCGCGCTTGCCGTAACAACTCGGCGAGCCCTTCGGGTCGGCTGGTGGAGCCCACCGTCGCCAGCACGCCCGGGATCGAGTGAGCGAAGCGTACGCAGAACTCCGACCATTCGTTGACGCCGGAGCGCTCGAAGATCGGAGCGATCTCGCGGGCTCGCTCCGCCAGGTACGGCTTCCAGGCGGCGCCGGGCACGTCGCGCAGCCGGTATACGTTGCCGCCCGCCACGGTGCGCATGGCGATCATCGGCAGCTCGCGCGCCACGAGCTCGTCCCACAGCGCGTTGGAGGCGAAGCGCTGCAGCGGATTGAGGTAGAAGATGTACGCGTCGACGAGGCCGTCGAGGTGGCCGTTGCGCAAGGCCGTGAGCACGGTGGGCGAGGTCCAGGGGAAGACCTCCAGCACGAACCTGCGCACCAGGCCTTCCTCTCGCAGCTTCTCGAAGCCGGCGATCATCGAGCCGTCGGTGAGCCCCTGGCCGATGGCGCCACCGGGCGAGATCTGCCCGACCTCCATGAACGCGCGCTTCAGCGGTGCCAGGTTTTGTCGGATCACGTTGCGCACGTCGTCGAGGTCCTTGCCGCCGATCTTGTAGATGGTGGGCGGCAGGCTCGAACGGTCCTCGTCGTACACTCCGCCCAGAATCTCGAGCGCGTCGTCGTACTGGCGGGAGGTGTGAAACCAGACCCCCGCCGCCACCGCCGCCCGGGCCACTTCGCGCGCGCGGTCGTCGGAAACGTCGGCGTGGCCGAGGCGGGTGGTGCCGAAGATGTAACGTGAAAACTTCATGGTCCGGACCCTATGCCGAAGCGCGGGCGCCGCGAAAGGGCAGGGAAACGTCCCGTGGCGGTTCAGCACGGGCGCGGCGGATCACGCGGGAGTTGACGGCGCGTGCGATCTTCGGGAACTAGCTACCTCATGCCCGCCGCCGGCCTGATTGCCCTGCTCGACGACATCGCCTCCGTGCTGGACGACGTCGCGCTTCTGACCAAGGTCGCGACCAAGAAGACCGCCGGCGTGCTGGGCGATGATCTGGCGTTGAACGCCGAGCAGGTCGCGGGCGTGCAGGCGGCGCGCGAGCTACCGGTGGTGTGGGCCGTGGCCAAGGGCTCGCTCGTGAACAAGGCGATCCTGGTGCCTGCCGCGCTCGCGATCAGCGCCATCGCACCCTGGCTCGTGACGCCGCTGTTGATGGTGGGCGGCGGCTATCTGTGCTTCGAGGGCTGCGAAAAGCTCGCGCACAAATTCTTGCACGGCAAAGAGGCCGCGGAGAAGCCTGTGGAAAGCGCCCTTTTAGAGGGCCCCGTGGATCCCGTGGCGCTGGAGAAGGAGAAGGTGAAGGGCGCCATCCGCACCGACTTCGTGCTGTCCGCGGAGATCGTGACGATCGCGCTCGGCACGGTTGCGGGCGCGGAATTCTTCACGCGCGTCTGGGTGCTGGCCGGCATCTCGGTGCTGATGACGTTCGGCGTGTACGGTCTGGTGGCGGGTATCGTCAAGCTGGACGATGCGGGCGCCTGGCTGTCGCGGAGCGCGGCCCGGGGTGGCGTTGCGGCGGGGCTGAAGCGCGGGTTCGGCGTGCTGCTGCTGCGCAGTGCCCCGTTGCTGATGAAGTGCCTGTCAGTGGCCGGTACGGTCGCGATGTTCCTGGTGGGTGGCGGCATCCTGATCCACGGGCTGCCGGGCGCCCACGCGCTCGTGCACCACTGGAGCGAGTCGGCGGGGGCCGTGTCAGTGATCGGGGGAGCCCTCGCCGCGCTCTTGCCGACGCTGAGCCAGGTGCTGGCCGGAGTCGTGGCAGGCTCGATCGTGCTGGCCGCCGTGCTATTGGTCAAGCGTGTGCGCGGCGGCGCGCAAGCCACCTCGCATTGAGCTAGATTGAGCGATGACGATGCCCACCTCAGCCAACGACCGCTTCTATTTCCGTCAGCTGCTCGCCGGGCGCGACTTCGCCACCCAGGATCCGGTAGCGCGGCAGATGGTCAACTTCGTCTACCTGATCGGCGACCGCGAGAGCGGCGAGGCGCTGGTGGTAGATCCCGCCTACGCCGTCGGGCAGCTGATCGAGCTGGCCGGTAGAGACGGCATGCGGCTCGTGGGTGCGCTCGCGACGCACTATCACCCCGACCACGTTGGCGGTAGCATGATGGGACTGTCGATTCAGGGCGTGCGCGAGCTGATTGCGCTGCAGGGCATGAAGATCCACGTGCAGCGCGAGGAGGCGCCGTGGGTCCAGCGCGTCACCGGGCTATCCAGCTCCGACCTCGCGCAGCACGACAGCGGAGACATCGTGACCGTGGGTGAGGTCTCGGTGCAGCTGATCCACACTCCCGGACATACTCCCGGCAGCCAGTGTTTTCTGGTCGAGAACCGCTTGGTTGCCGGCGACACGTTGTTCCTGAACGGCTGCGGTCGCACGGACCTGCCCGGGGGCAACCCGCGAGATCTGTACTTCAGCCTGAATCAGCGCCTGTCCAAGGTGCCCGACGACGCGCTGCTGTTCCCGGGGCACCTCTACTCTCAGCAGCCCTCGGCCAGCATGGGAGACACGCGCCGTGACAACTTCGTCTTCAAGCCGAAGACGGAGCAGGAGTGGCTGCAGCGCTTTTCGTGAGCTTGAAGCTAGGGCGCGCTGCTCACAGCGGGCGGAGGCTTGTTGCCGAGGCTCTGGGCACGCCGCACTTCGGCCAGGCCCGCGCCCAGGCTGCCGAGCACCTCGCGCCAGAGCGCCCAGCTCTGCGACTTGGGCCGCGTGCGCAGGGAGAAGGCCAGCGTGCGCCGGCAAGCGAGCCACAGGTAGATCGGATAAAGCAGCGCAAAGCGCAGCGGAAATTGCCGGCGGATGATCAGGTGCGACAGTCTCAGCTCGTCCAGCAGGGTCTGCAAGACGGGCGCGCCGCGCACGGCAGCGCCGCCCGCAACGTCAAACCTGCGCTGCACCAGCGCTTCCGGATCGAACACCAGGTACGAGCCGCGCGGCTTGCTGCGCCGCAGGCGATAGTAGAAGGAATGCTCCTCGTGATTGAGCAAGCCGACCTCGTCCCAGGCGCCCGCGGCCAGCACGACCTCGCGCCGCAGTGAGCAATTGCTGCCGGGCATCCACTCGATGGTGGTGACACGGAAGCCGTGGCCGTTGCGCTGGCGCGGCAGCTTGAAGAGGTCATACGTCAGACACAGGCGCCGGTCCCGCCGGGGATTGCCGCTGGAGCGGCCCGTTTCTCCGCCGGACACGCCGATGCACGAGGGGTCGCGGAAGTTGCGCGCGTGCCGCAGGATCCAGTCATTGCCCACCGGCAGGTCGTCGTCGTCGATGAACAGCAGCACCTCGCCCCGGGTGTGGGGGATCGATGCCGTGCGCGCCCCCGCGCAACCCAGGGGCGGATAGCTATGAACGGAGACATGGGGCAAAGCCCGCAAGGCTTCGATCTCCTGCGCTTCGGTCGCGCCGAGGTTTGGCGTTTGCTCGATCACCACGATCTCGAAGTCTGGATACTCCTGAGCGCGCAGCAGGCGCACGAGCTTCACCATCTCGGGCACGCGCTTGTAAGAGCGGATGACGATGCTGACCTTGGGCAGGGCCGCCTGGGCAACAACGGTCTCAGTCATTGGCTCTCCCGGGGGCGCCGCAGCGGCATGTCTCGCAGCTGGATCCCCAATCCGTAGCGCAAAAAGGCGCAGTACACGCCGAGCCCGATAGCGATCAAGCAGCCGAGCTCGAGCGCCGCCGGCAAGCGCGGCACCCAGCGCTCGAAGGCCCAGAGCGGCAAGCTCATGCACGCCGCGCCGGCGAGCGCCGGCAGCCAGTGACCGAAGTAGTCCGGGACGGAGAGCGGCATGATCCGTCGCCCAAAGGCCAGCAGCGCCGCCAGCAGGATCGGGTAGGCGGCGAGCCAGGCGAAGCAGGCGGCTCGCTCGGCGTATTGCGGACCGAGACCGATCAGGAATGCGTACAGCATCGCGGAGATGACGATCAGGCTCAGACCCGATTCATAGATGGCCCAGGTGGGGCGGTTGGCAGCGTGAAACAGGCGTGGGAATGCCTGCGCCAGCGAGCGCACGAAGGCAGCGATGCACAGCAGTCGCAACGCCGGGGCGGCGCCCTGCCACTCGGGACTCACCGCAACTTTCAGCAGGCTGTCGGCGGCAAAATACAGGATGGTACAGACCGGCGCCAGCACGAGGCCGAGCGTGCGCGTGACCCACAGGAAGGTCTCTGCGAGCTTGGGGCGATCATCGGCGACCTTGGCCATCACCGGCAACGACGAGCCATTGACCACGTCGAGCAACGCCTTGGCGGGCCCCATCGCAAGCTCGAACGCCACGCGATACACGCCGAGCACGGCGTTGCCCGCCAGGCGCCCGACGAGCAGATAGTCCACGTTGCGATAGAAGTGGAACAGCACCGAGCTGCCCGCCACGTTGAGCCCAAACAGCACTTGCGGGCGCACGGAGCGGAAGTCGAAGACCCAGCGCGGCCGGTAGTTGGAGAGCAGAGTGATGCCGATCAGCACGAACACGCCGTGAATGGCGTGGCTGATCACCAGCGCCCAGGCGCCGTAGCCGGACGCCACGAGCGCAAGCTTGACCACGTTGTTGAGCAACGTCGCGGAGGTCGAGACCGCACCCACGCGACGGAACTCCAGCTCCCGGATCGAGAGTTGCAGCGGGACGAGCGCCGCCCCCACGAACAGCAGCTTGAACGCCGAGAGCCGGATCATCGGCGTGAGTTCCGGCGTCTCGTAGAAGCGCGCGATGAACGGGGCCGCGGTCACCAACCCGGCCACCGCCACCACGGCGATTCCCATCACGTACCAGTACAGCGTCGAGAGCTGGCGCTCATCGAGCGACTTGGCTTGCACGATCGCGGTGCCGACGCCCAGCCCGTTGAAGGCCTCCATCACCACAGCAACGCTCCAGGCCAGGGTGGCCACGCCGAGCTGCGCGCGATCGATGAACCAGAGCAGGATCACGATGCTGATGGCGTCCACCAGCTGGGAGAGCAGCGAAGCCGACCCGAGCCACAGGACGCCCCGCGCGATCTCCTTCCGAGCATCCATTGGGGGGCCGGCGGGATGCTGCCGTGAATCGCGGGGCAAAGCCAGCCCAGAAGCCCGAAAAAACAGCCATGAGCCCCGAGGAACGACGTTGCGAGGGCTGGTTTTCTTCGACTAAATGCGCGTCCTCATGAGCGGCGTGCAAGGCCTGAGGCCGCGGATGGCTGAGGGCCTGGCGACGCTGTTCCCCGGCTACTTCGCGCTGGTCATGGCCACCGGCATCGTCTCGGTCGCCGCCAAGCTGGTGGGCTTCGACTGGATCGCGAGCGTCCTATTGTGGGTCAACCTCGCGGCATATGCGTGGATCTCGATCTTCGGCGCCATGTTGCACTCCTGGCGGCAAGCCGCATCCTGACGCGCGCGCTGGATCAGATTCCTGCAAATCTCTCCCGCGGTTCATGGAATACGCACGCCGGCGTGCCGCGCTACCAGAGCGCGATGATCGACAATCCGTATTACTCACCCCAGGTACAGGGGCATTACGAGCTCGCGGACATCGGCGACTTGCGGCTCGAGGAGGGCGGCACACTGCGTGGCTGCCGGCTCGGCTACACCACCTTCGGCAAGTTGGACGCCGACAAGAGCAATGCGATCCTGGTGCCGACCTGGTACTCGGGCACGCATCAGATCATGGGCCAGGTCTACATCGGCAAGGACCACGCGCTGAACCCGGAGCGCTACTTCATCATCGTCGTCAACCAGATCGGCAGCGGCATCTCGAGCTCGCCGCACAACACCCCGTTCCCGGCCAACATGGCCAACTTCCCGAAGGTGCGCATCGGGGACGACGTGCAGGCACAGCATCGCCTGCTCACGGACAAATTCGGCATCGACCGGCTCGCGCTGGTCGTCGGCGGCTCGATGGGCGCGCAGCAGACGTACGAGTGGGCGGTGCGCTACCCGGACATGGTGCGGCGCGCCGCTCCGATCGCGGGCACGGCCAAGAACTCCCTGCATGATTTCCTGTTCACCGAGACGCTGGTCGAGGCCATCACCTCCGATCCGGGCTGGAACGGCGGCTGGTACTCCACGCCCTCGGACGTCCGGCAGGGGCTGCACCGGCACGCCAAGATGTGGGGCGTCATGGGCTGGAGCCCGGCGTTCTTCTCGCGCCAACGCTTTCGCGCCCTCGGTTTCACCTCACTGGAGGACTTCACCACCAATTTCATGAACGGCTACTTCGGTGTGATGGACCCGAACGATCTGCTGTGCATGGCCTGGAAATGGCAGCGTGGCGACGTCAGCCGCCTCACCGGCGGCAATCTGGAGCAAGCGCTGCGACGCATCAAAGCCAAGACCTTCGTCTTGCCGATCGACAGCGACATGTTCTTTCCATCGAGCGATTGCGAGTTCGAGCAGAAGCTGATCCCGAACAGCGAGTTGCGAATGATTCATACGGTGGACGGTCATCTCGGCCTGTTTGGGCTCGATCCCGAGTACATCGGCCAGGTCGACCGGCACCTGGGAGAGCTGCTGGCCACGCCCGCGTAGGCATTCCGTCAGCGTTTTTCGCTGGGCAGCCCCGAGCACTGCGTGCAGACTGCGCGCCATGATTCGCGCCCTTTCGCCCTGTGGCATCACACGACACCTGCTCGGGGCCTGCCTGGCTCTGAACTTCGCAGCGGGTTGCACGAAGAAGGACCAGGCAGCGCACGACGCGCCGGCCGCCGCCTCGGCCGTGACCACTCCGCCCGCGGCGCCCGAAGCCGCGAGCAGCGCGGGTAGCGCCGCCACCGGCAGCCCTGGCGCCGGCGCCACCGAAGCGCCGGAGGGAATCGTGCCCGTACCCGGGCCGAGCGCAAAGAATGGTCCCCCGGAGAAGGCGCCCAGAGGCCCGCTGAACCTCTCCGAGCTGGTGCTCCCGCCCGGCTTCTCGATCGAGGTGTACTCCGCCGACGTGCCGAACGCGCGCTCGTTTGCGCTCGGGCCGAAGGGTGTGGTGTTCGTCAGCAACCGCACCGAGCACAACGTCTACGCGCTGGTCGACAAGAACGGCGACCACAAGCTCGACGCGGTGAAGACCGTAGCGAGCGGCCTCGACACACCGAACGGGGTAGCCTATCGCGATGGCTCGCTCTACATCGCCGAGGTCGGCCGCCTGCTGCGCATCGACGGCATCGACGGCAAGCTCGACGATCCACCCAAACCGAAGGTCGTGACCGAGCAGTTCCCGAAGGACGGCTGGCACGGCTGGCGCTACATCAAGTTCGGCCCTGACGGCATGCTGTACATGCCGATCGGCGCGCCCTGCAACCTGTGCGAGCGTGATGACTCGCGCTACGCCAGCATCACCCGCATGAAGCCCGACGGCACCGGTCTCGAGGTCTTCGCGAGCGGCGTGCGCAACTCGGTCGGCTTCGACTGGAACCCGCAGACCAAGGAGCTCTGGTTCACCGACAACGGGCGCGATGAGCTGGGCGACGACCAGCCCGGAGACGAGCTGGACCGCGCTTCCAGGCCAGGCCAGCACTTCGGCTTTCCCTACTGCCACCAGGGCAATTTGCTCGATCCCGCCTTCGGCAAGGGCAAGTCCTGCGCAAACTACGAGCCGCCCGCGCGCGTGCTCGGCGCGCACGTGGCCGCGCTCGGCATGCGCTTCTACACGGGCAAGATGTTCCCCGAGAAGTATCGCAACGCGATCATCGTGGCGGAGCACGGCTCCTGGAACCGCGCTCACAAAGACGGCTATCGCGTGATGGTGGCTCAGCTCGATGGCAACAAGGTCGTCTCCTACGAGCCGCTGGTCAAAGGCTGGCTGAACACGCAGACCGATCAGGTCTCGGGCAGACCGACCGACGTGGAAGTGCTCGACGACGGCTCGTTGCTGGTCAGCGACGACTGGCGCGGCGCGGTCTACCGCATCAGCTATCGTTCGCCCTCCTGAACGGCGGCCATCCGCTCGGAGGCATGGCAGCGGCGCTCCGCGTGCGCCGCTGCGCCTGTGGTGTGGCGCAGGGCACAATGATTGGCGCCAGCGAGCCACGTTTAGCGATCCAGGGCGGACATGATGCATTTGCGGCGCGCGCTCCCGGCGCCGACGACGCATATGGTTTGTCGAAGTCCTGACGCCACCGCGCGCTCTGTACAGTCTGACGGGGTGGCGGCTGCGACTTGCGGCCGAGCGCCGGCATCTGTTGTGGTCGTGAATTGAGGTTCGGCTGCGAAGAGGGACAGACCATGCACAGAGACGAGGAAACTCCGTACGGGCATGGCGAAGTCATGCTCGTGTTTCATCCGTTTCGGCTCGATCCCGTGGAGCAGCGGTTGTGGGACGGAAACGATCTCGTCCCACTGAAACCCAAAGCCTTCGCCGTATTGCAGTATTTGGTGGAGCGCCCGGGCAGGCTCATTCGCCACGAGGAGCTGCTGTCTGGCGTCTGGGGGGACGGCACCCATTTGAGCGAGGGGGTGCTCAAGACGCAGATCGCGGAGATCCGCCAGGCATTGCGCGATAGCGCGCGCGAGCCGCGCTTCATCGAAACATCGGCCCGTCGAGGGTACCGCTTCATCGGCCAGATCGAAGAGCGCCGGCGTGCGAGCGTCATTCCGGAGCCTCCGGCATCTCGCCCTGTTGCCGCACTGCCATTCGAGGGCAAGCATCGCATGGTCGGTCGGCACGGGGAGCTCGAGCTGCTGCTCCAGCGCTGGCGTTTCGCTTCCGCCGGCGAGCGGCAAGTCGTCTTCGTCAGCGGCGAGGCAGGGGTCGGCAAGACGGAGCTCGTCAGCGCCTTCCTGCAGGAGCTGCGAGCGATGGGCGAGCCGCTCATCCTGTGGGTGCAGTGCGTCGACCAGTACGGCTCGGGCGAGCCGTATCTACCCGTGATCGAGGCACTGCGCCGCGCCTGCGCCGAGCCCGGCGGGGAACCCGTCGCGGACTGCCTGCGCAGCCACGCGCCGGCATGGCTCACGGCACCTGCTGCTACGGCCTCCTCACGCGGCGCGCCAGCCTCGGCGGCCATGCCCGATGCGCCCGAACGCACGCTGCGGCAGCTCGCGGAAACCATCGAAGCGCTGTCGCGGGTCGGCGCCGCCGTGTTGCTGCTGGAGGACCTGCACTGGGCGGACTACTCCACGCTCGATTTGTTGGGCTACCTCGCTCAGCGCGCGGATCGTGCCCGCTTGCTCGTGGTCGCCACGTTTCGCCCGATCGAGGCTGCCACCACCCGCCTGGCGGAGCTCGCGCGTGCGCTCGAGGCGCGCCGGCGGTGTGTGCTCTTGCCGTTGCCACCGCTCACGCGCGAGGCGGTCGCCGAATACGTCGATCGACGCTTTCCCTTTCACGAGCTGCCGGACGAGTTGCCGGACCTGGTCCACCGGCGCACCGAAGGCAACGCGCTGTTCATGCTGGGAGTCATCGCGACCTGGCTCGATCGCGGCATGCTCACGGACAGCGGTGGAGCGTGCCGGCTGCAGGCGACGCTCCAACAGCTCTCGCTGTGCGTGCCCGAAAGCTTCGTACGCCTGTTCGAGCACGAGCTCGCGGCCGTGACGCCGCTGCAGCGCAGCGTGCTCGAGGCTGCCAGCGTCGCCGGCCAAGAGTTCTCGACCGCAGCCGTGGCCGCCGCCCTCGAACAAGACACGCTCGTGGTCGAGGAAATTTGCATGCGCTGGTCGCGCAAAGGCCAATATTTCCGGAACAAGGGCAAGAGCGAGTGGAACGACGGCACGGTCGCCGAGCGCTGCGAGTTCGTGCACGTGCTCTACCAGCAGATCACCTACGAGCAGATCGGCGCGGCTCGGCAGGCGCAGTGGGATCGCCGCATTGGCGAGCGGCTGCAAGCCGGGTACGCCCAGGCAGCGGACCGTATCGCACCGGAGCTAGCTTTGCACTTCGAGCGCGGCTGCGACTACGCGCGTGCCGTCCGCTACCTGCACAGCAGCGGCGAGTCCGCGCTGCGGCAGAGCGCCTATCGCGAAGCGGTCGATCACCTCACGCGTGCGCTCGAGCTCCTTCAGCGGCTGCCCGAGTCGGAGGAGCGGACGAGCCGCGAGCTGGAGCTGCGCTTGCTGGTGGTGCCGCCGATGCGCATCACGCGCGGCCATGGCGCCGCCTAGGTGGAGTTCGCCTGCACGCGTGCCATCGAGCTCTGCAAGGCGCTGGGGCGCAATGCCCAGCTCCTGTCGCTCTTCTCCAGTGTGGCAGGCGTCTATCTGTTGCGCGGGCAGTTCGCCACGTTGCTCGCTACGGGCCAGGATTTCCTGCGCCTCGCCGAGCGGGAGGGGGACACGAACGCGGTCGCGGTAGCGCACATCGTCATCGGCTGCGCTTACCATCACCTGGGCCGCAGCCACCTGGGGTTGGAGCACCTGGAGCGCGGCGTCGCTTCTTACACGGGCCACCTCGAGGCGACCCTCTCCGGGCTGGATCTCGGGTTTGCTGGTCGCTACTTCCTGGGGCATTGTTGGGCGGTCACCGGCGAGATCGACAAGGCGCGAGCACAGGGAGCCAGTGCGTTGCGCGAGGCAAAAGCTACGGGCAACCCCTGGGCTCTCGCCTATGGGCTGCTCTCCGAATCGGCCGTCCACGCGCTGTGCCGGGAGCCAGACCAGGCGCTGGAGTCAGCGGAGCCGTTGTTGACCCTGTGCGCTCAGTACGGCTTTGATCTATTTGCCGCCCTGGGTGCCTGGTCAAAGGGTTTAGCCCTCCTCGCACGGGGCGATTTCGCTGCAGCGATCGACCTCCTGAGCCATGCGTTCGAAGCCTTCCAGGCCACCGGCGCGCGTGCCTACTCGGCCTCCTATGTGGCGATGATTGCCGAGGCCCATGGCAAGCTGGGAGAGCCGCGTCGTGGCTTGGAGCTCTTACAGAGCAGTGATGCGCGGCCCGATCCGGAGCGCCGCGAGCTCTGGGACGCCGTGTACCATCGCGTCGAGGGAGAGCTGTTGCTCCAGATCGGCGAGGAACAGCTCGGGGAGGCCTGCCTGTTGCGCGCCATCGAGATCGCCCGGTGGCAAGAGACCAAGCTGCTGGAGCTGCGCGCGGCGAGCGCCCTTGCGCGACGCTGGTCGGCGATCGGTAGAGCCGCGGAAGCTCGCGTCCTGCTGGGTACGATCTATGGCTCCTTCAGCGAAGGCCTGGACACCCCCGATCTGCGAGAAGCGCGAGCGCTCCTCGACCAGCTTGCTCGATAGGGCTCGGACCCGCCCGACTCCGAGCGACCCCAGGACTGCCCACTGCTCGCCCGGCGCCACTCGCTGCGCCCGGCGCGCCACCTCTCGAACTGGTCGGACGATGACCATCGGGTCACCTGCCGCCGACCCTTTGGATGGGTCATCATTTCCCCGATGCAATCCCACGCTGTTCCCCAACGAATCCTCGGCTGGGCCGTGCTGCTCGCCTGTGTTGCAGCGCTGAGCGGCGGCTGCGGAAAAAGTGCCGGTGGGGCTCGGCTGGGGGGCGAGTCCCATTTCCTCGGCAATTGCACGCAGGGCTGCGGCGAGCTGAGCTGCATCGCGGGCATCTGTACTCTGCCCTGCGCGGAGGCCTCCGCCTGCGGCGACCTGAACGCACAGGCGGTGTGCCGGATCGAGGCAGGGGAGGCGACGGGCTTCTGCGATGTGGCGTGCTCCGGCGCTGCGGCGTGTCCGGGCGCTGGCGAGCTGTCGTGTCAGGTGGGCTATTGCCGGAGCGAGTCTTCACCCGATGCAGGCGTGACACCGGTGCTGGGAGCAGGCGTCGGGCAGGAAGCGTCGTCGCCCGCACAGGGCGAGCCTCGGACGTGCGTCGGCGATTTCATCATCCCACAGCAGGCTGAGCTCGACGCGCTGGAGGGATGTGAAGAGATCACCGGGAGCCTGCAGATCAACTATCTCGATGTGACGAGCGCTCGGACCTTCGATCTGCGAGCTTTGCATGCGCTGAAACGAGTGGGCAAGGGGTTCGGGCTCTCGGGTACATTCGCTTCCTTGGCGGGTCTCGAGCAGCTCGAGAGCGTGGGTAGACTCCGATTCGATGACTTCAGGGTGAGGAGCACACCCGACCTCCCTCAGCTACGCACGGTCGCCCTGCTCGATGTCTGGGGAACGAATTTCACGGACCTGTCGATGCTTCGACATGCCACGGGGATTACCAAACTGAACGTGTTGAACAACACCGCCTTGGTGACCCTCGCTGGACTGTCGAGCTCGCAGCTTCGGGAGGTCACCCTCGATGACAATCCAGCGCTGAACGATCTGAATGCCTTGTCCGGAGTCGCATCGCTGGACGTGCTCGAGCTGGGCGGACTGCCGATCCAGAATCTGGACGAGTTGTCCGGGATTCGGAGCATCGGTAGGCTGACGGTCGGAAGCAATTCGCACTTGGAGAACCTCGACGGGCTCGCAAACGTCGCGTCGCTGGGGGACTTGGAAGTCCGCGCCTGCAGCAACCTCAGCCACTTGGCACCGTTTTCGCAGCTCACGGAGCTCGGTCACCTGACGCTCGTCTCCAACGGCAGGTTGGAGCTCGGCGGCAGCTTTTCTGCCTTGCGACGCCTGACCGCCCTCACGACGATCGATAGTGATGGAATCGGTGGGCGAGCGGAGTTTCCCCAGCTGGAGAGCGCGACCGGGATCCAGATTTCGCAAAATACCGGATTGAGCGAGCTGCGGCTGCCGGTGCTCCGTGATTGCGACTACCTGACGGTCCAGGGCAGTCCGCAGCTGGCTGAGCTGCAACTACCGGCCTTCAAGCGTGGAACCGTCGACATCGAGCGCAACGAGCAGCTGAGCTCGGTGGAACTGCCGCTGCAGGCAAGCCAGCCCGGGGACCTCTACATGCTGGTCATTGCGCTGAATCCAGAGCTCGAGCCCAGCGCGATCCATCTTGGGCAAGCAGCGTCCTGGAAGGTCGAGCGAGTGGGAGGCAATGCCGGCGCGGCCTTGGCCGGCAGCGAGCTGGAAACCCAGCAGCTCGATCCATGTCCCTGGGAGGGCGATGGCATCTGCGATGCGTGCGGATACTCGGGGGTCGGAATTAGCCAGTTCACGCAGGCAGACGCAATTGGCCAGAACTGTCCGTTTTCATTATGCGCCAACGGTACAGACACCGCCGACTGCGCACCCCCCGCCGACGCCGGCCCCTGAATGTTGCCGCACGACGTACGCATCCCAGCCATCCCCAGCGCTGACACCTGATTGTTGCTTGCCGGCGCGCGCGCCCCGCGGCTATTGCGCGCCGCTTGCTCACTCGACAGCATTCCACTGCTGATTCACGGCGCGGCAATCTACGCCCGGCCGGCGCCTGTGCTGGGCTCTCGCGACCTGGCCTGCCCTCGATTGAGTACCGCGCGATCCGCGACGCAACGCTGGCGGCGGTTCCGCTGCCGTGGCGTCCCAAGGTGTTCGCTGCGAGCTCGGTGCTCCCGGGCTGGAGCGTTCGGCGCGGTAGACCTGGGGCGACCCACCCCTTTGCACGCGTCACCGACCCGGGGCATAAGGGGCGCATGCCCGAGGATCCGAAACAGCGCAGGCAGCTCGACCACAGCCTCGGTCGTCTGGAAGAGGCGCTCGCCCGCAGCCGCACATCGGAAGCGTTGGCCGAGCGCACGTCCTCCGAGGGGCTGGCGATGGCGCCGTCCAGCCTGCGCGTGGCGCGCTCGATCGGCATCGGGATGCTGGTGGTGCTGGCAGTGGTCTTGCTCGGAATGGCCGCCACGGAGGGGCGCGCCTTCTTGATCCCGGCGGCGTTCACGATCCTGGGCCTGCTGGCGTTGCTGCGGAACCGCTCCTCCAGGCCCCCGTTGCTCGGGACCACCAGCGGTACGGCGGGCCCTCAGGTCGGCATGGGGGCGACCGTCGCCGCGGATGCCGTCCTGCACGACGGCAGCGTGGTCGAGATGGGCGCAACGGTCGGCGCCGGGGCAGTGATCGAGCGGGGCGCGGTGGTGCGCATGGGCGCGAGCGTCGGCGCGCGGGCGGTGCTGGAAACGGGTGCGCTGGTGTCCTGGGGCGCTTCGGTCGGCGAGGGCGCGGTGGTCGGCGCCGGCGCGGTGGTTTCCGCGGGCTCCGACGTGGTCGCGGGCGCGCGTGTACCGCCGCACACCAGCATGGCGCCGGGCACCCACTGGACGGCGGCGCTGAGCGGCGTCCGCCACGCGGCGCCGCAGCTGCGCGACGACGCGGAGCTGGCCGCGGATCCGCGCGCGGAGCACATCCGCAAGGCTTGCGACCGCCTGGAGGAAGAGTACGCGCGAGCGCCCGAGCTGGTCCGCCGCATGTTCGGTGACGCGCGCAGCACGCTCTCGAGCTTGCGTCGAACGTGCCTCGACCTGCTGGCGCGCGAGCGGGCGCTGCGCGCGGAAGCCGCGCCGGCGGCGCTACAGCGGCTGGAGCAAGAAAAAGTAGCGCTGGAGGCGCGGCTCGCGCAGGCCAGCGACGAGCAAGTGCGCCGCAGCCTGTCCGGTGCCGTGGCGGCGATCGCCGGCCAACAACAGCAGCGGCGACTGTTGCAGAACAACGCCGACCGGCTCGAAGCGGAGCTGACCCGGTTGATCTGGACCATCGACGGTATGGGCACCGAGCTGCTGCGCGTGCGCACCGCGGGTGCGGAGCTCTCTCAGGGGAGCACGGTCGAGATCGCGCAATCCGTCCAGCAGCTGCAGGACGAAATCAATTCCATCGCAGAGGCACTGGAAGAGCTGCACCCCTGACACCCATCAGGGCGACGCGACGCTGGCCGCGATGCCCGGCATGGCGCTGGGCGTCGCCTCGAAGTCATCGACGTGGACGGTGCCCGCGGACTCCAGCCGCAAGCCAAAGCTGAAGGCGATGGTGCCGGCGGGCATGGGCTCGGTACGCAAGCTCTGGCGCACCCACTCCCCCGCCGCCTGCGCCGTGAAGGACGCGCTACGAGTCCAGGGTTGCCAGGTGAAGTCGCTCGCCAGCCGGTAGCTGAGCAAGCGCAGCTTCGGGCCGCTACCGGGCTCGGCGCGATAGTGGAGAGCGAGATCGTAGACCTGCCCTTCGCGCGTGAAGGGCGCGCACGCGCCCAGGTCGCGGCCGATGCGGAGCTCTGCCGGGGCGACGAAGGGCTCGTCGATCTGCAGGCGCTCGCTCGCCAGCCCGCTGTGGGACAGCTCCGTCGAGCGACCGAGCAGCGCAGTGCCACCGCTGCCTTGTGTCTCCTGCGCGCACTCGCTGCTGCCCGACGCCAGTGTGCGCTCGAAGGAAGGGTTGCGCAGCCCGAACACCTCGCGCGGCGGGGTGAGCTCCGGCTCCCCGAGCGCGCCGCTCACCGTGAGCACCGAGACGCGATAACACTGCCCTTCGCTCGGACAGCGCACGCCGGCCGCGAGCAGCGCCGCGAGCCGCTCCAGCTCCGAAAACTCGAAGCAGTAACTGCCGGGCGCGTCCGCTGCCGAGCAATCTTCGCGCAGATGATGGAAGATGAGCGGCAACCAGCCGCCGCCGCAACTCGCCGCGTGATCCATCCAGCCGAGCAGCGTCTCGGCGCTATCGGCCCCTGGCGGCGCGTCGCCCGCCGCCACCGGCGGCAGGTCGTTGACCGAGCGCACGCTGCGCAAGCGGAAGGCATCGCGTGGCGGCAGCGTCTCGGCGCCCGCGGGGCACTCGCTCTCGTCGAGCCCTTTCGTGTCGCGCGCGCTCGCATAACCAGAGCCGCGCAGGAGCTCCAGCACGGAGGCACCGGGTCCCGGATCCTCATTCTCCACATCGCCGAACGGATAGGCGAATGAGCGCGCGTTCAAGCCCAGCGCCAGGAGCCGAGCGCGATCGCTCAGCACCTCGCGCACGCGCTCCACGTCGGGCAGCGTCGTGAGCTGCGGGTGGCTGAGCGTGTGGCCGCCGATTTCATGACCGCGCGCTTGCAACTCGAGCGCATCCTCCACGCTCAGGAACAGACTCGTCGCGCCCCGCGCGCTTCCGTCGTACAGGCGCGGACTGTTCACATAGAACGTGCCGCGCAGCCCATGAGCCTCCAGCACGTTCGCTGCTTCCGCTTGCGGCGCCCAGCTGTCGTCGAAGGTGAGCGAGACCACGAGCGCCGGCGCATCGCTCGGCAGTGTCTCGGCGGGCTCGTCCCTGCCGTTGCATGCCGCCAGGCAAACGAGGCACCCTCCTGCGCGCAAGGCCCACCTTCTCATGCCCCGAGTCACAGCGGCCCGGTCCGTGCGCCGCTGAAGGGGTGATCTGCAGCAGCGCAGCGCCGCCGGGTGCCGCTCAGGGCGTCGGCGCGACAGCAGCTCCTACATCGCGCAGGCGAGTCAGGATCGGCCGCGCTTGCGCGAGCGAGCGCGTGAACAAGCCGAGCTGGCGCGGATCCGCGAACACCTCGGCAAATACGTCCGGTTCGAACGCCCGCGCCAGGCGCGCCGCGAAGGTGTCGCGCAGCAGGCGCACGTAATACTCCGCGTCGTAGTCGCGCGGGTCGGCGGGGCTGTCGCGGTCGCCGGCTCCGGGTTCGTCCGCGTCGTGCTCATCCAGCCTGAGCAGCGCAGCGCGCCCGCCCAGCGCGCGATACACCCGCACGCGCTCGCCGCTGCTCCAGGTCGAACGCCCGCTGCCGAGCAGGGCCTCGTACGCGAGCTCGCGCCGCTGCTCGCGCGTGGCGGCGTATTGATCGGGCGTCTTGGTCAGCCGCACCTCGGCGCTGACCTCGAAGCAGGGCAGCGCCCGCGCGCGCAGCGCGCTGGCACACTCCACGTAGGCCTGGCGCACGCTCGCGACATCGCCGGCGAGCAGTCGCTCGATCGCGCGGCGCAGAAACGCCTCGCCGAACGGCTCCGCACGGCGTGAACGAAACGCCACGCCGCGCAAGAGCAGCGAGCCCTGATAGCTCGCGAGCGCGTAGTTCTTGGGCTCGTGCGAGAGCATGGCCGCGTAGCGGCCATCGAACTCCAGCTGCACCCCCACGGGGAGCAGCTCCGCCACCTCCGCCACCGCGCGTCGTTCCGCGGCCTCGTCCCAGCTCTCGGGCACCGCGAAATACACGCCATCGGTGTCCGCCTCGAGCAGGGTCACGCCGCGCTCCGCGAGCGCGCTGCACAACAGATCCAGCACCTCGCGCCCGCGCCGCGTGACCTCGTTGGCAGCGTGCACATCGGCGAAGCGGGTCAGCCCCACCGCGCCCAGATAGCCGTAGGCGGAGTTGATCACGATCTTCATGGCCGCGGACAGCGCTTCGTCCAGGTAGTGCTCGGCCGAGCCCGGAGCGGCGGCGCGCGCGCGCGCCTTGGCCTCCAGCCGCAGCTGGAGCAATTGCTCGACCAGCGCGAGCAGCGCGCCCAGCCGGTCGCGCTCCGGACCGATGCGATAGGCGCGCATCAGCGACGGATACAGGCTGGCCACGTCTGCCTTCACGATCCGGTGCGCAACCCCGGTGGCAAACAGATAGAGCGCTGCGCCCTGGTGTGTGGTGCCGTCCCCGCTCGCGTACGCGGGCAGCGCGGAGCCGCTGCGCACGTAGGCGCGCACCAGCATCGGATCGAGCACGCCTGTCGCGGGCCCGGCGTCGGCGAGCCGCTCGTAGCGGCGCGGCGCCATGCGCGCCAGCGCGAAGGCCGCGCCGCCCAGCACCCGAGCCAGCGCCGACGCCTCGTTCACGTCCGCCGTCGCATAGCGGCGCACGCGCTCGGGATCCGTGCGGTACACGTCGTACACGCGCGCGCCCCGGATCTGTTCCCGCTCGGCGCTGGAGAGCCCGAAGTGGCGCGCCACCGCCTTGAGCCCGTGTCCGGGCAGGCTGCGTGCCGCGAAGTCATAGCGCAACACCGCGTCCATGCTGTCCAGCAGCTCCCGCCCGACCACGCTGAAGCGCGTGCGCCGCGGTCGCCCGGGAGTGTCGCCCTCCTGCTCCTCCGCCGCAGCGCCGCGTGACGCGGGCCGCGTGAACAGACCCGGGGCGCGGCCCAGCGTCAGGCCGACGCCCAGCCGCCGCGCGCGCCGCGCCAGGAACGGCAGATCGAAGCCGTGCAGGTTGTGGTTCTCGATCACATCCGGGTCCGTTGCCTCGACGGCGCGCACCAGCCTCCGGATCAGCTCGGCTTCGTCCCGGGGCTGCGGGGCTTCGAGCAGCGTCGTTTCTCCGTCGGGATCGCGCAGCGCCACCAGGAAGATCCGATCCCGCTCCGGGTCGAGGCCGGTGGTCTCCAGGTCGAACGAGAGGCGCCGCAGGTCGTCGTAGCCGAGGTCGCGAAAGTAGGTGCGCCCCGAAGCGATCAGGTATTGCTCATCGGGCGCGAGCGAGAGCAGCTCATCGTCGGGCAGATCGCGCAGGCTGCGCAACGCGCGCGAGCTGCGCCGCGAGGCCCCCGTCAACACCGCCGACGTGAGCGCCCGCGAGCTCTCTGCGCTGACGAGAAAGCGCAGCTCACCGCTGCCCTCGAGCTCACGATAGCTGACGCGTGCGCTCGAGCTGGCGCTTTCAGGCTGCAGATCCGCGCCCAGGTGTCTCACGTCGTCGAGCGACGCGAGCAGCAGCCAGGGGCGGTAGCGCGCCTGCTCGCGCACCAACTCGAGCTCGGGCCCGCAACGCCGCCAGACGCTCGCCTGACCGCTCGGCTCGGCCCAGATCGAGACGATCCCGGGCGTGGGATCCCAGCCCCAGAGCCATTCTGCCTGTCGTTCTGGGGTGGGGAGCGTCGCCAGGCGCCAATAGCAGCACGCGGGGCCCGGACCGCAAGCGCGATCTTTGCTCCGGCGCGGGCTGGCGCCGACTAGACTCGCGCGCATGCACCGCGTCTCCGGCCCCACGACGCTCCCTGCCCGATGTGCGCGCGGAGCCAGCGCGGGCTCGTGCCTGCTCGCTGCCGCGCTCCTCATCACCGGCTGCGCGCGCTCCTCGCCCGCGGCCAAGAGCGAGCAAGCGACGCTGGCCGCTCCACCCGCGCCCCCGAGCGCGGCGGGCGCCGCCCCGGCGAAGTGGCGAGTGTGCACGACGGGCGACTACGCGCCCTTCTCCACCCGCGACGCGGGCGGTCAGCTGCAGGGCTTCGACATCGACATCGCCCACGCACTCGCGCAGGACTCGGGTGCCGAGCTCGAATGGGTCAGCGTGCGCTGGCCGACGCTGCAAGCCTCGATGCAAGCGGCAGAGTGCGATCTGGCGATGTCGGGCGTGACCTGGCAACCGGGGCGCAGCGTCGTCGGCCACATGTCGCGCGCCGTGGCGCGGGGCGGCTCCTGCGTACTCGGCGATCCGCGTGGAACACCGGTGGGCGTCAATCGCGGGGGAGTGCTGGAGGCCTGGGCGCACACGCGCTGGCCCGATGCACAGCTGGTCATCACCGAGAAGAATCAGAGCTTGCCCGAGTTGCTCGCGGGCGGCCGCGTGCGCGCGATCGTGACGGACAGCTTCGAGCTGCGCTCCTTTGCGCGGCCCGAGTGGAGCTCCCAGTGCGAGCCGCGCACCGCGCGCAAGGTGTACTGGCTGGCACCCGGACGCGAGGCGCTGGCGAAGACGGTGGACGCCTGGCTGGAGACCCACGCCGAGCGCGTACAGGCTGCGCAACAACGCTGGTTCGGGGAGACCCAGCCGCTGCGCCCGATCGACCACCTGAGCGACTTGCTCGGGCGCCGCATGGCCTTCATGCCGCTGGTCGCCGGAGCCAAAGCCAAGGCGGGCCTGCCCATCGAAGACCTGCCGCGTGAAAAGCTGGTGCTCGACGCCGTCGTGGAGAACGCGCGGCGCTGGAGCCTGCCGGAGGCGCCGGTGCGCGACTTCTTTGCGCTGCAGATCGAGCTGGCCAAGGCCGTTCAGCGGCGCAAGAGCGAAGCCACGGCCCTGGAGCTCGGTGGCCAGATCCGGCTCGCGCTGGACGACCTCGGTGAACGCATCCTGAGCGCCCTCGCCGAAGCCAAGCGCGCTCGGCAACTGCGCGCGGCCTCGCTCGCCGACCTCGAACCGCTGACACCCCTGCTCGGCGACGACGAACGCCAGCAGTTGCTCGAAAAGCTGCGCGCGATCGGCGACTGACCGCCCTCGCCGGGCGCGCGCTTCAGCTCGTCTCGGGCGTACCACCGAATGGTGCCATCGACACCGTCAGCGTGCGAGGCCGCCGCTCCGAAGCCAGGTAGGCCGCGATGCGAGGCCGCGCTTCGATGCGCTGCTTGAACGCGTACAGCAGCTCGAACCTCTCCAGCGTCGCCTGCGAGAAGGGACGCACGTAGTCGAGAAAGTGCCAGGCACAGAAGTCCACATAGGTCAGGGCGCGCCCCACCCAGAAGCCGCGCCCGCGCTCGTTTTCGGCCAGCAGACGCTCCAGCCGTGCCAGCAACTCGGGCAACCGCGTCCGCTCGAACTCGCCGCGCTGCTCCGCGAACTTCGGACTCCAGTAGAACGTACCCAGCACGTTCTGCGCATCGACGAACACCTCCTCGACGATGTCACAGCGCACGCGCTCCCGTTCATCCTGCCCGTAGAGGCCGTACTTGCGTGCCAGGTGACGATAGATGGCGTGGCTCTGCGGAATGAGCAGCTCACCCTCCTGATACACCGGCATTTGCCCGAAGGGCAGGGTCGGCTTCACCGCCGCCCATTCCTGCTCCTGGACGCGGCGCTCCCGATACGGCGCGGCTGCCTCCTCCAGGATCAGCCGGATGACCTCGGCGCGCCCGCGGATGTCGAAATAGGTGAGGAGCGGGATCGTTTCTTCGCTGGACATTCAATCCTCGCAAGTGCTGGGCTCGAGCGGAGCGGCAGTGGCCACCTCGACGATGGCACCCGGCAGCTCCAGGGAGAGCGCCAGCTCGATCGCGCTGGGCTGGCGGGCGCTCGCATCCCACCGGGCGCTGCCCGAAGCGTCATCCACCAGAGTGGAGCCGGGATAGAACACACCGAGCTCACAGGGGCTGCTGCTCGCGCCAACGGAGCCGGACGACAGGCGCCAGCTGCTGGGAACGGTCGCACCGAGCCCGCGCCTGCCGGCACCGTTCTGACACTTGTCGAAGGTGAGCTGCACACAACGTGCGGGAGCGCTCTGCGTCATCGTCACGTACAGCGTCTCGCAATCCGAGTAGGGGCCGCCGCTGCTGAAACAGGCCGCGAACTGCGCGGCAGGGGGCGCAGGCGGGCGAGCAGCTGCGGCACTGCTCGCGCTCGCGGACGCCTCGGCATTCATCGCGCCGGCATCGGGGGACCCAGCTGCCGCTGGCGCCGCGGTCGCGGGGGTGCCGGTCATGCGGGTAGTGGTCCGCGGCTTCAGCGGTGCGGCGCTCGCCACGGAACTGGATGCGGCAGTCCTCGAATCCGAATCCGAATCGGAGGACTCAGACGAGTTGCAGCCGGCAGCGGCAACCACTACCAGCGCCGCAAGCGGCCAAGAGCAGGAGAGGAGAGGGAAAGAAGAACGGAACATGAAGGCCCACGCGACTCGCGCCTCGCCACCAGGAGCGCAAGCGAGCGCGGCAGAGCCTACAACGCACGACGCTTCACGGACAAGCCGGCAGGTCTTCCGGCCCCCAGCAGAGGCTGCGGTCGCTCGGATTCGCGCGTTGCTCCGATGGCCGCGGCGGCGGGGGACGCTTTCGCGGTCACTTCGCAGGTTGTCATGGAAACCTCGATTTGCACTCCGCAGACCTCCGCGGCGCTCGGCGGCCCGAAATGATCTTCGCTCAGCGGGGGCCCGCTGTCTACCTCTCCCATCCGCGCGCAGCGCGGAGCGCTCTAGATGCCCCAACTCGCGTGCTCTCTAGATGCCCCAACTCGCGTGCT
>JAICTU010000619.1 GCA_025936205.1 Polyangiaceae bacterium | reverse complement strand
TGCACGGCAGATTTTTGACTACACTTTCGGCGCTTCCACAAGTCCGGCGCGCGGGCGCCTCGCCCCGACCGCACGCACCTCCTAGCGAGGCCACGCGGGAGCGTTTGCGATCCATACAAGGGCCCTCCTGACGTCGCGCAGCGGCGCCGATGGAGCCGAGCCCAACAGCGCCACGTGCGCAGCGGGGCACCCCGCCCGGTGAAAGGCGCCGAAATTCCCATCGGCCCCTCCGCTTCCAGCTCACGACGCCGGAACATCATCAACGTCAAACACGCCGTAGCGGCGGAATCCCCGACGCAGCAGCCAGCTCCTCGCAGGCACGACCGGAGCATCCAGATCGGAGGTGGCGCGCCACCGTGAGCGCGCCTGGGACACGCCCCACGCGAGCTCGATGGGCCGCTGGAAGCCGTCGAACCAGGGCGCGGAGGAACGGGCGTCGATGAAGCCCGGTGGGACGGAGTGCGCGTGCTTCTTCACATTCAGCAAGACGTAGCGGAGGGCGAAGTGAACCGCGCGCGGCGTCCGGAGCGCCCGGGCGTGATAGCGCTCTGCAAAGACGCGACCCTTGCGCTCGAGACGGCGATTGACGGCTCTCGCCAACCGCACCGCCAGGCCCTGCATGCCTCGCGAGAGTGCTCGCCGATCGCCCGCTTCGGCGATCAAGTGGAGGTGATTGCTCTGCACGGAGAAGTGCACGAGGCGGAAGCCGAAACGCTGCTGGCCGTTCGCGAGCGCAAGTTGAACTCTGCCAAACAACTTTTCCAAGCGCAGTGACGGAAGGCCCGCGACGAGCCGCAGGGTGACGTGTACTGGATGGTGCCGCGAGAGCGCTGGGCGAGGGAGGTGAGTCACGCCGGTAGCGCTGCCCTTGGGACGGCCCGCTCCCTCCCGGCGGCCTCCCCAGGTCTTGAATCGAAACGCGAGCTGTCCACCGCCTGCCACTACCTTGATTCTGGCAGAGATTTTTTTGAGCGCAAGATTTTTTGCTTTCTCAGTGGTTCATGCGGCCATTCTGGCCGCCACTTGCTTCGTGCGGTTTGGGGAGGGGACGGCGAGTGCACATCTTCAGCGCGTCCCAGGTGCGTTCCGTTTACTCGGCCAAGTGACGGTCGGGCACGCTGCACCGGGCAGCATCGGCGAGGCCATCAGTGGTGTCGATCATGCTCAACCCGCTGGCGCCATGGCAAGCCATGCTGCGGCGCGCTGGCCGCGACACGCGCCCCCAGGCGCTGACGCGCGAGTTTCCCGCCGAAGGGTTGTCGGCGTTCGCGGTTCTCGAGCAGCGAGCACAGAGTGCGTGCGGCGCCCACCTGCTCGCGCCGCAGGGTTCCGCAATTTTCTGTCATCAAACGAGCCATCGAGCGCTTGCCCGGCGTCTCGCGACAGGATCGCGGCCCATCCCTGGGACCAAAAGCGCCTGGTGTTTCACTCGACGTTGCCCGCCGGCTCCAGGCGGCCCATGCTAGTGCAGATGAGCATCGCCGGCAAACTGCTCATCATCGATGATAGTCAGGTCTTCCTCGACCGGATCAAGGTGCGCCTGCAGCGAGAAGGCTACTCCGTCGTGACCTCGTCGCTCCCCGTCGGCGCGAGCACGGAGCTGCCCTCTTGCGATCTCGTGATCCTCGATTTTCACATGCCGGGCATGAATGGCAGCGAGGCACTGCGCTGGCTGAAGCTCGCCGGCGCGCGATCGGGCGCGGATCCGCTCTTCTTTCTGTACACCGGGGACAAGGTCGTCTCGCACCAATATCTGGACCTGGGCTTCGACGGCGGGCTGATCAACAAGGGCGACGACGAGTCACTCGTGCAGCAGGTGGCCGTGGCCCTGCGCCTGGCAAAGCTGCGGCGCCGAATCTCGAACACGCCGCGGCACGCCTCCAAGCCCCCACGTTGATCCGCGCGGCACGGATCGCTTCCGGTGGCTCGGAGGCGCGGCTCAGCGCTGCGCGCTGGCTTGCCCCGGCAAGTAGCAAGCGCAGCTGCTCGGGCAGGCGCGCCCGCAGCTGGCGCTCGGCGCTACCGCGCCCGATGGCCTCGCAACCTTGCGAGGTCGCCCAGGTCTCGCGCTGCCTCGCGTGCGCCACACACGTTCGCTGAACTGCCCCATCAGCTCGGCGCTGGTGCCCATGCCCAGCTCGCGGATGATGCGGCGCTGGATGGGCGGCAAGTGAGCAGGAAGGCACCGTCCCCGCCCTCGACCACGCTCACCAGCTGATGCCCGAGCGCGACCGGACTCTGCAGGCGCTCGAACAAGCGCCTCGGAATGAGGTCGCTGCCGCCGTGCACATGGAAGGCCTCCTGCGCGTCGATCAGCCACAGGAAGTTCCAGGCGTTCTGCTCGGCGAGCTCGCGCCCGTACTCGACCAGGTATGCCACCTCCAGCAGCTCGCGCAGCAGGATCGAGATCCGGCAGCGCCATCGAGGTACGCCTCCAGGCCCATCGCGTCCAGCCGCGCGAACGCCTCCTCACCCTCCTCGCTGGCGGCGTCGGCGGCGATCTCCGGCGCAACCGCACGAAACGCCTCCACCACCTGTGCGTCGCTCAGCATTTCACCAGCGAAGAACCAGGCGTCCTGCCGGATGCGCTGCCGGGCTGCTCCAGGATCGGATCCAGGCGCAGTCCGAGCTCGTGCGCCAGGCCGCGCAACGCTTCGTGGCCCGTATCGATCAGCTCGCCCCCGACTCCCCCACCTGATCGTGACGCTTCCGTGACAGCGCCGATCTCATCACACCCATCAGCTGGTCAGGGCTCGGTGCCCAGCGGGCTCCCCAGCTCACCAGGAAGCCCGCTCGATCTCTCCCGATCCGGCGCACCGGACCGGCTCAGCGAGGACACGCTCGAATTGGCGTGTGCTCGGAGTCGTTGGCGATCCATGCAGCCCCGACGCCAGCCTCGGCAAGGGTCTCGCAACGCGGAAGGTCCGCCCAGCAGCTCGGGAGCAGCGGCGTCCCGTCGAGATCCCGCACCTGGTAGCGGCTCTCGTTGACGCACACGGCTCCCGCGGGGCCCCAGGCAGCTTCGAAGCTCAACCCTTCACTCGGCTCGGAGCGCTGCAGGCCGATGCCGTCGTAGATGTTGACCGGCGTGTGCTCGCGCGTCCACGACTGCCCATCACCACAGTAGTCGGCGCGCGCGAGGCGCGTGCAGGTCTGGTAGAAGTCCTCGCCCAGCTGCCAGGGCGCATAGCCCCACGCCACACATTTGTGGAGCACGCCGCTCTCACAAGCGTAGGTCAGCGCGGCTTCGGAAGCGAGATGCTCCCCGCTGTCGCCCCAGGCACCAGGGATGAACACTCCGAGCTCAGCGTTGGCGCACACCGGCAGATCGAAGGCGCTCAGGCCGTAGCGCGTGAGCGCGCCGTCATTCTCGACGCGCTCGATGCGCAGCGGGAACGTGCGGCCATCGGCGGTGCGCGCGTCGAGCGTGGCGCCGAGCAAGGGAGCAGGTGACACCAACACTCCTCGATCGAGCGACAGCCGCGCTCCCGCGAGCGACAGCTGCACCCCATTGAGCGCGGAGAGCCGAAACTCGCCGCGCTGCAGCTCCTGCCCGCGAGCGATGTCGCTGGTGCCCTGAGGAGTGAGGCCCTGGGCATTCATGCCTTGGTAGGTCATTCCCTGAAAGCTCATGCCCTGGGCCGTGATCCCATTCATGCTCAGGCCCTTGCGCACCAGGGCTGCCTCATCCGCTTTCGCGCCTGTACCTGGCAGGTCGAAGCAAGCGCTGCCGAGCGAGACTTCCGGCGCAGCAGAGCCGTCGCCTGCTGAAGGCAACACGTCGGTGACATCCGCGTCCGCGCAGGCGAGCTGTAGCGCCGCGGACAGGGCCAGGCCACAAAGGACGTGAAGGCGGGTCACGGATGGGGTAGCGAATGCCACGGAGAACCTCCCGGTTGATTGGATTGCGGTGGGTCCTCTAGTACTCCGTAGGGCCCGCGTGCTCAATCAGAGCTGACTTCCTTCTCCAGAGCTTGCAGCTCCTTTTCCAGATTCGCCGGCGTGATCTGACGCTCCGCTTCTTCCTCGAAGTCTTCCCGCGCGGGTACGGACTCGAGCTTCACCGGCGGTGCCGTGGTCACGGGGGCCTCGGCGGGCTTCGGTGCGGCCGCCGCTGGAGCTGCTGCGGGCGGAGCCGCGGGGGGCGCGGGTTGGCTCGCAGGCTCAGTCGTTTGGCAGCCCAGCACCACCGCCAGCAAACCGATTGCACAAGAGCGCAGCAGGGGTCATCGTACCGCTCCTTTCTCTGCCTTGTCGGTCTCGGGCTCAGCCACGGCCTGTTTCTCCGGCTTCGGCTCGCCGTTGCCCGGCGCCTTGGCATTCGCGCTGGCCTCGATCTGGCCCATCTTGCGTTCATGCCGCTCGTTCTCTCGGGTGGTCAGCTTCTCGATGCGCGCGAGCAGCGCGTCCTGCTTGGCTCCCTTGGGCTCATTCTGTGCTAGACTCGTGTTGAGCACTTTTTGAAGGGGTTGCCCACCCCGCGCCATGCTCGGCGGCTGCGCCGCCTGCGCGTGGCGCCGCCCCTCCCCGATGTCGTGCTCGGCGGCAGCCGCCTGCGCGCGCCATGGGAGGGGCACGCACCGT
>JAICTU010000403.1 GCA_025936205.1 Polyangiaceae bacterium | reverse complement strand
CCCACCGCGCACCGAGCTGCTCGGCGCGCTCCAGCGGCTCACGTGTCACGGCGCGCCAGGGCGCACCAGGCCGCAGCGCAGCGGCCGTGAGAGCCGCCGCACCGGGCCGTTCAGCGTCGGAGGCCGTCCCGCTCAGCACGACCAATCGCAGCTCGAGCAGCGCTGCGCCCGGGCGCTGCAGCACCTGCAGCCCGAGGCCGTTATCGAGGCGTCCCCGAGCGGTGCGGGGGAAGCTCCAGGGCTTGGCACGCGCGACGGGCGGCGGACGCTGCTGCGCGCCCGGGCGCGCCTCCGCGGGCTGTGCCGCGGGCGGGGCGCTGCCGCCGCAAGCGGGGCCGAGCGCGGCGCAGAACGCGCTCGCGAGGGCGAGCCGACTTCGCGCGGGGCGACTCGCTCGGCTCATGAGCGGCGGGGCCGCAGCAGCACGTCGCTGCGGCTGTTGTTGCGCAGGTAGCGCGCGACGGCGCGCTGGACGTCCTGGCGAGACACGTGCTCGTAGCGCTCCAGATCTGACTCCAGCAGTCGTGCGTCGTGAGCGGACAGCTCTGCGTCTGCCAGCGCGCTGGCCCTCGAGCGGTTGCCGTCGAGCTCGCGCAGTAGGCCGGCATGCAGCTGATTCTGCGCGCGAGTCAGCTCGGCCCCGGTGGGCCCGAAGCGACCGAGCGAAGCGATCTGACCCTGGATGAGCCGCCGCACCTGCTCCGGATCGGCGCCCTCCACCAGCGTGGCCTGCACGGCAAACAGATCGGGTCCGCGATGCCCGCCCGTCCGGACCGCCACGCGCAGCGCCTGCAGCTTCTCCAGCACGAGCAGTTGATGCAAGCGCGAGCCGACCCCGGTGGCCAGGATGGCGCCGGCCAGCTCGAGCGCATCGTGCTCGGGCGTGCGCAGCGCGGGGATCGCCCAACCCTGCCACAGCACGCTGCTACTGCCGGGTTGCGCCTCCAGCACGGCGCTGCGCGCTTCGGTCTGCTCCGGCGGCTCTCCGCCTGGCGCCGGGGGCAAGCTCACGCTTGCGATGTCAGAGAAGTACGTGTGGATCTGGTTCAGCGCGTCCAGCACCTCGAAATTGCCGGCCACGCTCAGCACAGCGTTGTTGGGCACGTAATACTGCCGGTGGAAGGCGAGCAACGCGGGCAGCGGGTCGGCCGAGGGCGCGTCCGTTTCCTCCCAGCCACCGGCGTGCGCGTAGGGCGGATAGTCCCGAAACACCAACGCTTGCAGCGCGCGATCACCGAGCGATCCCTGCTGCGCGCGTGGCGTCGCCGACTCGGCGCGAGCCCGGCCGAGCTCGCGCTCGAACGCCGTGCGCGAGAGCTCCAGCTCTCTCATTCGGTCCGCCTCCAGCCACAGACCCAGCGCGAGGGCGTTGGCGGGCAGCACGTCGGTGAAGCGCGTTCGATCCTCGCTGCTGTCCGCGGCAGACTGGCCCCCGTGCTCGGTGATCCAGCGCCGGTGCTCGCCCGGCCCCACGTTGCGGCTGCCCTGGAACATCAACTGTTCGAGCAGCTGCGCAAACCCGCGCTGCTCCGCGCTTTCGTTGCGCGCGCCAACGTCGTAGGTGACGCAGATTGCGACGGTGGGCAGCGACGTGTCGCGGCTCAGGACCACGCGCAGGCCGTTGTCGAGGCGGGTGCGTCGGATCGCGAGCGGCGGCAGGTCCGCCGCGGACGCCGTGCTCGACGCAGCCGCTGCCAGACCAGCCAGCAGCGCCCACACGAACACCGGGAGCCCTCGGGGGGCGGGGTGTCCCCGCAGAAGCAGTCGGGGAGCGGGGTGTCCCCGCAGAAGCAGTCGGGAGAGCGCGAACCAAAATGGCCGCAACATGAGCTGATCAACGTACCACGGGCATTCGCAGCCAGTCTCGCTTGCTCGGCGCAGCGTGATACGATCCGGACATGAGCTCGAGTGTTTGCGCGATTTGCCATCCGATGGAGCGGGGTTGCTCATGAGCGGGCCTGCCTCGCCCGAGAAGGGCCCGGACGTGGCCGCCTCCAGCGACCCCTCCTCCAGCAATCCAGGCGACCTGCTGTGGACTCCGAGTCGAGAACGGAGCGAAGGCTCACAGCTCTCGAGCTACCTGCGCTGGCTCGCTCGCGAGCGCGGCCGGAGCTTCGCCGACTATGCCTCGCTCTGGCGCTACAGCGTCGATCAGCTGGAGGACTTCTGGGGCAGCCTCTGGGAGTACTTCGAGCTCGGGCCCAAGGGCTTCTCCTGCGTACTCGAGCGGCGCGTCATGCCGGGCGCTCGCTGGTTTCCCGGCGCGCAGCTCAACTATGTCGAGCGCATCGCGCGCTGGCCCGGCTCGAAGTGCGCCGTCGTGCACCGCTCGGAGAACGGTGACCGTCATGAACTCAGCTACGCCGAGTTGCTGGAGGCCGTGGGGCGCTGCCGGGCGGGCTTGCGCCGGCTCGGGGTGGAGCGCGGCGACCGCGTCGTCGGCTACGTCACCAATGCCCCGGAGGCGCTGATCGCGTTTCTGGCCACCGCGAGCCTCGGCGCGATCTGGTCCAGCTGTCCACCGGAGTTCGGCGTCGACAGCGTGCTCGATCGCTTTTCGCAGATCGCGCCCAAGGTATTGATCGCCTGCCAGGGCTATCGTTACGGCGGGAAGCACTTCGATCGGAGGCCGGAGGTCGCGCGCCTGTGTGCAGCGCTGGGCTCGCTGCGCGCCGTGGTCTCGATCGCCGACGAGCAGGGCGGCGCCGCCGCGCCACCCGAGCCAGGGCAGGGGCAGAGCGCGGGCTCCGCTACGTTGCGCGCGCTCAGCTTCGCGGAGCTCTGCTCGGTAGCGGCGCCGTTCGAGGTGGAGCGGGTGCCGTTCGATCATCCGCTGTGGATATTGTTTTCGTCCGGCACGACGGGGCTGCCCAAGCCGATCGTGCACGGCCACGGCGGCATGTTGCTGGAGCACCTGAAGGTGCTGGCTCTGCATTCCGATCTGGGGCCGAGCGACCGCTTCTTCTGGTTTTCCACCACGGGCTGGATGATGTGGAATTACCTGGTTGGCGGCCTGCTCGTCGGCTCCACCATCATCTTGTTCGACGGCAACCCGGGCTATCCGGATCTGAACACGCTCTGGCGCCTGGCCGCCGAGGAGAAGTTCACGTACTTCGGCTGCAGCGCGCCGTTCCTGATGGCGTGCCGCGCGGCGCAGCTTCGTCCGGGCGCGAGCTTCGATCTGAGCGCGCTGCGTGCCGTGGGCTCGACGGGCGCGCCCTTGCCCAGCAGCGGCTTCGACTGGGTTTATTCAGCGGTCTCCAGCGATCTGTTGCTCGGCTCGGTGAGCGGTGGCACGGACCTGTGCACCGCCTTCGTGTGCTCGTGCCCGCTGCTGCCGGTGCATTCGGGCGAGCTGCAATGCATCGCGCTGGGCGCGAAGGTCCAGGCGCTGGACGCCACGGGCAAGCCGGTCGAGGGCGAGGTCGGCGAGCTGGTGATCGCCGAGCCCATGCCCTGCATGCCGGTCTGCTTCTGGAATGACCCGGACGGCCGCCGCTATCGCGAGAGCTACTTCGAGCAGTACCCCGGCGTGTGGCGGCACGGTGACTGGATCGTGATCACGGAGCACGGCGGCGCCGTGATCAGCGGGCGCTCCGACGCCACGCTGAACCGCGGTGGTGTGCGCATGGGGACCAGCGAGTTCTACCGCGTGATCGAGGACCTACCGCAGATCAAGGACAGCGTGGTCGTCGACACGAGCGACGCCCAGGGCCGCGGCACGCTGTGGTTGTTCGTGGTGCCGGCGCCCGGACAGACACTGGATGCGGCGTTGCTCGGCAGCATCAAGCAGGCGCTGCGCGGCCGGCTCTCTCCGCGCCACGTGCCCGATGAAATCGTCGCGATCCGGGAGGTGCCGCGCACGCTGAGCGGCAAGAAGCTGGAGGTCCCCATCAAGCGCCTGATCGGCGGGGCCCCGGTGGAACAGGTGGTGAACCCCGGCACGCTGGCGAACCCGCAGGCATTGTTTGATCTGCTGGCGGCGGTACCGCGCGCCTGACCAGCGCCCTGTGCAGAGACGCGGGCATGGGAAATGCAGTCCCTGGAGCGAGCACGAAGGAGAAAACCATGAAACAAACGAAACCAGCTCGCAGCCGCACCGCCAACCAGGGGCCGGACGACACCGTCGTGCAGAAGCACGTGCGCACGCCGCGCAACGTGGACGTCGATCACGCCCACGCCGTGCCGGACAACGACTGGGAGGTCGGCACCGAGAAGGAGCAGCTCGAGCAGCCCGAGAAGGGCTGATGCGCCAGCCTTGCACGGCCGCCACAGCGCGGCCGTGCGCGGCGCAGAAGGTGCACTGCCTGCGGGAAAGGAGGATGGCCGGGCCTCCTGCTCGCGGCACCGGCGGCACTTCGGGGCGCGCTGCGGCTACTCGAATGGAAATCGCAGCGTGAGCAGGCCGAACTCCTGGTGGGCGCCGACCAGCGGAGCCGCCTGCGGAGCGCCCAGCATGGCTTCCCGGGGCGCCTCGAAGACCGCGAGCAAGAGCGGCTTGCCCGACCAGGCGCGTGCGTAGCCGCTCATCTGTCCGATGGCGCGTTCAGCGCTGGAGGCGTCGAAGCCGCGCTGCACACCGATCACGATCATGCCGTTGACGACCAGGTCGAGCACGCCGTCGAGGCGTGAAGCGCCCATCCAGCGCTCTGATTCGATCTTGGCGCCGGGCAGGTGGCGTTGCAGGTGTAGGCCGAGGGCCTGGCGGTAGGCAGGTTCGTCGGGCCAGGCGCGCGGCTGCCACTGGGCCAGCGCGAGCACGCACTCGTGCAGGGCGGTCGTGCCGCGCGCGAACGCTTCGGGCAGCGGTTCCGACAGATCGACGATCGCGGGGAGCTCCAGGGCTGCCGCGAGACAGTTCCCGAAATCTTGAAGAAAGAGCCCGGGGCGCGGTGTCGTGCGCGCTGCTTGCCACGAGGCCGCGACCCCGGCGAGCAGCAGCAGCCCGCTCAGCACGGGCAAGCTGCTCGCTGCCGCATCGAGCCCGAACAGCCAGCGCAGGCCCGCGACCGTCGCCGCCCACAGGAAGCTGCACAGCCCGATCGCCGTCAGCGCCTGGCCGATCAACGCGAGCCGCAGGTGCCGGGGTGAGGCCTCGAAGTGCTCGAAGCCGTCGACCAGCAATCGGAATGCTGCCTGCGCGCGCACGAGAGCCCGGCGCGGGTCCCACAGCCCCGCGTCGTCGCGCAGCGAGTTCAGCCGCGAGATGCCGAGCAACCCGAGCGCCAGGGTGCAAGCGAGCCAGGTGAAGCCGGCGAGCGTCGCGCGGCCGCGCGTGGCGATGTAGTCCACGCCCGGAGCGAGGAAGCCGCACAGCACGGCGGTGGCGCCCAGAGCCCAGAGCCAGCGGCCGTGAAACGCTTCGTCGAGCTTCACGCTCAGGCGCAGCGCGGGCGGCACGAGCCGGCTCACCCATCCCAGGGCGCGCGCCAGCGGCGCCGGCTGCTCGGGGCGCAGCGAGAGCGGGCCCAGCTGCAGGTGGGTTCGTTCATCGTCCGAGCTCACCGCGTTTGCCGAAGGTTCGCTGCCGGAGCTACGGCGTGGCCGAGGCCGGCGCGGAGACGGCTCGGCCTGCTCCTCTCGCAGATCGGCGGCGTCGAGCAACAGATGGGTGCGCTCGTCGTCGACTCGGGATTTCGCGCTGGTCTCCGCCGGCTCCTCCCGCAGGTCAGCGGCATCGAGCAGCAGATGGGTGCGTTCGTTGTCCAGTGCGGCGCGTTGCTGCGACGGCCTGCCCCTGGGCGGAGCGCTGCGCGCGGGCTTGCCGGGCGGCCTCGCCGCGACGTGGCCGCGGGCCGGCGTCTCGGCGTCCGCTTCCTCCCCGGCGTCGGCTGCGTCCGGTGCCAGATCGAGCAGCAGGTGTGTCCGATCTGGATCGGCCGCCATGCCTCGCGCGCCCGAACGCGAGGGCTCCTGCGCGGGCACCACGATCGCGGCTCGGGGCAGCTCCACCGTCGCGAAGGACGCGGCGGGAGCGCGGTGCTGACACGCGGGGCAGGCCAGTTCACCCGAGCTGCCCTCCGCGGGCACGGTCACCAGCTGTTGACAGGCAGGACAGCGCCCCAAGTTCGAGCGCGCAGCAGCTTCCGGCATCGAGACCCTTCTAGACGGCTCGTTCGCCAGCCCTGCCTACCGTCTCCCGCCTCGCGCGTCACCCGTCGGCGGGCTCACGCCTCGAAAAATTCGACAGCGCTGCGGGCCGCGAGGGGTGCGATGTCGTCCGATCTCCGTCTGCGTCCCACCTCCGGCGCCGCTGCGCTGGCGAGCCGGCGAAACGTCAGTTGCTCTCGGGCAGCGACAGCAGGTGGCGCGCCTGGGCGGGCGTGGCGACGCCGCGGCCGTGCTCCGCGCACAGCTGGGCGACCCGTTGCACCAGCTCCGCATTGCTGGCGGCGAGCCGTGACTGGTCGAAGCGGATGTTGTCTTCCAGCCCGGTGCGGCAGTGCCCGCCCAGCTCCAGCGCCCAGTGATTGACCGTGAGCTGGTGCCGGCCCATGCCTGCCGCCGTCCAGGTGGCGCCCGGTAGGAGCGCGTTCAGCTCGCGGATCAAGAACTCCAGCAACTCGCGCCGCGCGGGCAGCGCGTTCTTCAGGCCGAGCACGAACTGCACGTGCGGTGGCGGCTTCAACAGGCCTGCCTTGACCAGCTCGACTGCGTTGTACAGCATCGCCACGTCGAAGATCTCGACCTCGGGCTTGGCGCCCTGGGCGGCGATTTCCCGTGCCAGAGCCTCGACGAAATCGGGCGGGTTCTCGTAGACCGACGAGGGGAAGTTCACCGAGCCGGTGGCGAGCGAGGCCATGTCGGGGCGAAGCCACAGCATCGCGCCGCGCTCCTCCAGCTTGCGGCCGCGTCCGCCGGTCGAAAACTGGATGATCATGCCCGGGCAGTGTTTGCGCACACCCTCCTGCACGCGCTGAAAGCGCGCCGGATCCGACGCCGGCTTGCCGGCGTCATCGCGCACGTGGATGTGCACCAGCGCGGCGCCCGCCTCGAACGCCTGGTGCGTCGATTCGATCTGCTCGCTGGGCGTGATCGGGACGGCCGGGTTCTGCTCCTTGGTGGGCAGCGAACCGGTGATGGCGACGCTGATCACGCACGGCGCGTTCACGCCTCGCCTCCGGGCTTGCGCCGGCCGCGCACGACGCCGAGGTCCTTGCCTTTCTGGGCAGAGCCACCCTGGGAAGCGGGGGCCTGGCGCTGGGCAGGGGGGCTGCGATCGACGCGGGCGCGATCGGCGGGCGAGGGCCCGCGCGGGTGGGGAGCGCGATCGACGCGGGCGCGATCGGCGGCGGCGGGACCCTGCTCGGGTGCAGGGGCTCGCGCGGGGCGAGCGGGAGCTGGCGCGGGAGCGGGGACCGCGGCGGTCGCGGCAACGGGAGGCGTAGCCGGCTGTGCCACGGCCGCTGGGGGTGCCGCTGTAGGCGCAGGCAGCTTCAGCTCTTTGCGGAGCAGTGCACCGAAGCTGCCGATCGCGGCGCCCTCGTCGCGCTGTGCCTGCTGCGCCTGCGAGAACTCGTGGTAGTTGCGCCGCTCTTCGACCGCGGCGACGCGCGACATGCTGAAGGTGATGCCGCGCGACGGGTCCTTGTTGACCAGCACGACGCTCACCTCTTTGCCCACCGGAAACGCGCGCCGCGCGTCCGAGCCGCGCGGCGTACCCAGCTCGCGCGAGGGGACCAGCCCCGTGCCCTTCGCCGTGTCCACGAACACGCCGAACGAGGTCACCTTGCTCACCGTGCCCAGCAGCACTTCGCCGCGCTCGGGCTCCGCCTGGGGCGCGGCCGGTTCCGACAGCGCGCGCAGCGACAGGCGTAGCTTGGGCGGGGCGCCCTGCTTGTCTCCGGGCTGCAGCGCCAGGAGGCGTACCGTGATCTCTTCGCCCACGTTCAGCACGTCTTCCACGCGGTCGATGCGACCGTGCGCCAGCTCGGAGATGTGGATCAGGCCCTCGACTCCGCCGCCGAGGTCGACGAAGGCGCCGTACTTCTGCACGGACACGACCTTCGCCGGATAATCATTGCCCACCTCGAGGCTGGCCAGCTTGCGCGCCGCTTCCTGACCCTGGCGCTCTTGCAGCAAGGCCTTGCGGCTGACGATCACGTCACGGCCGCCGTTCTTCACCTCCAGGATCAAGAACTCCATCTTCTGGCCCTCGAGGCCGGCCAGGTCGGCAATGTACTCTTGGCCCAGCTGCGAAGCGGGGCAGAAGGCGCGAGCGCCGAGCACCCGCACTTCGACGCCGCCCTTGACCGCGCTGCCGATCACGCCCTCCACGGCCAGCCGCGCGTCGCGCGCGGCCTCCAGAGCACCTTCGTCGAGCTTGGTACGCCCCTTCCCGAAGGCGACCGACAAACGCGGCCCAGCGACGTCGTCGGCACTCACCACGCTGGCGCGCACCTGATCGCCGACGCGCACGCTCAGCTCGCCCTTGGCGTCCTCCAGCTCGCGCCGGTCGATGCGGCCCTCGGTGGTCGTGCCCACGTCGACGAACACGTAGTCCTGGCCGATCTGCACGACGCTGCCGGCGACGGTTTGACCGGGGCGCAGCCGGGTGCTGGTG
>JAICTU010000333.1 GCA_025936205.1 Polyangiaceae bacterium | reverse complement strand
CGCCAAATCATGTCGAATGCGGTAGCCCCCCGATCTCCGACGGTCGTGGAGAGCGACCAGCTACTGCCCAGCCGCAGATCGAGAGTCACGAAGGTGCGATCGGGACTCTGTCCTGGCACGGGCTCCCCGAGCGCCTCCGTGACCTTGGCAGCGACTCGTGGCGTTAGCTGCAACACCAGCTCCGGTCGGGGCGCCCCGGTGCTAGTGTCCACGCGTGCCGACACATCGAGATCAGTCACGTCCGAAATCGCGCGATTCAAACCTCGTGCCGCCGTGCCGCCGGCAACACCCAATGCCGTATCGAGCGAGCCGCCGCTGCCCGCGCCGAGCGCTCCGTCGGGGCTGCCGAATAATAGCAGTGTGACGATCTCGTCCTGGCTCAGCGGAGGCTCAGAGCGCATAGCGAGCTTACCCTGGCTCACGGTGCCCGTGTACTCGGCATAGACGGCATACCCCGCGGGCGCGTCATAGCGGGCCACGGCGCTGATCGTCGGATTATCCGGGGCGCCCCCCGTGAATGATACCGTGCCCCGTTCAATGTCGAACGTTTTTCCCGAGATGTCCAGGTGGCCCCGTTTGGCTTCGATCAGCCCTCGGACATCCAACTCGTCGCCGCTCAGCGCCTGGATCGTGCCCGTCAAATCGACCTTGGCCTGCTGCCCCTTGACCAACGAAAGTGAACCGAGATCCACCTTCACGAATGTCTTCTGGTCAGATGGTGGGCTCGGTTCCTCCAACGGCTGCAGCGCTATCGTCAGGAAGTCGCCGCTGCGGTCATGATAGCCGACTCGAATGTGTTCCGGCTGGGACAGGTCTTGCAGAGCGCGGGGCGGAGCATCGGGAAGGATCACGTGCACCTTGTCGAGATTCACGTCGATCAGGTGGGTCTTCATCCCAGCGTCGTAGTGGTAGTTGGCCTCCAGATTGCCCCAGATGTCGCCCAGGGTTTCCCCCTGGATCGTGAGCGGCAACTGGCCCTTCTCCTTGATCTGCAGGCTGGCTCGAGCGGACGTGGGCACCAGTCCATTGAGCAGCACGCGGGCCTGAGCCGAAAAACCCCCGCTCAGGCCGCGGGCCTTGATTGGGTCGATCCGCAGAATGCCAGGCTCCGCCTCCATTTCAGCTTCGATGTCGCTGAAGCGCTGACCAATGGCGGGCACTTGCACCACTCCCTCTCGGAGCGTGGCGTGCCCGGTGAGCTGGGTCGCCGAGCCCTGGATCGAAGCTCGAAATTGCGCGTCGAGCTTGCCATCCAGTTCGCTGACAGCGCCCCGCAGCAATGGCATCAAAGCGCTGAGGCGCAGTTCACGCGTTTGCACGACACCTTCGAGCGGGCCACTCGAGCTTGGCAGCACACGGTCCCCCCAGACGAAAGGAGCCATGACCCTGGCCTCGGCGCGCCCCGCTTTTCCATCGATCTCGCTGTTCAGCTCGAGCTGGCCGCCCTCGCTGCGCGCGGTCGCGTGTAAGTCGCCCACGAACAGGCGCTCGACCCTCAGCTGGCTCGTCCGCAGATCGAGGGCCAGGCTGGCGTCCTTGCCATAGTCCTTCACCCGGGCGGTGCCGGTCACCTGCCCGCGCACATGGTGCTGTTGCAGAAGAGGCACCACGCCCAGCGGGAACTCGCGCAAGTCGAGATCGAGCTGAGCCAGGACCGGGCTCTTGCCGGCCGAAGCGTTCGCCAGGCGCCGCAAATCGCCGGTCCAGCGTGAGTCGAGGCCGAGCACCGCCTGCGACTTGCGCATGGCTTTTGCCGAGACGCTGCCGCCGGCGGGCGAGTAGTCCGCGTCGAGGCTCAGGTCCATGGAAGTCTGGCTCTTGCGCTTCGAGGCGGCATTGAAGTCCGTGAGCTCCGCGTGGGCTCGCAGCTGCGGCTCGCTCAGCGTCCCGTCCGCTACCACGGACAGCGAGGCATTCCCTTCGATCTCGCCGGGGCGAATTTCCGCGGGAAGCTGCGCGAGAGCGCGCGCCGGCATTCGCAGCTGCGCTTCGAACGGTGCATGCAAGAGCGCGCCTTTCGGGAGGGCGAGCGCAGGATTCTCGGCAGCTCGCGCCAGCTCGCGTTCCAGTCGAGTAGCTCGCCTCGCAGGTCGAACAGCTCGCCGCGGGTCTTCGCCACCCCCCGTTCGAGCGAGGCGAACAGGTTCACGTCGACGCCGCGGATACTCCAAGGCGCGCTCTTGTGCGCCTGCTTTGCGTCCGGCGTATGCCCTGCATCAACGCGCTGGCCCACCACGAGCAGCGAGCGACTCTGCACGCGTGCTTCTATGGCCGGGCGACCTCCGTGGCGATCGCCGAACACGTTCAATCCATAGCGGACGAGGCCCTGTGCGCGCTCTACTCCGGCCAGGGGTAAAAGCGACCGCAGCTGCCACAGATCGGCCACGCCGCGCAGCGCGATATCACCGGAAAACCTCCGCAAGGGCCGTCCCCCCAGCGGCAGGCGCACGTCATGTAGCGCGACTTGTGTCGCTCCGCCTGGAGCGAGCCGCAGCTCTGCCTGCCCGTTGAGACGATCGTGCTCGAGCTTCAGATTCGTCTGCACGGAACCCCGGAGCTCGCCATACGTGATCTCGTGAAGGTCGCCAACGAGCGTGCCCGTCGCGCGTCCCGAAGGGCTGGAGAGATGCAGCTCCAGGTCCGCGCGGGCCGTGTGCAGTCGACTCTGGATGCCGGCGATCTTCAACACTCGGGCGGCATCGAGGCTCCGGGTCGTGAGATCCAGCTGCTCCAGCGCGCGCCCATAACGCAAGGAGAGCGTGGCGTTCCCAGGCCCGTCGAGGGTCAGGCGATCCACCCGCAGCCGTCCGCCCGAGAAGCCAATGCTCGCGGCACGCAGGCGCATTTCTTCAGGGCCTGTGCACACGCGCAGGCGGGCGCTACGGATCTGACGGTCGGAACGCGGTGCGAGCTGGGCCGCGAGCTCGATGCGGTCGGGATGGGTGCCGGTCACGCGAGCTCGCAGTGCGGCTCGCTCGGTGGTGCCCTGAGCCGACAGCCAGACCCGCGACACCGTGCGGCCGGCGACGCGCATCTGATACCCGTCGGCGCGCACCCGCAGCTCCGGGTCCCTGAGATCACCCTGCGCAGAGCCGTGGGCCTCGAGCCTTCCCAGCCCCAAAGCACCCTGCCGTACATCGCGTAGATCGAGTGCGATCTCGGCATCGATCTGTTTGGCTCCTTGGGCGACCTTCGCTCGCAGCTCCAGGCGGCCCCGTGCATCAATACCAAGGCGGTTGCGCAGCCGCGGCGCCCGAGCGAGCTGCGTGCTGGAGAACAGATCGGCGCTCAGCCCCTCTGGCTCCAAACGGGCGGTGTAAGTGAGGTGCGTCGCCGCACCGGGCTCGGCTACATCGAGCGTACCGCTGGTACGCAGCGGGCGCGAAGCGGGCATCTGCAGCTCCCCCTCGAGGGTCGTGGGCGGCATGTCCTCGCCCGCGACGCGGGAGCCCACGCTCAGCAGCCGGTAGCGGCCGTGGCTGCCCTCCGAGGTCGAATCCAAACTCGCGGTCGCTGTCAGCGCAACCTGCGTGTGCGGCGCACTGGCGAGCAGCCGTGACAGATCCAGGCCCGTCATATCGAGGTGCAAGGAGGCATGGCGGCTGCCATCATCTTCGCTGCGCAGGCGGCCGCGTGCGCTGATCCGAGAGCCAGCTTGTTCGAGCTGCGCCTCGAGACCCAGATTTTGCAGTCTCCCCTCGGCCTTCGCTGTCAGCTCGACGGGGGCCGTCGGCGCCAGCGCGGGCACGAGTCGCTCGAGGGTCGCGGGAGTCAGCTCGTTCGCCCGTAGCTCGGCGAGCAACTCTTGGCCGACCCAGCGCATGTGCAGCTCGGTGCCGCTACCTGCGACGTTGCCGTGGAATGCGAGTCTCAGGCGCCGCTCGGGTGGCTCCCGGCGCAGGCTGCGGACGTCCGTGCGGATCTGATCCATCGAAGGGCCGGCGACGGTGTCGCGCCCCTCCGCGGGCAGCCACAGCTCGGCCTCCAGCCGTCCCCCCACCTGGTCGACCGTGGGTAGCTGGCGAGCCTGGACTTCGAGGTTCCGCAGCGTGATGGCGAGGCCGTCGGCGCCCTTGCGCAGGCGTCCGTTCAAATTCGACAGCTCGACGTCGACCTGGGGCACAGCCGCCAGGGCGCCTGTCACACGGGCCTTTCTGAGCTCCAGCTGATCGACATTGATGCCCGTGTTCACCGTGCTGGGGTCTGCTGGCTGGACCTCTCGCGGTTCCAACGCATGGACAAGCGTGGGGCTGCCCGTGCCATCGTCGATCAAGGTAACGTCCAGATGGCCGATCCGCACACGCTGGATCGGAATGCGCAAGGGATCGCTGCCGATCAATGCGTGGTAAGCGACCGCGGGCCAGAATAGCTGCACGTCGATCCCGCGAGCCACCAGGACAGTGCGCCCGGCAGGGTCATGCACCTCCACGGCGGCAGCTGACACGCCGTCGAAATCGACTTGTCCGAGCTCGACCACGAGCAGCTGGCCTTGGAAGGTAGGCGCCAGCAGCCCGTTGATCTTGCCGCTCACAAGGCGGCTCACGGCTGGAAACCTGAGCGATACCATGCTCAGCGCCAGAAGCAGCATCAACCCCAGAACGACCCAGACCAGCACCCGAACGAGCCCGCCCACTGCACGCACGATCTTCCGGGAACTCGCTTGCAGCAGGATCAAGACGGCGCTCCCACGCCGACAGCGTGCGTGAGGGGGAAGCCTGGCATTTCGTGGAGTCCGATCATGGAGGGACGCCTCGGTGCGTCGCGTTCATGACTGCATCTCTCGCGCCAAAAGTGACGTTCCACGAAGGATCCCTTCCGCAGGGCGGAGCCAGCACGCCCTGCGCGAACGGGCCTGGCACCCGATCCGCGACGAGCCACGATTTTCGCACGGTTGTGGCGCTATGGTCGCAGCAGCGCGGCGAGCATCGAAGGCGTTGCCGGCTCGATCAGTCCAGCGTGGAGGGCTTCCTCAAACCCACGCGAGCGCCTCGCAGCCCGCTGCTCCACTTTCAAAGATGGGAACGACTAGCACCGAACACGGTGCGCGCTCCACGACGCGCACTGGGACGCTGCGCCGTAGCCAGCGCGCCCACCACATCTCGCGGCGCGCCCCGACCGCCACCAGATCGACGCCGCCGCCGCGCGCTTCCCGCAGGATTGCCTCGACGGGGTCGACCTCCTCCGCCATGAGCGGCGTCACCGGACTGGGCAATGCACGCACGGCTTGGTTCAGGCGATGGCGCTCGAGCTCGATCAGCGTCCGCACGGGGCTGCGTGGTTCCGACAACACCAGATCAATCGCGCTGAGCACGCTGACCGGACTGAGGTTGTGCAGCGCGATCAGTGGCACCGACAGCCTACGACTGAGATGCGTGGCTGCGCGCAACACCGGATAGCTGCAATCCTCCAGATCGGTTGCTGCGACGATGGCGTCTCCCGCCGCGCGGTCTCGAGCGACGAGGACGGGCACTCGGGCAGCATGCGCCAACGCAGCAACATCTTCCCCGCTGCCACGTGGCGGGGGAACGACGATCAGGCTCGCATCGATGGCTCGGGCGTAGGCCGACACTTGTTCCGTGAAGTCACCCCAGCCGCTGTGGAGCGCGTCCGCCTCGCCATCTGCGCCCAGTGCATCCGCAAGCCATGCACGCGCGAGCTCCACCCCATCCTCCCCTCCCTTCGCGTCGATGCCGGAGCAACTGCTCTCCATCGACAGAGAGTCGCCACTCACGTCCAGCGGTGATACGAACATCGCATGTAGCTCGGAGTCGAGGGCTCGCGCCAGCGCGATCGCCCGCCGCAAGCTCCAGGGCGTGCGCGGACACTCCTGGAAAGCGAACAGGACGCGAGCCGGTGGGCGCAGCAGAATCCTTGCACCGGCCCGGCTCTGCGCGGCCGCGCCGCGAACTACCGCACGAAATGGTCGGCAAGGCATGCTTCCTCTCACCTCGGCTCCAGGGGGTGACAACTCGACAACCGGTCTGCGGGCACACCGTAGGCGTTCCGCAAGAGCTGCTTCTGCTCAGGACTCATCGCGACGACCAGTTGCGCACCATTCGACACCATGCGTTCGCTGGCCACGCGCTCCTCGAGAGCGCCTCGGTCGAAAGGTGATTCACGATCGCACGCCTCGGGCCTCGAAGCAGGTCCGCCCAGCCCGGGGTAGCGCGCCAGACCCAGGGAGTGCGGTGTGTGCACGTGCGGAATCCGCAACGCGGCGCACAGGTAGTGTGCTGCCAGGCCCGCATCCCAGAAGTGGCTATTCAGAAACGCATACTCCAGGCCCTGATCCTCGACCACGGAAAGGACGTGCTCGCTCCATTCCACGGCGCTCCTGGCGCTGCTGGGATCGCTACCTGAATCTCGGCCCCAGCAGGGCACGCGCAAAATGCGCACGCCGGGCACCACCCATTCCAGTGCGGGCTGATTGGACAGCGGACGCGTCCAGATGTCCACATCGTGGCCGAATCGCGCCAACGTCCGGGCGAGCTGAAGGACATATGCGCACTGACTATCCGGCGCGCGCGCGGAAACATCCCCAGCCACAGACAAAAAGCCGCGAATGGAAAGCATCGCGATACCAGAGCGTCCGTCCAGCTTGGCTTCGAGCCGCGTGCTCATGCAGAGATGCTAGCCAAAAAGCCCTCGGCAGCGTATAAAAACGTAATTGTAACAGCAACCACATTGGCTGGTCATTCGGCACTGACCAGCTGCAAGGAGGGCTCATGCGCGGTCGGCAAGCAATGTCATCGGGCGCAGCAGCTCCGCTACGCTCGGGCGGCATGAACGAAGCATCGGCGACGACGCCCTGCTCGCCAGGGCCGGTCGTGCTCGCGCTCTTTGAGAGTGGTCGCCCCAGTTCCTGCTTACGCTGGGCCGCGCGGCTTGCTCGCGACACGGGCGCTCACCTGCACGTCGTACGAGTGCTGCCCGAGGAGAAGGAGGTTGGCTGTGTACTCGGGGCACACAATGCGCTCCCAATACTGCGCGCGGTAGAGCACACGCTGGTGTCTCATCGGTCGACGTGCTCTTGGATCCGTCGACTCTCCTCCCCGGACAGCATGCCACGGCGATTCTCCATCGTCCGTGGCGACTTTGTGACGCAGATCGGGCGCTACGTGGACGAGGTTCAGGCCCAGTTACTGCTCCTTCCAGCCCAGAAGGCTGGACTCAGCGAGATCGTCGGCGCGCTCAGCGCACGGACGAGGACACCCATACTGGTCTCCCGAACACCGTGCACGGTGCAAACCATCGTCGCGGCGACGGATCTGCGTCATGGCGAGTATCCCGTGCTGCGCTTTGCGGGCGCGCTCGGTCGGCGCATGAACAGCGACATCATCGCCGTCCACAATCTCGATCCGCAGCCCATGTGGGGGCGCGCGAAAACCCAGGACGCTGTGGATGTGCTGCGGGGCGAGCCCGGACGAGCCGCAGGACTCGCGCGACTGCGCCGGGCGTCCGAGTCCTTGCTCGCTCCCGTGCACGCGGTCGTTCGCGACGATGCCGATCCGGTGGATGCCATACTGGATGAGGCCCGGGCGCGCGATGCCCATCTCGTCGTCATTGGACAGAGGCCCGGCCGCCGCCACGACCGTTTCGGCGTTGCGTCCAGGGTGGTCGATTTCGCGCAGCGGTCAGTCCTGGTGATTCCCATCCCGTACGAGGTCGAGCCCTGAGCTCGACCAGGGGGAATTGTGGTGCATCTATGTCAGGCCTACTCAGCGCCGTCGACGGTGACGCCGCCGAGGTGGCGACAGTCTGAGCGGCGACGCTTTCGAGCAACAGTGGTGGTAGCCAACCAGGCTCGCCCTCGGATATCCCCCGGCGCTCGAGGCGAATACCACGCAGCGCCGCCGACGCGGGTGCTTCAGCACGAATCATGCGCCCGTCCGCACTGCTCGAGGTCCCATCTCAGGCACTCGGGCGGCCACTCCGGCGGTTCTTGTCGATGATGCCAGCGATGATCAGGAGAAAGGCGACCAGCCGCGGTAGAAATGCGCCCGCTGCCGTCTCTGGAAGGTGGGGCGCGCGCGCCAACACGAGCCAGTTCGCGGCCATGGCGACAAACGCGAAGGAAAAGAACAGAAACAAGCGATCGCGGCTATCGCGCCAAAATCGAAGGAAGAACAAGCTCGCAAGGGCGCACGCGAGGGTCAGGGCTCCGCCGAGTATCGGATTCACTGTCGCTCCCAGATCAGCCCGAACAGAAGAACCACGAGCGCAGCCAACGCGACCGCACCCCTCAGCTCGCTGAGGTCCACCTTGGGGATCAGCACCAGATCTACGAACAACAGGATGTTGTTCAGCGCCAAACCGGCAAAGGAAAGGCTGGCCCAGAAGAGTAGCCGAGCGCGGGAGGCTGCGTAGCCTCGGAGTAGGAGCAGGGCGCAGGTCACGCTCGTCGCCGCGCACAGCGCATATACGGCCTCAGCCATCGGGCTTCTCGCGCTTTCCGAACACGAACGCATTGGAAAATACACCCAGCGCCCCCGCACGGAGACGCTGAATGGCGGTCGCCGTCATGAGCCTCATGATTGCCACCCGCTGCGCGTCATAGGTCTCGACGAGTCGTTGCGTCATCATCGCCAAGCTCTCCGATGTGGGCCCGTAGCGAAAGCTCGGGTTGCTCGTCGAGCCCACGGCGACCAGCAAGCCGCGATCGCGCAGCCGGCGGAGTTCCTCCTCGGCCACCGAGTCTCGGATGCGGAGCTCACCTGCTACTTCGAGGGCGGACCAGGCGCGCTCGATGCGGGGTTGAAGCAGCACCAAAATCTCGAGCTGCTCCAGCGATTCGACGTAGTCCTGCAGAAAGCGCTGCACGTCCGCCGGCACATCGAAGTCCGCCATTCCAGACCAATCCTATCATGCCTCCCCTCGACCTGACGTCGACACGCACGACGCCCATCCCGATCCATAGCTGGTTGCACCCGCAATCAGAAGCTCCTTTGCCTGGGCTCATTCTCCGGCACGACTGGAGCGAGGCGGGACCAATGAGACAGTGACTACTTTTGTCACACTGGCATAAAAGGAGCGGCACAACGAGTCACAGCGACCTAGCAGTGCGTCTGTGCTTTGAGACCTGGCAGCGGCCGACGCCGCGTTCCATTGCGATGAGAGCCAGGGCACGTGCCTTGCTCATGGCCCCATGACTCGCCCACGCGCGCATCGGTGAGCGCCTCCGAGTAGCTGCGGATATCTGCTGCTCGAAGCTGCCGCGTGGGCGAGCGGCATTTAGTTTCTGTTACAATCATATCGGGCTGTTTCCGCACGTCCAGGCATGCCGGGCCATCACGCTTCGAGTCGTCGAAATTCCCCGGCAACACGTCCTTCTGCACCCTCCGGTCGGAGGCGAAAATGGACATGCACGGCAAACATTGGATCAGCGACTGGAATCCTGATGACCCAGAGTTCTGGGCGACCGGGGGCAAGCGCATCGCCTGGCGGAACCTCTGGTGGTCCATTCTGGCGGAGAACATCGGGTTTTCAGTCTGGCTCGCCTGGAGCGTCGTGGCTGCTCGGTTGCCCAAGGCGGGCTTTCCCTACAGCACCGAGCAGCTCTTTCAGCTCGTAGCGACCCCCGGGTTCGTGGGCTCACTGATGCGTTTTCCGTACACCTTCGCTGTGCCGAAGTTCGGTGGGCGAAACTGGACCATCGTGAGCGCGCTGCTGCTGTTAATCCCGAGCCTGTCGCTGGTCGTGCTGGTACAAAATCCAGAGACGCCGTTCTGGCTGATGACGCTGGCGGCCGCGACCGCAGGGGCTCGGTGGCGGCAACTTCTCTTCGAGCATGGCCAACATCTCGTTCTTCTTCCCGAACCGCGAGAAGGGCTTCGCGCTCGGATTGAACGCGGCAGGAGGAAACATCGGGGTCAGCACCGTACAGCTGCTGGTTCCGATCTCGTCGCCTATCCAGTCCTCAACTCGGGCCCAGCGATCCATTTGGAGAATGCCGGTCTGATGTGGCTGCCGCTGGTCGCCTTGGCAACACTGGGGGCGTTCTTGTTCATGAACATTTTGGCGGGAAGCTACCGAGTCTGGAGTACGCCAGCATCTGAGGCACGCAATAGAGCTCTGTCGTCCGCGCGAGCGCTGATGAAGAACCACCAGGGCGAGCCCAGCTGTGCAAAAGGCCGGGCTCGCTCGCCTCAGTCCTGGGAGGAGCCCGCCAGCGCTGCATCCTTGGCGAGCTCACGCGCCACTGCTTCCAGGACGACCTTTGCCGCCTCCACTTTTGCACGCGGCACGGCGGCGAGCGCACGCTG
>JAICTU010000441.1 GCA_025936205.1 Polyangiaceae bacterium | reverse complement strand
CAGCGCCGCGCCGAGCGCCAGCGCGAAGTGCGGCGCGCCGAGCTGAAAGGACATCTGGTCGGCTGCGGTATCGGGCAGCGACCCGCCGAAGCCCCAGGTGCGATCGAAGAACTGGGACCAGTAAACGGTGTGGTGACGTGCGCCGTCACCCACCACGTGCTGCAGATTGACCTCGTCCTGCATCGAGACGAAGGGCAGCCAATAGGGTGCGCTGAGCAGCAGGGCGAGCACGGCGCCGAGCGCCAGCTGCGCTGCCACCTTCCGATCGAGCTGACCCTCGCGAAAGCACAGCGCTGCGGCGATGGGCGAGAGAAACAGTGAGGCCAGCAGGGCGATGATGGGGTGCGCGTAGATCAGCGCGGCCAGCGACAGCGACAGCAGGCCCACCGCGCCCACCGTGCGGCGGTCGTGCACGAGCAGCAGGCTGAAGAGCGCCCAGGGCAAGAGCATCGAGCCGCTGAGCTCGCTCAGATCCTGCCGCACGAACAGATCGACGTAGAGATACGGTGAGAGCAGGAAGACGCCGGCCACGCACAGCCCCCAGACCCGCCCTCCCGAGCGCCGGCCCAGCAGGTAGGCACCCGAGCCACCCAGGACCAGGAGCGTCCAGAGCGTGGCCCAGAGCGCGCGGGCGCCCGGAAAGGCGGAGCGCCAGAGCGTGTCCAGGAAGAACACGAGTGGCTGGTAGAAGACGAACGTCGGGTAGCCGTGGCCGCCGTACAGCTCCGGGAGCCAGCGCGGGTACGACGCCGTCCAGCGCAACACGCGCTGGAAATGCTCGGCCAGCGCCAGATAGCGCATCCCCTCGTTGTGGCCGATGATCCAATCGGGCCCGGTGAGAGGCCACAAGATGAGCGCGCTCGCTACCCCCAGGCAAGCGAGGACGAGTGCGACACGCAGCGCGGGTTGGGCGCGGCGGAGTGCCGCTGCGTCAATTCTGCCGTCTCTGTTCACTCGGTTGTCGCGCTCAGGCCGACATCGTCGCGCGTCAGGGTGAGCCTCGAAGCTTCGATCTGCGCCGTGAGCGTGCCGTCGCTCAGCACGCGTTGGATGTGCGCCTCCGCGGCGGCCGAGCTGGAGCTGGAACAAGGCTGTTGGCTGTACACGATGCCCGAGAACCGGAGCTGGTCTGCCTGGCGCGTGTAGCTGCCGGCCCCCCTGTTACAGCTGGTGAAGATCTGGACGGAGCCGACGTCATCGAAACTCACGGTGGGGCTGACCGGTAGCGGGATGTTGCTGGCGCTGTCACCGTCGATCAACGTATCGATGTTCCAGACTCTGCCGGTGAGCGCACGATCCGGATCCGCGACCTCGCGCTCGAGAAAGGCGAGCGTCGCGTCAGCGCCGCTCAATGTCAGTTGAACACTGTCCAGGCTCAGGCCCGGGCGAGCCGTCAGAAAATCTGCCAGCCATTGATCCTGCGCTTGCAGCTGCGCTGCGCAGCCGATCTCCGTGGACCCGAGCGCCTGCACGCACAGAGCGTCGCCGCACAGCGAGTACGAGCCGCTGAACGAGTTGCAGCCGGCGGAAAAGCGGATCTGCGCTTCCTCGAAGCTGAGCCGGACGGTGGTCTGTGCGACGGGGGTGAAGCCCTGCGCGGAGTCGAGCAAGAAGGTTCGCCCGGAGAGCTGCCCGCGCAAGCCCGGCCCGGACGAACCCCCGCAGGAACACCAGGCCGCCAGCACGGCCAGTGAGCAAACGGCGCTAGCGATGCGCGAGAGCGTGCCCAGCAAAGTCATCCGTTCAGCCACCGTGTTGCCGTTAGGGTGACGCAAGGTGCGTGCAGAGGCAAGCAGCGCCTGCCAAGCCAGAGCACCGGCTACGCCGGGTGGGTCTCGAGAACCCTGCGCAACGCGCTCCTCAGCTCGCGCTTTCCAAAGGGCTTGCCCAGAAGGTCGAATGAGCGTCGCCCAGGTTGGACGGAAGCCTGCTGTCGCCGAAGCCACTATCACCACGATCGATCCCGACGCGCTCCCTCCGGATCGCGAGTCACGTCCTCCTGCGCGAGCTCGATGTTACCGATGCCCCTCTGCCGGACGGAAGGCGAGGACTTCGAACCACTTGTCGAATGCCTGCGAGTAGTTCTCGCAACGGATGGGCGCGCCCGTCTTGGCGACGCCTCCGAAGACGTCGATCCAGTGCTTCTCCGTGCCTGGTAGAACTTCGAGTACGCGACGGCCGACGAGATCGTGCGCCTTCAGTCCCGTCATTTCCTCGAAGGCCGGATTGACGGCGCGGAATCGGTAGTCTGCCGGATTGCCTCGCTCGTCGAAGATCATGTCGTGAAACGAGAACCCGTCGAGCGTGACCGTTGAAGAGCTGAGCGTACGCGGCTTTACTCGTTTCGAGCGCCTGGCGTGTCAGAACGGCATCGGTCTCATCGCGCGCGACCGCGAGAATTTGCCGCGCGTCGCGGTCGAACACCGCATTCCACGAGAGCGAGCGATAGCTGCCATCGCGGCGCCGATAGCGGTTGCGAAACCTGGTCAGCGTCGCTCCCGCTGCGAGGCTCTGCGCCGCCGCCAGCGTCGCTGCCGCATCTTCGGGGTGCACGAAGTCGATGAAGCGCGACGCAGTGAGCTCCTCCAGGCTCCAGCCGAGGACGTCGGCCCAGGCTGCATTGAGCTCTTTGAAGTAGCCATCTTCCCCCCCGCGACGCACAGCAGATCGATGGCGTGAGAAAAGAGCAGCTCGCGGGGGCGCGCGGCCCGGACCTCGGCTTCCAGCTCCGCCAGCCTCCTGCGCGCCTTGCCAAGTCTCCGGCTGCGTCGTTCACGTTCCCCCCCTGCGCCTCCAGTCTACCCGTCCGGTCAGCGCTTTGCACCCTGAGCGTTCGCCGAGGTTTGGGCGCCCAGGGCCGCCAGCTTCAGGATCTCCTCCTCAGGCACTTGGCTCGTGGCGAGCAGCGATACGGTGGCCTTGAATTCCAGCACTTCGCCCTCCTCCAGCCGGAAGAACTCGCCGGTCTTGGCCAGCGCCAGCTTCGAGCCGACGTTGATGCGGCTCTCCGAGAGCAGCGGCTTCATCTTGTCGACGGCGGTCTTCTCCGCGACTCTGCCCACGAACCAGCTGCGGATATTGTCGCGGCAGCGGTAGTCGAGGTCGCCCGGGCTCTGCGTGGCCAGGAACACACCGAGACCCGCGGAGCGGCCGCGCTTGAGCAGGTCGAGCAGGGGCTCCTTGGTGGCGGGCTTGCTCTGCGCCGGCAAGTAGATGTCCGCCTCGTCCAGGAACAGCACACCCTGCAGCGCATCCGAGGGGTTGCGGCTCGCCCAGCGTGCGAGCTCGCCCAGCAAGCGCGCGACCCAGAAGTCGACCGCCGAGTTGTCACCGATGAACTTGCTGCTGATCACCGACAGGCGCGTGCGACCGGAGCGCGCTGCCTTGCCGAACAGGTCTTCCGGCGCGAGCCGCTCGCTGTCGTTGCGGAGCAGATGGTCGTGGCGTAGGCGCAGCGTCTCCAGGTTTTCGACCAGCGCGCGGAAGTGCCGTGGGTCGAGCTTGCCGACGGCGTTCACCAGATCCGGATCTTCGTCGTCCAGCAGGCTCACCAGCTGCGGGATGCCCAGCGCTTGCGCCGAGCTGCTCTGGCCCACCAGCTCGATCGCCTTGCCGAGGATGCTGAGCCGCGTGCGATCGGCCTGGGACTTGCCGTAGCCCATCATCGAGCCCAGCGCCGAGGCTGCCGACTGGGCGGCGATGCCGCGTTCGTGGGCGGGCAGCTCCTGCATGCCCGAGGGGATCACCGGCAGATCCAGGCCGCGCCCGCGCGGCTCGCCGGGCGTATAGACCCGCACGTCGAGGGCTTGCTGGAGTCGGGCCTTGCGCGCCCCGAGCTCGCGGTCCGCGACGGGCTCGCGCCAGAATTCGGGAGCGCCGTAGCGGCACAGGTCGCCCTTGCGGTCGATCATCAACACGGGCACCTGGCGCGCCAGCAGCTGCTCCAGGATGTTGAGTGCGAGCGTAGTCTTGCCGCTCTTTGGAGAGCCGAGGAACGCAGCGTGCGTCACGTAGTCTGCTGCAGAGGCAGTGACGGGCTTGGGTGAGAGCGCGCGGGTCTGACCGATCACGAAGCTGGCGCCGGTCGGCTCGGTGTCGTTCGCGGGCGTCGCCAGGGGCGCAGGCGGCAGGGGCGAGGGCCGGCGCTCGGCTGCGTGGGTTGCTTTCGGCGGGCTGGCGGGCGGCGCTGCCTCGCCATCGAGATTCAGGATCTCGCGGATGGCCGAGACGCCGAGCAGCGGGCGATCCTGCTGCAGCCAGGCCTTCATCTCCGGCGTATCCGGGCGCTGGCTCATGAAGCCGCGCAGTGCGTGCAGGCGGCGCCACTCGGTATCGGTGATGACCACGCGCCGGCCGCCATCTTGCAGCAAGCCCTTCAGCTTCTGAGACACCTGGCTCACGCCGGGGCGGGGATACTCGGAGCTGCGCAGCGCGACCGGCACGGCCCGGCTGGAGCTGGCTTGTTCGCGCAGGGCGTCGACCTGCTTGCCCAATGCGCCGCCCTGCGGCGGCTTGTCGCACAAGCCGACCACCAGCTTGGCGGCGCCGGAGTCGGTGGAGACGTAATTGCCCTGAGCTCGCGCCGCGATCTCGTTGCTGGGCAGCTCGTCGCCGACATGGTCGAGCGCCCAGGCGATCAGCTGCAGCATCTCGGGCTCGTCCTGCGGAGTGCCGGAGCTACTCGGCCAGAAGTCGTTCCACTCCTGCGCCAGGTTCAGCAGATCCGATGCCTGGCCCAGGCTGGGCGCGGAGGGCTTGGTGCTCGGCGCCTGGATCTTGCCGGCGCGCACGCTGGCGTCGTGGTGTGCCCGGCACCACTCCAGCACGTCGCGCGTGCGCTGGTTGACGAGCGCGTCCAGCTCGGCGTTGCTGAACGGGAAGAGCGGCTGGTCTTCGCGGATGCGCACCGCGTGGTGCTCGAACAAGCGCTGCAGGCGCGGCTCGATGATCTCCTCGATCTCGTCGCGGCTACGGCTCGCGGTCAAGGTCACCGGATCGGGATCGTGCTCCAGGCGATCGAGCATCGATTTGGTGAGCGAGCTGCTCAGGTGTGTATAGAAATCGTCGAGGCAGGCGATCACGACGATCGAGGTCGGCACGTGGTCGGTGATGTGCCGCAATTCGTCCATCGCCACTTGAAAGCGGTGGGGACTCTCATCCAGGTGGTAGATATCCTCGAGCTGATCCACGAGCAGCACCAGCGAGCCGTTGCCCGTCGCGGCCACCAGCTTGCCGAGCTCCGCGAGCATGCGCGAGGGGGCGTGCTCGTCTTCGGGCGCGGTCACGCCGCCGAGCAGCTGGCGGTCGTAGGGGCTGAAGGGCTCGCAGCGCAGGAATTTGAGCACGCGTGCGCGGCGCGGGGGATCGCGGCGCTGCAGATACAAGAGCGCGCGCAGCAGGTCGACGTTCAGGTCCTTGTATTTGCGGATCGAAAGCAGCCGATCGGCGCTGCGGTTGACCAGCAGGTCCAGCTCGCTGTCCGTGGGCGCCTCCGAGCGCAGCTGCTCGCCGGCTTCGCGTGGTAGGTCGCGCACCAGCGAGTCGGAGAGGCAGGTGATCGCCGGGTCGGGGATCACGTTGCCGTAGTAGGGGCGGTCCCAGGAGTCGATCAGGTTGGCGAGCACGTAGCGCGCATAGTTCGCCACCCGGGTCGACATTTGCAGGTAAGCGACGAAGCCGAGCTCGCCGCCATGCACGTGATTGCGGAAGGCGCGCATCAGGTGCGTCTTGCCGCTGCCGGCCACGCCCTTCACCAGCAACATCCTGCCGTGGCTGGCGTCGCTGGCGCGCTGCAACAAGCGCGAGAAGCTCGCGCGGGCTTCCGCGTGGATCTTCTCCACGTCCAGTGGGTCGGGCTCGAACACGTCGGCGCCGTGGGCCACCGCATGGAAGACCTCGGGCGAGCTCGCCGAGCAGTAGGCGAGCTCGCGCAGGTCCGCCTCGGGCGCGACCGGCGGGGCCAGGCGGTTCAGCTCCTGGACCACCGCCTGCTTGTCGCTGTCGTTGCCGGAGCCGATGTCGCCGAACAGATCGTCGAGCATGCGGACCACCAGGTCGCGGTAATCTTCGACGAAATGTTGGTCGCCGGTGAGCTGCGCGGCGCGCTGGCAGAGCGAGAGCCCGATCCAGGCCGTGCTCTTGCAGCGCCCGCCGAACTTCTGGCCGTCGCTCGCGTGTTGCTCGAGGAAGTGGCGCACACCGTGCTCGCCGGCCGCGTCCACGTCTCGATACAGCTCGCGGAAGCGGCCCAGGTACTTCTGGGTCTCGCCCACCAGCGGACCCACGTAGTCGAGCTCGGCGGCGCTCACCAAGCCATCGGTCTTGATCGCGCGTTCGGCCAGGCACAGCGTGTCGTTCAGCAGCGACAGCCGGACCACGGCGCCGGGGGTCACTTGTTGCTCCGAGGGGATGCGCGCAGCGAGCTGCGTCAGATCCTTGCCGATGATCTGCGCGGGGTTCTCCGCGTCCATGATCTCCTCGATCGAGCGCGCGAGGCCTTCGATCTTGGCCGTGGAGAAGGGAAGCGTGTCGCTCATGCCGGCTGTCCTCGCTGAATGAAATGATAGGTGGCGTTGTGATGTTTGGTCTCGGACGAGCGCACGTCGCGCGGATCCATGGCGGCAACCAGGTCCGCGCGGGCGAGCACCAGCGAGCCGCTGCGGTGCGCTTCGACCAGCAAGCGCTTGAAACCCTCTTCCCCGAGCCGGGCCATGTCGGGCTCGCTTGCCAGCGCCTGCCAGACGGAGCCGATGAAGACCTTCTCGGGGCCGAAGTGGCGCGCCTGCGGGCTGTCGGCGGCCTGCTGTACGCGGCGCACGAAGTGCCCGAGCGCTTGCTGGGGCGGGGAGCTGCCGCGGGGTTGCGCGTCGCCCTCGAGCAGCCAGCGCCGAGCCAGCGCATTGCGCACGCTCTCCGCATCGCCTTTTGGCGCATCGGCGAGCTGGGTTGCAGCCAGGCGGAGCAGCTCCGCTGAATTGCGCCGATCTGGCAGCCCCAGCTCGCTCGCGAGGAGCTTCTTGCGGATCTGGTCGAGGCTCAGCTTCTCCAGGCTGAGCATGCTGGCGAGCCAGGTGTCGGCGACATGCGCCGGCGTGCTGCGTCCGTCGTAGGGTACTCCCAGCCGTTTGGCGAGTATGGCGGCCGCGCAGTTCGGCGCCGCGCTGGACTCGGGCAGCTCCAGAAACAACCGTGGCAGGTACTTGCTGCGAAACCGGTCCCAGCTCAGTGCCGCCGGCAAGGAGCGCAGCCCCAACGCCTGCGCCAGGCGCGTCCGGCCTCGGGAGGTCAAGGCGAGCTTGTCGGCGTCCACATCGCCGGAGCTGCGCAGCTCAGCTAGAGCGCTCAAAAACAGCTCCTTCCATTCGCTGGCACTGCAGTCACGCTTCACCAGGGTGTAGAGCGCTCTGCTCGCATCCGCCTCGCGTGTGCGCTCGCCGCAAGCGAGCCGTGCCAGAACCAGCTCTGCGAGCCGCTCGGGATTCATGCGCTTCATGCCGCTCTGCCTTCGCGCCGGTGGTGCGCGCGCTGGCTGCGATGGCGTTTGAACGCGGCGCTGCTGATCGGAGCCAGGGGATCGCCTTTCGCTGGCGCGACCCGGTCGCGCGATACCTCCCGATCCCTACGGCCTGATGCCGAGTTCCTTTGCCATTTCCGGGCCCCGTACCGAGAGCGATCGAGCAATACTCGCGTCCGGGAGGTGGAGAGATGAGCGAAGCGGACCTGGAGCGGAGACAGTTCGT
>JAICTU010000488.1 GCA_025936205.1 Polyangiaceae bacterium | reverse complement strand
TGTACCGTTTTGACGTTCGCGGCAACCTCGTGGTTTGCGAGCTGCTCGTCCATCATCGCTTGTGCCAGGTCCGCTGGATGGGCACCGCCGGGTGGACCGGGATTGGGCGGAGTCTGCGCGGGCAGACTCGCGTTGGGAGTCTGGGCAGGCAGGCTCGCGCTGGAAGTGGCCTTGGCGGGCGGGGTTGCGCCGTTGTTCTGCGCTGCACCCTGTCGTGCAATCTCGGCGGCCGCCGTCGCGAGGCGATCCTGTGACCGTCGGATCGCGCTCGTGGCCGCGTCCATACCCATCGCCAAGGGACGTTGACCAGTGATCGCACTCATACCATCGCCGGATCGGCGCAGCGGTTCCGGGCTTGAACATTTTTTCGGGCTATTTTCGCGAGCGTCCCGCAGCGAGACGCGCTGAAGCGAGCCAGCTCCGAAGCGGAACGCGGCTTCACCCGCGCTTTACTGCCGCTCAAGCCGGGGCTTCTGCTCCCGTTCCGGTCAAGTACAACAAAGGAGGGCTGTCATGGATGACCGCCAACCCGACGGGGCAAGGACGCCCCAAAATCCGCGTTACGTGACGGAACGGCAACTGCGCACTGCGCTCGATGAATGCCTCTGGCAAGTGGAGAGGCTGCGCGTTGATGTAGCGCAATCTCCCGAAGAGTCGGCGGCGGGGACCAAAGCCCGCGTTTAACGCTCGGATCGCCGCTCTGGCGCTCAGCACGGCGGTCGCGAGCATGAGCTTATGCCCATGGCCAGGCCGCCGTCCCAGACGGGAGTCGCAGTCGTGCCGGACACCAAGCCTCCCGCGCCCAGAGATCCGACGCCTCAACCGTTCGGGCCGTTCGTGCTCGAGCGCCGCATCGCGGTGGGAGGCACCGCTGAGGTCTTCTACGCCCGGCCCCGGCAAGGGCTGCGGCCCGCGCAAGAGCTGGTGATCAAGCGCCTGCTGCGCGAGCGCAGCAAGGGCGACCTGTATCAAGCGCTCAGCCGAGAGGCGGATTTGCACCGCGCCGTTCGCCATCCCAACGTGGTCACGGTGTTCGGCGCAGGCATGGTGGGCGACGAGCCCTACCTGGCCATGGAATACGTTGCCGGGGTCGATCTCCACCGGCTGCTGCGCTTTGCGACCAACGAGAGCCGCCATCTGCCGCCCTTCGTGGCCGTGTACATCGCGCACTCGGTTGCGCGCGCGTTGAACGCGGTACACGCAGCCACCGACGCGGCTGGAGCGCGCTTGAACCTCACCCACGGTGACGTCTCGCCCACGAACATCTATCTCTCGGCCAGCGGTGACGTGAAGCTCGGTGATTTCGGCGTCGCTCACGCCGCGCTCGGACCCGCGCCGGCGCGCAACGATCGCATCCAGGGCAAGTTTGGTTATCTCGCGCCCGAGCAGCTGGTGGGCGATCCGTTCGACCTGCGCGCGGACATCTTCGCGCTCGGGGTGGTGCTCGGCGAGATGCTGGTGGGCGGCAAGATCTTTCCCGGCAACGGCCAGCTGGCGATCTTGCTTTCGATTCGCGAGGCCAACATCGAGCTGTTGCGCCGTGCTGCCGACCAGATGCCGGCGGCGCTGTTCCAGAGCTGCACGCGCGCCCTGGAGCGAGAGCCGGAAGCTCGCTACCCCGACGCGGCCGAGCTGGCCGCGAGCCTGGAGCCCTGGTTCGACGCCACGCAGGCGCGCACCACACTGGCCGAGTGGGTCGCGCGTGCGCTCGACGCCAACGCGGTTGCCCGTCAGTTCGAGCAGCGGCTGCGCAATGGTTCCCAGGCCGGGCTCGGTGGCAAGGGCCTGGCGTCGGGTCGGTCCCAGCGCACGACCGAAGCGTCGATCATCCGCCGCGGCAATGTGGTGATCCACTCCGACGTCTCCTTCGCGACGCTGCTGGAGCTCGCGGCGACGGGTCAACTGAAGCTCGACGACGAAGTTTCGCTGCTCGGTGCTGAGTTTCGCAAGGTCGAGCGCATCGACGAGCTGTCGCGCTACTTGATGCCCTCGACGACGACGACCACGGGCCAGCTCTTCGAGCCCGGTGTCCCCGATTTCACCGCCGATCTCGCCGAGACGACCATGCTCGACGTGCTCGCGCGCATGCGCATGCGCCGCGAGACGGGGGCGCTGTTCGTGGCCCGCACCAACCGGCGCGGCGATCCCGACCGCAAGGACATGTACCTCTCGGCGGGACGCCTGCTGCACGTCGCCTCTTCCGACCGCGAAGAGCTGCTCGGCCAGTATGCGCTCCGGCTCAAGCTGATCGATCAGGAACAGCTCGATCAGGCCCTGCGCAGCCTGCGCTCCTTCGGTGGCCGCCTGGGTGACACTTTGATCGGCTTGGGCATGGCCGAGCCGACCGCGGTGTTCCGGGCCATCCGCAATCAGGGCCGCGACCGCGTCGCGTCCCTGTGTTGCTGGCGGGATGGTCGCGTCCACCTCTATCGTGGCTCTGAGCCGGGCCACGTGGAATTTCCGCTCGATCTGGATCTGACGGTGCCCATGATGGCTGGCGCCATGCTCCAGCTGCGACAGTCCGCCGATCCGCTCGCGCACATGACGCGCTTGCATCCGGGCCGCCGCTTCGATGCGGCCGCCTCGGAAGACGAGCGCGGTGGCGCACCGGCGACGTTGATCGAGCTGCTCGCTCTGATGGACGCAGGGCTGATGCTGTCCGACGCGATCCTGCGCCTGGCCGCCTGGGGACAGGACACGGGGCGCCCGGTGCCGGAGCGCGAAGCGCGCGCGGCCATCCTCGTCGCGTGCGCGCTCGAGTGGCTGCGCGCCGAGTGAGCGCTCTCAGAGCGCGAAGCTGAGATCGAACCCGAGCTGCCAGAGCGAGCGGTCGTCGGAGAGCGTGTACTGGAGGCGCGCGTACGGCTCCATGACCAGGCCTCCGCGGAAGAGCGGGATGCCGAGGCCCAGCTGGGCAAAACCGAGCCCCAGCCACTCCTTGCGGTCGATGGCGTCGGAGTCGGCGACGATGCCTCTGCCCACGAAGTTGACGGAGCGATAGTCGAAGCCGGTGCCGACGGCGAACGCGGGGACCAGCCAGGCATCATAGGAGATGCCGAGCTCGGCAGTGCCCTGCACGCCGTGCTCCTCGATGCGGGCCCCGTACGATGCGCCAGCCTGATTCAGCCCCGTGTAGCCCAGCCGGAGCCCGGGTCGCAGAAACAAGCGCGGAGCGAGCGGCACGTACGCGAGCCCGAGCAGCGAAGGGATGAACGCGGTATGGCTCGTATTGCCCAGCGCTCGCTGCTGCAAGAAGCCGAGTGATACGCCGAGCGCATAGCTGACGCCGGGGCTGCTCTCGTCTCCGGACGGACCCGAGCCGGGCGCGTCTTGCTGAGCGCTCGCGCTGCGCGCCAGCCCGAGCGTCAAAACCAACGCCGACGTCCAGGCCGCGAGCTGGTGAGCTCGCGCACTCTCGATTTTCATGGTTCACATTCCTTCCTGAACTCCGCCGGAAAGCCTGCTTCGAAGCGATCCACCAGCTCGCCGCACAGGTCCTTGCGCGTGTCGCTGGGCAGCCCCGTCAGGAACGCCTGGAGAAACGCTCCGACCAGGGGAGCGTCTTCGCTGCTCGAGACTTCTTCGCGGACCTCGCAGCGCGCCACGTCGTCGCCTGGCAACGGTAGACCAATATCCCTCAGGGCGGCCTGCGCCCCCTCTAGCGCCTCGACGACCTCGCCCGAAAACTCGTGGCGCGCCCGCTCGTCGTCGGCGTCGTGGCCCGCCTTCAGATAGGCCGCGACCAGCGAACGCGCGAACAGGGTACCGATGCAGTATTTGCCGGCGCAACGCCGGTCGCTCTGCGCGTCGTCATCCTGATCGAGGATGTTGCTCCAGCGAAAGGTATCCCGCGTGAGGACGCGCTCGGCGACGTTCTCGTCCAGCTTGTCGTTATCCGGGACCGCGATGGCCTCGATCGGGTCGGTGCCGCCGGTGACGGCGAACGACATCCAGTCGGCGAAGCCCTCGTTGAGCCCGCCCAGCGCCAGCTCCGACTCCAACCTGCCCTCGAACCACGGGTCTTGCTCGTTCTCGCGGGCTTCGTCTTCGTGGCAGGTGGCCGGCTCGCCACGGTAGAAGGACAGCTGAAACACCGCGTGGCCGAGCTCGTGAGCGATCACCCTCCGGTCGGTGGCAAGCGGTGCCCGCTCGAGCGGGGAGCTCAGTGCCAGGCCAAACTGCCAGCCGTCGGGGAAAAAGAAGGCGTTGGTGCGCATGCGCAGCGAGGCCTTCACCCCGTCGATCCGCGCCTGCACCTCTGGTCCAAAGATCACGTCCAGCGCGCCATGGGCATCCAGCGCGGCCCGGATGCGATCGTTGGTGGCCGCTCGCAGCCCCTCCGAGACGGTCTCGAACTGGTATGCAGCGCTGAACATCATCAGCGTCGCGTAGTCGCGCGGCACCGCGGCGCCGTCTTCCACCACGTAGCGCAGATCCGGCGCTTCACCGCCGTTGAACGTGCCGGAGTTGACCGTGTCGCCGTTGACGATCGCGGCCGTCAGCGTGCCACCCTGGCGGATGCGAAACGCCGGCGCCGACAGCTGATTGAAATCTTCGATCGTCTCCAGCTCGCGCCTGCGCAGAGCGAAGCCGGCATCCGGCCCCTCCATTGCATTGGCGACGCTGCCGGCGGCCCCTTCGACGCGATCCAGCACGACCACCTCGTAAGGCGGCCCCAGCATCTCCCCCTGGCTCACGCAGCCCGTTCCGATCACCAGGCTGCAGAGCGCCCCGAAGCTCAAACCAGCACGCCTCCGTCGCATCTCAACCTCCCACTTCGAACGCGACGTTGACCCAGGGGAGCACGTTCGGGCCGAGCCGCATCGCCCCCAGATTGAACAGCCAGCTGCCGGAGCGCAGGCTCAGCGTGCCGCGCGTGAAGAGCCGATCGGCGGGGCGGATCATCCCGGTCCAGTCGGCGTCCATCATATTGCCGTAGGACTCCATCTGCGCGGTGCCGGAGATCAGGTAGAGGCCGGTCACGTTCAGGGAAGCCCAGGAGGCCAGCACGAGCGAGTACGTGCCGCCGAGTGAGACCGCGGTCATACCGATGTGGCGGCCGTTGCTCTCGTTCGCGAGCACATGCCCGAGCCAGGCCGTGGCGGTCACACGGTTCCAGCGATTCAGGGCAAACTCGGTGTTGCTGCCCAGCATGCCCACGCCGACCGGCGCATTGCCGCGGTGGTCGTCGCTCGCCACCGTGAGCCCGGCCAGGACCACGTCGGCCGTGCTCCGGAACCAGCTGCTGCTGCCGAGCCGATAGCGAGCCAGCCCGGAGGCACCCGCGCGCCCGTACGCCAGGGGCAAGTAGGACCACAGGATGGTGCCCACTGTCAGGTCGCGCGTGACCCCGTAGTAGAGGCTGCTCGCAGGCAAGTTGACGACGAAGGCGCCCTGGCGCGCCAGCTGCGTGTCGAACAGCCCCGGAAAGCCATCGTCCGGGCTGCGGCGCACGGCCAGCTCTTCGTTCATGGCGTACGCCTCACCGCGCTGTGCGTGGGCAGCCTCCGACCATAGGCCCGCGCAAGCGCACAGGGCAGCTGAGAGCCAAGCCCCTGCGCGCCGCGCCCGGGACGGCGCCGAATCCTTGCTCGAGGTCATTTCCATTTCTCCTGGCGCCGTGCCGACCCGCTGCCGGATGCCGGGCTTGGCGCGCGACGACTCCATTCATCGTTGGAGTCGGGTACGCGCGGGGCCCGGTTGCCAGAAAACGACCTGCCGAGCGGGGTTGGACGCGCTGATCCACCGAGGTCGCAATTGCTCGAGCGCTCGCAGGCAACTCGCTGTGAGGCGAGGCCGACTGTCGCCGTTGAACGTCGAGCTCGAGGGGTTCGGCGTCTGAGGCACATCAACACACAGTCAGGAGAGAACGAGCATGAGCACGGAGAGCATGAACGCCCAGTGGGGCGAGGTCGGGATCGAGCTGAGCATGGATGAGTTGGCGCTGGTCAACGGCGGCAGCGTCTGGGGCGTCCTCAAGGATGCCTACAACTGGGTGACGAACCACGCAGGCGACATCAAGAAGGGCGTCGACGCCGTTCAAACGGTCGTCGACGTGGGCAAGAAGGTCATCGGCTGGATCGGCAGCATCTTCTGAGCGCCGTTTGAGCCGAGTCCACTAGCTGACGGGCGGCGGCTTTCGTCGTGAGCCGCCGCCGTTGTCGCAGAGCACGCGCCTCAGGCGCGTTGAGACCAGAGCGCGTCGTGCAGGCCGCTGGCGCGTTGAATGGCGCGCCCCACCGCGGCGCGCACCACGTCGCGCGCTCCCAGCACGTCCACGCGCTGCCGCGCGCGCGTCACGGCGGTGTAGAGCAGCTCGCGGCTGAGCAACGGCGACACCGTCTCCGGCAGCACCACCGACACGGCGTTGAACTCCGAGCCCTGGCTCTTGTGGATGGTCATGGCGAACACCGTCTCGTGCGGGGGCAAGCGGCTCGGTGCCAGGAAGCGCAGCCCCTCCGTGCCCTGAAAGCAGACGCGCAGCCGCGGTCCGTCGCGCACGACCACGCCGACGTCCCCGTTGAACAGCCCCAGGCCGTAGTCATTGCGCGTGACCAGCACCGGGCGATTCTCATAGAAGCGCGCTTGCGGATCGATCAGCCGCGCGCGCGCCAGCCAGCCCTCGATCTCGTCATTCAGCCGCTCGACTCCGCGCGCGCCCTGGCGATAGGCACACAGCACGCGGTAGCTCTCC
>JAICTU010000156.1 GCA_025936205.1 Polyangiaceae bacterium | reverse complement strand
TGGTGGACCATCTGTTCCGCGCATACACCGACAAGGCGCAGCGGCTGATCGTGGCGGGGTCCGAGGCCATGGCAACCCACCCACTGCACCTGGCGTTGCGCAAAGACTATCCGGGCGCGAGCCAGATCATTGCGGACTTCAATCGCAACGTCGCCCGCATGATGCAAGACGGCACTTACAATGTGCTGCTGCACGTCGCGTGGATTCGCAAGGACGTAAACGGCGACGGCAGCGTGGACTATGTGGCGTCGAGCAAGAGCGCCAGCCAGGGGGACAACGATCCGTCACTGACCCATGGAGCGTATTCACTCTTCAATCCGTCGACCCGTGCAGCCGGCAAGGGACAGCCCGCGCCGACCTACGTGATCGACGGCAAGAGCTACAACACCTGGGGCGACGCCGCGACGACGCTGGATCGCGCGGGCGCGCCGGCGGGGGCCTACAAGTACTCGACCGGCTTCGTGCTGGGCTCGTTCTGACGCTGAGACACTGGTTCAGCGCGCCACACCACGGAGCAACTCGTTACGCTGGGGTAGCGGTCCAGAACACTGCTGTTGCTTCGATGGCGCAGACCCGAAACGTTGCGCGGGCGAAATGCTTCGAAGCGAAGCCGGGAGCTCGAGCCGCACTTGTCTTCGCCATGCGATCGGCGTATCCAGAGTGAAGGGGGAGGCGTCAGCAAGTGCTGCATCGGAAGCTACGCTCGAGAGGCGGGGATGGGGCCCCGTGTATGCGAGTGGTATCGTCTTGTTGTGCGCTGTCCCTGCTGGGACTGCTGGGCACGGATGCGGCGGCGCGCCCTTGTGCGGGTGAAACATCCGTGGATGCTCTGCCTTGTGATTCGGCAGAGCGCGGCCTCGTGCAGCAACACGCCACGAAGCCCGGCTTGGCGTTTCAGCCTTCCACTCCGTCCCTGCACGACTTCCGCTTTGCGATCGGTGGATACTACGACGCCATCGATCCTCAGCTGATGACCGGGCTCGACGTACGCGTTCCCCAGCTCAGCCTCGAGGCGCGCTACGGCCTGGGCGCTGGCTGGTCGCTGACGGGCCACTTCAACTCGATGTTCGTGACCAACGAGCTGTTGCTGGGCGGCGCCTTCGCCCAGCGCTTCGGGGTGTGGTCTTATGAGGTGCGTGCGAGCGCTGGGGTGTATCTCGGCAAGCTCGCGCAGTTCGAGTTTGACGCGCTCGTGATCGCTCCTCAGTATCGGCCGGAGCTGACCGTCGGCTACGCCCTCGGGGACATCGCGCTGTCGCTGCGGGGGAGCCTGCTGCTGATGAGCCCGGGGCGGGTGAGGATCGGCGATCTGTGGGGTGGGCTGGACAATGCCAACGTGTTCACGGGCCACAGCGAAATGCTGTTCGTGGAGAACCCGATGCGCAACGGCTCCGCTTGGTACTTTGGCGTGGGGGTGATGACGACGCGCGCGTATTACGCCTTCTGGATCATGTTCCCGGATTCACCGGGGCTGTTCACATATCCGCGGATGGTGGCTGGCTATGAATTCTAGGCTCGACCATCCCACCAGCTCAGCGCTGGGCCGCTTCTCACTGCTGGCCACGTTGGGGCTCGGCGCCTCGGCGGCCGTCACTTTGCAGAGCTGTGAGTCCTCGCCCGACGCGCACATTCCCGCGTTCAGCGACGGTGGGTTGCTGCGCCAGGGGCAGCCGCTGTCCCGGCAGCAGCTGTACGGGTTCGAGGGCAGCTTCAACCTGACGCAGGGCGCGGATCTGCTGGGCGATGAGCTGTCCGTTCGCAGCACGATCGGCACCGTCTCGTTGCTCACGGACAAGCACGCGGCCTTTTCGCTGCTCGGCGCCGCCTGCCTGCCGGATGATCGCGTCGTGCTGGAGGGCTACTGGCAGTATCCGACGCTCGCGAAGTCCGGCCTGGTGCGCCTGTTCGTGGGCCCGGAGGAGGTCGCGCACCAGCTGTGTATGGGCCAGACGCCGCAGCCCTCCGCGGGCTTGGAGTTCACAGGCTACTACGGCCACGATGACGACTTCCCGCGCGAGCCGCTGGCGCTGCACTGGGCGAACGAGCTCAAGCCGTGGCGAGGTCGTTTCCTCAACGTTGCCCATCACGGCGCTTGCGAGAACACCGATCACTGCGGTGTTTCACCCAATAGCCTGGAGACGATCCGCCTTTCCGATCGCGTGGGCTCGAACGCGGTCGAAGTCGACGTGCGCGCCACGCGCGACGGTTTCCCCGTGCTGTTTCACGATCCCGGCTTGTCGAGCTCGCTGGTGCGCGGGCTGTTCTGCAACGGCAAGATCGCCGAGTTGTCGCTGGCAGAGCTGCGTGGCAATTGCGAGATGCGCTACGGCGAGACCATTCCCACGGTCGCGGAAGCACTGCAGACGATCGTCGACGAGACGGAGATCGAAGCCGTCTATCTGGACATGAAGGTGCCGGAAGGAATGCTGCCGACGGCGCGGATCGTGAACCAGGTGCTGAGCGATCTCGAGGCCCGCAACAACAACGCCGATCCGGGCGACGATCGGCATGTGGCCATCGTGATGGCCATCGTCAGCGAGGAGAACCGGAAAGCCTGGCACAGCATGAAGACGACGCTGGCCAACGAGGGCTTGTCTGTTCCGCCCTGCCTGGTCGAATACGATCCTGACCTGGTGCTGGAGGAGGGCTGCGTCGCCTGGGGGCCGACCTGGACATCGGGCCCGCAGGCGGGCGACGTGGAGAGGCTGCGACAGGCCGGCGCGAGGACGGTGTTCTGGACCATGAATCACAAGGACTTCATCGACCAGTATCTGCAGAAAGCCATGCCCGACGGCATCATCACGGCCCGGGCGGCGCTGCTGTTTCAGCGATATCAGAAGGTCGGCACGCCGCCTGCGCTGGAAGAGCTTCCTCCGATGCCAGCCGTGCCCGCGGTGAGCGGCTCGCCTCCGGTGATCCCAGCGCCGGCGCCGGAAGTACCAGCGGCGGAAGCGCCTGCGTCGGGTGCAGCTTCCGATCCGGCCGGTTCCGGTCCAGGCGGAGCCCAGCCGTGACACGAGGAGCAGAGCGGTGAAGCCCCGGTGCGCAGCGGGTCGCATGACGGCGCTGATGCTTGCTCTGGCGCCGGCGCTGCCCGCGCAAGAGCCGGTGGTCGGAGAGGCGCCGGATGCGGCCGAGCGTCGGGCGCACGAGAGCTCCTCGTCGCTCGAGCTGTCCGCGGCGCTCGGTCCGAGCCTCGTGTTCGGGGAGCCCGCGAATCCGGAGTTCCGCGAGAGCATGGGGCGGGTCGGGGCAGAGCTGGCGGCAAGCATCGCCTATCGCTCCAGCTACTTCGTGGACCCGCAGCTCGAGCTGGGTTACGCCTGGCTGGCCCACGGCAAGTCGGAGCTGCCGAGCGGCGTCTGGGGTGAGGGTGGCTCGCTGAAGCAGCAGCTCGGCGCCTGGGTGATCTCGCCCGGCATCAGCGCGGATATCTGGCGCTTCCGTCCGCGGATCGGCATCGGTCTGAGCGTCATCTCGCAATCGAATGAGTTCGCCGGGCAGACGCATTCGTCGACGCAACTGTCGATACTCAGCCAGGCCGGGCTTGGCTTTCAGGTGTTCGAGACCGACTCGCTGCGCATCGACGGCGACGCGAAGATCGTCGGCATTCCCGGCGCGGAGCTGACCTTCGTGAGCCTGGGCATCGTGGCGCGCTGGGATGCCGTGTCGTTTCGCTGATGCCGCGTCATCCGTAGTACCTCGTGCCCCAAGTTCGTGCCGGGTCTCGCCGTGCCCCGCTGCCCTGTGAAGGGCACGGCGAAACCCGGCAGATGGGGCACTCTGCATTCGGTACTTCTTCTTCATTTGTAGAAACCCGGCGCGGACTTCCGGTTTCCACTAGCAGCCATTCAGGATCGGGTCAGGGGGCTCGCTGGCTGCGGCCGAGGACGCGAGGGCGCGCGTGCTGGCGCGCGCTTCGCCAGCAATTCCAGCACCGCCGCGGTCGAGAGCTCGGTGCCCGGCGAGGCGGGATCGCCGAGAGCTCGAGGCGGAGCGGCGACAAGCAGCTCCAGGCGGGACCAGCGCGACCAGCGCCTTGGCCATGCCCAGCATCCAGTTGACGGGAGCATCGGGTCCACGGCGCTTGCGGCACGAAGTTGAAACGCCTGCCGCGCAGTGAGCTGCAACTGGATTGCGTTACTGCGCAGGATCACGGACCGCGCGACCAGTAACGACGCTGTTACAGCGCGCTCGCCAGCGCTCATCTAGGGGCAAATCGGCGGCTCACTGTACCCGGGCAGCGAGCGCTCGCGGCTGAGCGCTGCGCTCGCGAATCGCTGGGCACGGACGCGCAAATACATCACTGGTGTTTCAGGCGTTGCAGCGGTGTGACGTGAAAATCCGCGCGCGAATGCGGGATTTTTGTGCAGCACGATCTCGTAACGTGCACGCTTGAAAGACCGCGTTGCACGGGAATTAGCGCTACGATCGAGCAACGCTCTCCCGCACAAATCACGTTGGATTGTGCTTGATCGCGTGTCACGGCGTGTGTCATCGTCAATCGCATGGGGGACATCAAATACATCTCGCTACTTGCACCATCACTCGCATCGCTGAGTGTGCTTGCATTCGCCGGTTGCTACGCGCCGCCGGCGCCGGACTCTCGCTACGAAGAGTCCGTCGTTGTCACCGCACGTGACAGCGCGGCAGACTTCCAAAAGTACCAGACCTTCTTCATTCGCCCCGAAGTCCGCATGATCGACGAGGGCAGGGAAGAGGGCAGCGCAGTGGAGACGGTTCCAGACGTGGCGGCTCAACCATTGATCGACGCCACCTCGCAGAACTTGATCGATCGTGGGTTTCGCCCGGCGGCTTCCAAGGAAGAAGCGGACCTCGGCGTAGAGCTTGTGTACCTGCGTGCCGTGTACTCCGCCACGTATTGCTATGACTGGTACTACTGGTGGGACTACTACTACTGGGGCTACTACTACTACTATCCGTACGGCTCGTGTGACACGGCCGCCTGGCGCTCGGGCATGATGGTGACTCACATGACCGACCTGGAAACGATGGGGCCAGGTCCGGACATGCCGGCGCAGCTGCCCACTCTGCCGATGGTGAACCCTCTGCCTGCCGACGGGAGCACACCGCCGGCGACCGGCAGCACCACTGAACTTCCTGCCACGACCGCCACGCTGCGCAAGGGCGTCTGGTATTCGGGGATCTATGGCGTGGAAATTGATTCCACGTCGTACATCGTCTCACGCACCGTAGATGGCATCGATCAGTCGTTCAAACAGTCGCCTTATCTCACTACTGCAGCACCTTGAGGGGGGATCATGAGGTCAGAGGTTTTTCTTTCCATTCTGCTGGCGTCGGGGCTTGCCTCGCGCCTGGCAGCCGCGCGGGACTCGGTGCGCGAAGCACCGACGGCCGCCCACTTGCAGGCCACCACGGATCAGCCGGCATCGGCGGGCTCCACGGCGAGCCCGCCACCTGACGCAGCACCCGCCGCGCCAGCGCCAGCCGCTCCGTCGTACGACGCTCCGCCCGCCGGCTTCAGCAGCGCACCGCCGCTGCAGCCCGCGGCTGCTCCCCTCGGTGTGGATACGAGCGAGAGCTTCGAGCCCACTCGGCACTCGAAGACGGGGCATGTCTCCGGCTTCATGGGCTGGGCGTTCAACGTGCCGCTCGGCAGCGTGCGGGACTTCACGGCGGTGGTGAGCCCGCTCGGGTTCGAAGTGCAGCTGTTGGCCTGGGTGAACAACCAGATCGCTCTGGGCATCGACGGCGATTGGGCGACCTACGTCGACAATCGGCCGCGCACGACGTACGACGTCTCGAACGGCGCTGTTACGGCTACTGCCTACAACTACACGCAGACCAGCAGCGTGCGCTTTTTGGCCAACTACTTCCTGATGGACGAGGGCCCGGTGCTGCCGTACATCGGGCTGCACGCTGGCGTGAGCTGGGCCACGTTCGAGAGCCAGATGGCGGACCTCACGCTCTCGGACACCGAGTTCTCATTCTCGTGGGGTGGGCAAGCTGGTATCCAGGTCCCGATGGGCAGGTACGCTCCGATTGCGCTCGTCAATCTCCGGTACGTCAACACGCCGGCGCAGGAGTTCTTGGGGCAAGTCAGCAATGTCCAATCGCTGGGCTTGTTATTGGGGATTGGGTTCTGAGGGAGGGGTAGGAATGAAAAGCAAATTGCGTAGCTCAGTGTTTTCCAGGGCCGCATCGAGTCTGCGATTGGCATTGAGCGTGGCAGCGGTGCCGCTCGTCGCCGTGCCGGTTGGGGTTTCCGTGGCTCGTTCGGCTGTTGCTCAGCAGAGTGCTCAGCAGAGTGCTCAGCAGAATGCTCAGCAGAATGCTCAGCCGGCGCCGTCCGCGAAGGACAGCGCCTCGAAAAACAGTGCCTCGAAGGAGACAGCTTCGAAAGACGCGGCTTCGAAGGAGGGCGCCAAGGATGCGAACGGCGCCGTCGTCGACTCGAAGATGGAGATTCTGCGTCAGAAGATCAAGACGGACAAGAAGTACATCGTGTCCGAGAATTTGAATCTGACGGACACCGAGGCCAAGGGCTTCTGGCCTTTGTACGAGTCGTATCAAAAGGATTTGCAGAAGATCAACCAGCGCATCCGGGATATGGCCAGCAGCTACATCGCGGCGGACGCGCGCGGGCCGATCTCGGACCAGCTCTCGAAGAAGCTGGTCTCTGACTCGCTCGAGATCGAGCGCGCGGAGCTCGACGCCAAGAAATCAATCTTGGCCAAGGTGGCGAAGGTGCTTCCGTCGTACAAGGTCGCCAAGTACGCGCAGATGGAAAACAAGATGCGTGCGCTGGTCAAGTACGAGCTGGCCGTGAACATTCCGCTGATCGAATAGCCGTCGAGAGGCCTCCGGCCGCGGGCAGCTCCACGAGCTGCTCTTTACAAACTCTAGCCTCCAGCAGCAGGGCCTCGGGGGGGAAGCCCGCTGCTGGAGGCTTTTGACCATTTGCCAGTGGAGGATGCTCGTCCGCCGCCTGTTGCAGCACGCGGTTACGCCAGAACACGAGTTTGATCCATTTCGAGAGCACAAAAAACGGGAAACCCGCAGCCCCCACAGGGAAGGAGCGCGGGTTCCCCTGCTGAATCGGCCTGCTTCAGGGCGGAAACTTCGCCAGGATATCGACGGTAGCCCGTTCCAAGAACTGCTGCGGAGTGACTCCCGAATCGGCTTTGGGTACCTCGGCCGAAGCCCATCCATGCCACACGAGCTCGGAGAGCTTCGTATCATACATGTCGATGAGCAGCGTGCCCTCATCGTACTGAGTGATGTAAGTTTCCTCGCACGTCCCCTGCAGTGCCGGCGCCGGAGGCGCGAGTGTCCCCTGCGTTACTTTTACATCGTAAGCGCCGCAGTAGAGCGAGGCATCCACGATATCTGAACGCTTGCGCTTGATGAACGAAGGCGTGGCGATGAGGTCCGCTTGATCGGCGGGTGCCTCGTGATAGCCCTTCCTGCGGAGCTCTTCCTTGGTGGTGTTTTCGACGATCGCCAGCAAGGTCGATTGTTCCGGGGTGAGCTCCTTGGGCAAGAAGGGTGAGCGAGCCACGGCGAAGCTCTTGCTGGGCTCGAGATCTGCCCCGGGTTCCCAGTCGGCCGCAGCGTGCATGGGCGCGGCCCCACACCCCCAGGCCAGCATCAATCCCGCGAGCGTGGTCGCTTTGCCCACGAGCTGACTCGTGGCGAGCGTGGTGGTCTTACCGTGTGTCAGGTGCTTGAACTTCATGTCGCTTGCCTCACGAGGTCTTGGCGGGAAAGGGGACCATGATCTGATGGACCGCTGCCCGTACCTTCTGGTCCAGGTCGTCGTCTGCCTTCATCACGCCGTCGCCCCAGCCACGCCAGATGACGGCCTTCGACTGCGGGTCGAGGAAGTGCAACACCAGAGCGCCGCGATCGATCGTGTACGCCGTGCCTTGCACGATGGGACCCTTCTGATCCCCTTGCGTCACGACATCTTGACGCGAGCCCGCCGAAAACGTCACCAGCATGCTCGCGCTATCAGCTGGGCCTGGCACATAGCCGCGAGCTTCCAGCTCCTTCGAGAGCGCGTCACGGATGCGCCGCTGCATGATCGGATTGAACAGGTGCCCCGTCGTGAATCCTTGCTCCTGCAAACCTGGCGTATCCGAGAACGCATACGTGGCACGCCCCGTCAGCGTGCCCATCGCCTCATGCTGGGTATTCAATGCGGGCGCCGAGCCGCAGCCCAGCGCAACCAACAGCGTCAGGCAACCAGACCATCTCATGATATCCCCCAAAAGTTTTTCGGGCGCTCGTGCGAGCGCGTGTCACCAGCCACCACCGTACGCAAGACTCATTCCAGTTGCGCTTTGCAGCCTGAGGCAGGGTGAGAGGTACCGGGACGCTCCCGCCGGTCACGGCGTTGTAACGGTGGTGCTCAGCGCGCGTTTCGAGCGGCCGGCACTGCTCTGATCTGGCAGCTGGCACTGTTCGAGCCTCGGGGCACGGCACGGCGCTGCGGTCGCAGCGCATCCGAGCTGCGCGGATAGCGCTGGGCAGCGCCGAGCACCGAGCACGAGCTGAATGCCTCCGCAGGGCAGGGCGGAATGACCGTCGCCGTGATGAGCTCGGCACGCAACGGGCTGCGACAGAGCGTCACGACAAGGGCGATGTCACCCGCTGCCCTGCCGTGCGCCGGTGCGGCGCACGTTCGCGCGGCGCTGCACGCGTCTTCGCCGCGCTCTCGCCACGCGCGCCAAGCGGCACGCACCGAAGCGCTAGCTTCCAGGGCGACGTCAGTGACGAGCGATGGGTAGCTCGTACAGGATCTTCACCACACGCAGCTCACCGCTCGGGCGCGGCCGCTCGAGGGCGAGCAGTGAGCCCGAGTGACTGCGAAGCACCTCGATGAAGTCGTTGATGCTGCGCTCCAGCGCTTCGTCGTCCACGCCCTCGAGGTACGCATGGCGAATGCTCAGAGCTCTGTCCAGTGCAGCCGTGTCCAGTGCAGCCGTGTCCAGTGCAGCCGTGTCCAGTGCAGCCGTGTCCAGTGCAGCCGTGTCGAGTGCAGTCATGTCGAGTGCAGTCATGTCCGGTGCAGCTCTTTCCAGCGCAGCTCTTTCCAGCGCAGCCGTATCCAGCGCACCCGTGTCCAGTTGCCTCTTTGGGTGGCTCCGTTTTGCCGTAAAGGTGTGTCTGGCGGGCGGCAGATCCCAATCGCGCTCAGAATGATCTTGGTCGGTGAATAGTCATCCCGAGCGGCGGCCTACACTACTTGGCGCCCCGTTGACGCCGTCCCCCCCCATTCGGTCAGCGAGACCGCCGCCGGCGCTCACGCCCCCCCGGGCACGGTTCGATTGGACGGGTTTTGCCGCCCGCCAGACAACTCAGGCTATAGCACGCAGCGTGCCACCGGCAGCGCTCCGCGCAGCCGTCAGCGCCTCACCCGGGGATCGTGCGATAAACGGCGACGCGGGTGAGCGCACCGCGCGGCAGACAGCGCTCTCCGCCGCTATTTCCGCGCGGCAGCGGCCCCTGGTGGCTTCGGCGCCGTAACAATCTCGCGTTCTGCTGTTACTCGCTTGTAGCTGGTGCGAGCCATCGTAGGTTGCGAAGAGAGAGGACGCGAGTGGTTGCCACCGGAACGTCATGTGCGTCAGCTCCCGATGCCTTGTACGAAGACGACATTGGGAGACGGTGATGCGACATCGACTGCAGGCTCTGCCGTGATCTCGAACTCGAACTGCTTCTCCGGTACGGAACCGTTCAACGAGGCTTCGCGCGTCTCGGCCTCATAGGCGAGCGCGGCCACGCGCTGCCAGATCGCGCGCGAGCTCGGGCGATACCAGGCCACGTAGTGCTGGCCGTCGGGTGCGACGCGATCGGGAGGCGGCAGGTTCTTGATCGAGACGGACAGCCGGGTCTGTCCTTGTTGTTCACTCACGTCAGCTTCGATCTCTGCGTCGGCACCGGGCGCTTTCCCCGTCGACGCGGTCTGGTAACGCAGCGGCCCTCCGCAGGCCACGCACGCCGCCAGCACGATGATCCAGTCTCGACACACCTTCATTGTCCCCATGACTCCTCCTCGCTCGCATCCGCAGTCGGAGCCTCTGATGTCCGAGTTGCGATGCGTTTGGCTCAATCTCTGCAAGGGGACCCTGCAAGCAGAGCGCCAGTTGGGACGTGAGGTCCCGAGGCAGCGTCTTGAGCGGCGCCGAGCGTGCCTGCTTGCGGAGGGAACATGGTCTGCAACGCTGCCTGCGGTCGGGCCGTGCGCGCACTCGCGTTCGCGTGCACGCTCGCTTCGCCTGCGCTGTCCGCCGATCCGGACGCGGATCACGAGCTGAAGCCAGCGCTGGTACCACACGAGGTGCCTACACCTCCGGCGTCGACACGCAGCACGGACAGGGACCGGCAGCTCGGCCCGGGGCGCTATCCACCTTCTTATGCCAGAGCAGCGATCGAAGTCGCGGGTGTGCTCTCACTCGGCGTCGCGCAGTACTGGTCCAACTCGAAGGGTAACTCGGAAGACTGGGACTTCCCACGCTGGTCCGATCGCTTTAGCAGTCATGGGATCCGCTTCGACAACAACACGCATGTGACCAACAACGTGTTGCACCCGCTCGCGGGCTCTGCCTACTACGGCTTGTCGCGTGCCAACGGCCTGAGCGTGCCGGCGGCATCGCTCTTTACGTTTGCGGCCTCCGCCATCTGGGAAGGGACGCTGGAGTGGCGCGAGAAGGTGAGCATCAACGACATGGTTGCAACCACCTTCGGCGGCATCGCCCTGGGCGAGTTCTTCGTGCAGCTCGCCAGCTATCTGAATAGCTCGCCCTCGGATACCAACCTGGCCCAGGACGTCGCCAAGGTCACGCTCGGTTTCCCGGTCTGGGTCCACGATGAGCTCGACGCGCACCCGAAGGATCCACGCCCGGCGCGCGACAATCTGGGCTTCAGCTCGGAGTACACGCACCGTTTCAGCGCCGCCTACCAGAACAGCTGGCTCGGCGACGGCGCGCAGAACCAGATCATTCGTGGCGTCGCGCTCGATGCGCACCTGGTGAGCTTGCCCGGGTATCTCGACCCGGAGAGCTTCGACTCGACCTTTGCTCAAGGCAACTTCAGCAGCGGCTCGCTGGGCCTGCAATTCGACGGCGAGGGCCTGCGCGACGCGCGCATGAAGGTGGATGCCGTGCTGGCGGGCTACTATGGTCAGCGCGCCAGCGGGCAAGCGCTGATCGGCGCTCTGCTCGGAGTCGCCACCGGCATCGAGTTCGCTGCGGAGGATACCCTGGAAACCGGCGATCGCTACGCGCTGCTGCATCTGGCGGGTCCGCAGCTGGGAGCCACCTGGAAGTCCCGCGGCTATCAGCTCGATCTGGGGGTGCGGGCGTCTGCCGACTTTGCTTCGATCCGCTCCCTGGCTTGGCCCGCGCTGCACGAGGCGGATCCGAACGCCACCTACAAGAGCACGCTCGCACGTGGGTACCAGTACAACTACGGCTTCTCCACGCGGCTCTCCGGCGAGCTGAGGCTGCGCGCAGTGCGCCTGTACGGTGATCTCGGCTGGGGCAGCTATCGATCGATCCAGGGTATGGATCGCTTTCAGGAGAAGATCACGCGCGATCCGGCGGGCACAGAGGTGCTCGACGACAATCGCCTGGGCCTCGCCGTCGAGCCTCCGGAGACCCCGCTGCGCTTCTACACCCAGCTGGAAGGCTTCGCGCACGAGAGCTACCTCGGTGGCCAGTCCGGTCGCCGCCAGGAGCGCCGGATGGCGATCGGAGCGGGGATGGTCTTCTGAGCGCACGCGGCGGCCGACGGCGATCGACGCTGAGCTCCGCGAGGGTGCCCGTGGGCGCGCTCGCGGCCTGGCTGTGGGCGGCGGGCTGCGCACCGTCGCAGGGCTTCCGCCCCGCTGCCGCGATCAGCAATCCGGGCCGCACCCAGGAGTTCGGGCTCGCGCTCTCGAGCATCGAGCCGCGGCCCTACGTCAACGAAACGACGCAGCGCCTCGGTCAGGCTTGGTGGACGGTGCAGCTGCGCGAGCGCTGGGCGATCAGCACCATCGCAGCCTTCGACACCTCGTCCGCTGCGGGTGGAGCGGCAGTGCGCTGGGACGGCCTGCGCTCGCGCTGGGTGAACGCTTCGGGCGAGCTGGAGCTCGGCCTGTTCTGGGCCGCGGCCTCGCTGCCGGCCTCGCTCCGGCTCTGGCCCGGCGCGCAGCTGTATACGGCGCCCCGCATCGGCAACTGGGGCTCGGAGTTCACACCCTTTCTGCCGCTCGGGCTCTCCGCCGAGATCGCCGGCGCCACGATCTTGCGCGCCGAAGCCCAGGTCAGCTGGAGTAACTTCGCGTACTACAATCGCCGCATCCACTGGGGTCTCGCAGTCGCCCACCAGTGGTGAGCTCCGCTTGCCCCCGGCGCCGTCGGCACTACCAGCTGCGCGGCTCGAGGTGCGCCATCACCGGCAGGTGATCGGAATCACCACGCCGCTGCACCCAGGCGTTCAGCGGCACCAGTGCCGAGTTGATCAGGATGTGATCGAAGGTCTCGCTGAACTGATCGCCGGTCGAGCGAAAATGCCAGGTGGGTTGCCCGGGCCGAAACGCAGGCAGCAGGTTGAGAAACCCGCGTCCTTCGAGATAGTTCACGGCAGGGCCGTCGGGGCTTTCGTTGAAATCGCCGAGCACGATCGTGGGAATGTCGGGCTCGCACCAGTCCGAGAACAGCTCCATCTCGCTCAGGTGATCCGAGCCCGTGCTCAGGTACGAGTTCACGGGATTGGGGTCACCACTGAACAGCGAGCGCAGATGAACGTCGAGGATCTGCACCGGACCCGCGGGAGTATCGGCTTCGAGATGCCAGGCCGGGTGCCAGTCCTCGGGAGCGGGCCGCAGGCCCCGATCGACCAGCGGAAAACGCGAGAGCGCGGCCAGCCCACCTGCACCGCCCTTCGACTGATACAGCTGGTAGGGGTACTGCTCCGCGTAGGCAACTCGGAGCCACGCCTCGGCTTCGGGCGTCACCTCTTGCAGACCCACCAGATCCGCATCGATGTCCCCGATGCTCTTCAGCGTGCTCGGCTCGCGCTTGGCTCCGAGCTCGATGTTGTAGCTCATCACCGTGAAGTGAGGCGCGCCGGGATCGGGTGGCCGCGGCTCGAGGGGCGGCTCCCCACAGGCGCCGTTCAGCGCCGCGAGAGCGCCGGCCGCGACGACACGAGCGAAGCCACGGGCGGGCGGGGTAACGGCGGCCAGCGCAGCGAGGAACGGAGAAAGCATGCGGACGTGAGGGAAAACGAAACGTCACATGCGCGGAACGCGGATGCAAGCCACCCCTGCGGCAATTCATTATGGGTACGCAAACAGCGGCGACTGTAGGTGTTGGCGCCGCCGCCCGCTGCAACGGAGCGCCGCTCGACGCCCTCAGAACAACAAGTCGGAGAGCACCTGGCGCAGGACGTCGAGTGGCAGACTGGCGGCAGCGACGGCGAGCAGCGGCAGCACGGTCGCGACCAGCAAGATGGCGATGCTCCGGACGTCGACCACCAGCAGGCGCATCGCGTACACATTGCTCGCGATCTGGTACAGGTCCGTTACTGCGGAGAAATCCTGGACGCCGAGCGACTGCTCGTCGACCGCCGTGCCCGCTTCCAACCATTTGTGCTCGAGCTGGCCTCCCAGCCCCGCCGCCAGCCGGCCATAACGGTAGACTCCGCGGCGCAAAGTGCGCAGCAACGGTCCGCTGAAGAGCAGCAGCGGGGCGCCGAACAGGATCACGACAAAGAGCGCCAAGGCCACGAAATCCCGTCGATAGTCGACCAGCGTCACGTCGCCGCGCACGACTTGGTTGGCCAGGCTGCCCGCCACGATGGTGCCAAAGGCAAAGCCGAGCGCAGAGAAGTCACTCAGCGAGTAACCGACAAAGCGCAGCCCCGCGCAGCGGTCGGGGTGAGCCGGCGAGAGCACCAGCTCCAGGCGCGACACCAGCCACAGAAAGCGCACCCACAGCAGCAGCCGCCAGAACCAGCCGAGCAAGAGCAGCATCAAGAGCGGAGCGCTGACGAGCAGATGCCACCAGCCCGCGGCCGAGCACTCCAGCAGCCCCGGGCCGCTGCGCTGCCAGGCAGGGATCAAGGGGCCGGCGGCGAATAGCAAGAACAGGATCGGATAGGCCAGGGCTGCCGCGACCCAGTCCGCTGCCGAGGAGTGCGCGAGCCGCCGTGTGGAGTCGAGCGCGCGCTCGAAGCGAGCTTGATCGTTGGCAGCGATCAGTCGTCCGTTCGTGAAATGTTGTGCCACTTCGCCGAGGCGCGCGGAGATTGCCTCCGCGAGCACCAAGATCGGGGCCGCAGCCAACGACCGGCAGTGCACGCCAAAGTCGAGCAGCAGCGAGCGCAGCGCGCCCGGCTGCGCGGGTGCCACGGCCACCAGCAAGAGCAGCGGCAACCAGCCGATCAGCGCTACCGCGGTTGCCCAGTGCCAGAGCGCCACCGCGAGCGGGCGGCGCCGCACGCCCGGGTGCGTCCCGGCGCGCAGCACACGTTGTTGCAGACGCAGGAGCGGACCATTGCCGAACAGCTCGGGCAAACCCGGCGCCATGGCCACGTCCTGTTTTGCGTCAATGACCGGTGTTGTCCGATCCAGATCCGGATTGACGCCCCGTGCAGCTCCCGCCGCGTGCGAGTATCCCGCCATCTGCCCCCCCCTCGCTCCAGTCTCTCGCGCAGATCCGGGGCCACGTCAAACGAGGGCGGTGGGCGGCCGCTAAATCAGCCTGAGGTCTAGCTCAAGGCTGCCAGCCGATGTCGACCGTCCAGGTCGTCGAGGGTCCGTAGCGTCCGCTCGTCACCAGGTTGTGGGGGAAGTGCAGCTCGATCAACACGCCGGGCTGCACATCCCGCTGCGTGCCTTGCTCATCCAGCTTCTCCGACGACAAGATGCCCTCGACGTACACGCCGGTCACGACGTCTCGCAGAAAGTCCGGAATCAGCGTATCCAGCTCGAAGCCGGCGCGCACCTGGCTGACGCCCTGGCTTCCTCCCGGATCGACCGCGACGATCGGCGCCATCGACCCCAGCCGGCGACGGATGCTGGTGGTGATCACACCGGCGGTCAGCGCGCTCAGGATCTGGCTGGCCTCGGCCTCGGTGTCCTCCACTCGATCCGATGAGTTGTCCGTCGATCCGTAGATGGCCTGGAAGGCCTCGCCAGCGGTGATGGGCTCTTCGTCCAGCGAGAAGTCGAGCTTGGGCGCGGTGGCCGTGCCACGCAAGCGGACCGTCACGGTCTTTTCAGTGCGGCGATCCTTGTAGCTCGCTACCAGATCCAGGGTGGTCGAGTTGCCTCCGGGGAAGCGCAGCGTGCCCCCCGGTCGCACCTCGAACATCTTGCCGAGCAGCTCGAGATAGCCGCGCTCGAAGCGAATTTCCCCGTTTACGCTCACGCCGGAGCTGTTCGGGCTCGGAGCGGGGCGTTCGATCGCGATCTTCAGATCCGTGGCGAGCTTGAGATCGAAGTCGGCGCGCCGCACCCAGAACCCGTCCCGTGATTGGATCTGCACGGACAATCGGTTCGGCGTCTCGCGGCGGGCCCGGGCACGCTCTTCCTCCGCGAGCGCCGCCAGGCTCGCGCCCGTGTCGCGCGCGTGCCGTACCACCACATCCGGATGGGGCTCGACCGAGAGGCCTTCCGGGGCCTTGTTGCTCTCCAGCCAGATGTCCATGTCGAGCAACTGGATGCGCACATCCTGTTGCTCCGGCTGCCAGCCGAGGTCGATGCGCGCGCTGGCGCTGGTGGTGGCGATGAACTGACCCGACTGACGCAGGGGGAACTTGTACGCCTTCAGGTTCAAGCCCGCATCCAGCTCACGCAGGCCGCGCAGCGCGATGCGCCCATCGAGCGTGAGCGTGCCGTTGGTATCGCGCGCGGTCAGCTCGCGCAAAACCAGCGCGTCTTTCTCCAGGCTGAGCTCGCCGTTGATGTCGCTCAAGGGCTGGGCGAGCTCGGTCACGGTGAACGAGACATCGTGCAACTGCAGGCTCCCGGACAGCTCGGGCGACGGTCGAGCGCCACTGGCGCGCAGCTCGCCACTCAGCGAGCCGGAGATGTGAGAGATCGGACCCTGCACTGGAACGAACGGTGCCAGCGGCAGCTGGTCCAGCGCGAGCACCACCTCCATCGGCGACGCTCCCGCGCCAGAAACCGTGGCCCCCGGTCGCCGCAGCTGGCCCGTCAAGCGCGAACGCCGGTCGCCCGAGATCAGCGTACCGCTCCAGTCGATCTGCTCCGGGCTCGCGCTGAGCTTTCCCGAGACATCTACGGTCTGCTCGCTGCCCAGACTGAAGTCGCGCAGCGCGACCTGCAGCTCGGTTCGGCCTTGACCGAACGGGTCGCGCAGGTGTCCGCTGGCCGTGAGCTGGCCACGGGCGCGCTCGCACAACACGGGTACGCTGGTGAGCGGCACGTTGCGGGCGTCCAGCTCCAGGGTGATGTCCGGCGGATGTCGCGCGGCGCCGCGCAACAGGGCGAACAGATCGAGGGGGCCAGAGCCGTTGACGGTCAGCAGCGGGGTCTGATCGGCCGAGGCGCTGAGCGCCCCTTCGAAGCGGCCCTCGCGCAGCTGAAGTGAGCCCTTGCTGCGGAAGGCACCCACTGCACACGTCTCCCGCCGGGAGCGCCGCGTGCTCTCTTCCAGGCGAAAATCCAGCTCGGCCTGCGGCTCGCCGCCGGGCACATGGCGCGCGCTCAGACGCGCATCCAGATCGAGCTCGCCGAGCCCGGCCCAGTCCGAGGGCAGTGGCAGATGCGCGAGCGGGCGGCGCGCGGCGGACAGCTCGAGCTTCCAGCTCTCGCGCGCCAGCGCCCCGGGCAGTGCCGCCGACGCGGTCGCAATCTGCTGGGCAAAGCTCGCCCCAGAGTGCGCGCGTGGCAGCACGAGCTCTCCCTGCGCTCGCAACCAGGGCCCGGCAGCGTCGTCCAGGGTCAGCTCCGTCCGCAGCTTCCCGGCAGGGTCCTGCCGGACTCGCCAGACCAGGTCGATGCGCGGAGTGGCCGCTCCGCCCTCATCGCGCAGCCGCGCTTGCAGCTCCAGCGTGGAGTCGGCAGGGTCGAGCCGAGCCGAGAGGCCCGCTGCCAGCTTGGCGCCGGGCAGGAGCTCGAGCGCCTTGCCGTCCAGGTCCAGCGCGAGTTCCGGGCGCTCGGGCGAGCCCCGCGCCACCAGCTTGCCGCTGAGCAGTCCCGCGCGCGCCAGCTGCGGGGCGAGCGGCGTGAGGACGCGCTGCAGGTCGATGCGCGCGAACTCCAGCGTCAGATCACAAGCGCGCGGAGAGATCGAACCCTGCAAGCGGGCCTCTTGATCTGCGAAAACCAGGCGGACTTGCGGCAGCGTCAGCTGGCGCGCCCCGTCCCAGTGCGCAGACAGCATGCTGAGCCGCCCCCGCGCGCCGCCGAACTCTCCCGAGCCGGCGAGCAGGAAGCGGCTCTCGCGCTCGCCAGCCACGA
>JAICTU010000046.1 GCA_025936205.1 Polyangiaceae bacterium | reverse complement strand
TTCTCGCACTTGGCACGAGAACCTTGAAAACACGCCACTTTTGCCACCGGCACGCGGTTTGCCTGTGTGATTGCCAGTGTGATTCGCCCAAGCAGCTGCTGCGAGGAAAGCACCACCGACTTGCGTCAACCCTGAGTCGGCTTGACGCGGTCACGGATCTCGTGATGAGTTTTCCGCCAAGGAAACATCACTCATGTCGTTCGCCACATACCCCAGCCTGCAGGGAAAGCCCGTGATTGTCAGCGGAGGCGCCTCTGGCATTGGCGAGGCCACCGTGCGCCTGTTCGCGGAGCAGGGCGCGCTCACTGGTTTCGTGGATCTGGATGCCGAGCGCGGCGCCGCGCTCCAGGCGGAACTCACGGCGGCGGGGCGGACCGTGCACTTCGCACGTTGCGACCTGCGCGAGGTGAGCGAGCTGAACAGCGCCTTCACCACCCTGGCGAAGGCGCACGGCCCCGCACGAGTCCTGGTCAACAACGCGGCGCGCGACGACCGTCACCGCTGGCAAGAAGTGGATGCAGCGTACTGGGACGAGCGAATCGCCACCAACTTGCGGCACATGTTCTTCGCAATCCAGGCCGTTGCCCCGGCCATGATCGCGGCGGGCGGGGGCTCCATCATCAACCTCGGCTCCGATAGCTGGCACCGCGCCATCGGCGGGTTGCCCGTGTACGCCACCTGCAAGGCCGCAGTGCATGGCCTGACCCGCTCCTTTGCGCGCGAGCTCGGCTCGCACCGGATTCGGGTGAACACCGTCGTTCCGGGCTGGACGATGACGGAGCGTCAGAAACGACTGTGGGTGACGGAGGAAGGCCTGGCAGGCCACAAGGCGCAGCAGTGCCTGCCCGACATGGTGCAGCCCGAGGACGTTGCCCGCATGATCCTCTTCCTCGCCTCGGACGATTCCATCAGCTGCACGGCGCACAACTTCATGGTCGACGCCGGCGTCATCTAGCAATCGCAGGCGCAGTCGCTGCGCCCGGCTCTTGCAGCTCCGCGGGCTGCCGCCACAGTTGATGGGCGAGCAGCACGCAGGCGGCGAGCGGCAGCGCCACCACGCTCGACCACAACGCGCCCCAGCGCAGCGCGCGGCCCCAGCGCCCTTCGCAAGCGTGCCGGTCGTTGGCGACGTGCGCCAGCGAGCTGCGCACCAGCAGGTAGGCGCAGAAGAACAACCCCGGCACGGCCAGCTCCACCACCAGCCAGGCGACGCCCAAGATGACGATCAGCGTCAGCCCGAGCAGCAGCACTTCCAGGTCCAGCGCTTCCAGACAACCGATCGGGTCGCCCGTGACGTCACCGGGTTGGATTGGCCTGGACGCCCCCCAGGGCAGGCGCGGCTTGGCCAGCACGTGATCGTCGGAGAGCCGCCAGCCCCGGTACAGGAGCAGCGTCAGGATGATGCACCACATGCTCCACCAGATCGCGATCACTGCTTCGGCTTCGATCCACCTGGGCAAGTGCAGCAGCCAGGGGACCGCCAGGGCGGCGGCGCCCATGCACGCCATCAACAACACGCTCGTCCACAACCCCGACAGCGGTGACGCCACCAGCCGAGAAGCGCGCCTCAGCGCAGCGCGATACGGGTGCCCGACGCGCGCGCCCGGCGGCACCGCCGGCGTTTCCGCCTCGGCGCGCCGCTCGATCGCGAGCTCGCGAGGCGGCTCGCGCGTAGCGAGGTACGCGCTGACCAGGCACACGCCCAGCGCATAGGCAATCCAGAAGCCCCAGGCTGGCGTTTCGACACGACGGAAATTGTCGTGCAACACCCAGGCCGCCGCGGCCACGCTGAGCAGAACGAACACCACCGCCAGCGCACTGCGACTGCCCGACGTCGTGCGCTGATGCACGCAGAGCTCGCACCAGGGTTGCTTTTCCACGTTGCTGCGCCAGCACGCTGGGCACAGCCCACGACGGCAGCTCGAGCAGGTGGTGACGGCTGCCGCTAGCGGGTGGTTGGCGCAGCTGGGCAAGAGCGCGTTCGCTTACCACAGGCAGCCTCCGGCCACCAAGCAAGAGCACGCGCGCAGTGTGCTCGTGGGCTCGCCGCTACACGCCACCGAGCGACGCAAGGGCCCTCCTGGCGCCGCTCGCATTCGTGTGGAGTCGAGCCAGTAAAAGCATTCCGGCCATGATCGCTTCCGAGACGTGGCGCCGGCTCAGTGGAGGCTTATCTGGAAGACGGCACGCTGCCAGCGCTGGACGTGGCGGCTCGCGCGCACTGGCCTCGAGCGCGCTCGCGCGCCGGCTCGGGCGCTTTAACCTGCGCTGACGCGAGGGCGCGGCGCTGAGCATCAATTTGTGCAACAGCGCCGATCGTCGCGCCTTGCACACACTTCCTGCACAGATTCGCGATCTCCCGAGGTCGCCGTTCGCCGCGCGTCTCCACTCTCCGCGCTTGCTCCGAGCCCCAGGGCCGGGCAGAGTGACCGGCGAAGATGAGAAACTCGCTGGGGTTGGGTGAGGCGCCGACCACCGAGGCGCTGGAGCGAGAGGTCATGGCGCTCCGGGCGCGGACGGCTGAGCTGGAGGGCATCCTGGACCGGCTCGCCGAGGCCGAGGAGCAGGTGCTCGGTGCGCGCGCCCAAGCCCAGGCTTTGCTCGACAACATTCCCCACATGGCCTGGATGAAGAACCGGCGGGGGGTGTTCTTGGCGGTGAATGAGGGGTTTGCGCGCGCCTGCGGCTACTCGAAGGCGGCCATTCTGGGCAAGACGGATCGCGACATCTGGCCGCTCGAACACGCCGAAAAGTACATGCAGGACGATCAGCGCATGATGGCGAGCGGCGAGAAGTTCTTCGGAGAGGAACGCATCGTCGAGGGCGGCGACGTCAAATGGTTTGAAACGCTCAAAACGCCGATCCGCGACGCGCGTGGGCTCGTCATCGGCACGGTGGGGCTCGCCCGTGACATCACGGAGCGGAAGCGAGCGGAAGAGCAACGCCAGGTCCTGGAGCGGCGCATGCAGGAAATGCAGAAGCTGGAGAGCCTGGGCGTGCTCGCCGGCGGCATCGCACACGACTTCAACAACTTGCTGGTCAGCGTGCTGACCAACGCCGAGCTCGCACTGCGCTCGCTTTCGGGCAACGCGCACGGCAGCGATGCCGCGGAGCGAGTCGCGGACATCCGCAACGCGGCCCTGCACGCGGCGGAGCTCACCAATCAGATGCTCGCCTATTCAGGGCGCGGGCATTTCGACGTACGCCCGGTGTCTTTGACCGAGCTGGTCCTGGACATGACTCATCTGCTCGGCGCGTCGCTCTCGAAGAAGGCGCAGGTCAAATACGAGCTCCTGCCGGAGCTCCCCGCGGTGCAGGCAGATATCGCTCAGCTGCGCCAGGTGATCATGAACCTGATCACCAACGCCTCGGACGCATTGGGCGACCGCGCCGGTGTGATTCACGTGCGTACGGGCACGGAGCAGGTTCACGCGACGCTCGCCGATCTCTACGGCCCGCTCCCGCTCGCCCCTGCCACGTACGCATTCCTGGAGGTCGCCGACAATGGCTGCGGCATGAGTGAAGAAACCCGGGCTCGCCTGTTCGAGCCCTTCTTCACCACCAAGTTCACCGGTCGCGGCCTGGGCTTGTCGGCGGCCCAGGGCATCGTGCGCGGCCACGGCGGCGGCATCGTGCTCAGAACTGCCCTCGGTCAAGGCACGACCATCAAGGTGCTGCTCCCCTGCACGGACAAGCCGGCCCAGCCCGCGCTGCTGCAGCCCCCCGAGCCCGCCTCGTCGTGGACCGGCTCGGGGCTCGTGCTCATGGTCGACGACGACCCGCGGGTTCGGGCTGTGACCGAGCTGCTCCTGCGCGATCTCGGCTTCGACGTACTGGCGGCGGCGAGCGGGCGCGACGCCATTGCCGAGTTCGAGCTCCATGCCGACGAGATCCGCGTCGTGCTGCTCGACGTGACGATGCCAGATCTCAGCGGCGATCAGGTGCTCGAGGAGCTTCGGCGGCGCCGCGCCGACCTCAAGGTGCTGCTCTGCAGCGGCTACGCCGAAGAGGAGATGCAGGAGCGCTTCAGCACTGAAGACATGGCGAGCTTTCTTCAGAAACCGTACACCCGCAACGCGCTCGGCACTCGGCTGAAAAACCTGCTCGACATGCGCTCAGTCAGCACCCCGTGAGTCAGGGCCCAGCTGCCTCACCAATCGACGACGTCGTCGCTGCCGCCGAAGCGCGCGGGCCGCCCTGCGTAATGCGGTAGACTGTCGCTCACCGGGCACACCGCGAAGCGGCAGTGCATGTGGAAGGTGGGGTGGAACTCGTGCGCCGGGAGCAGGTAGCCGTTCACGCCGCGCAGGCGCTGGGCGACGACTTCGATGAACAGGCGGGTGCCGCACTGTGGACAGCCGAAGCGCGGGTTGCGTTTGAGGGTCCAGCTGTAGGGGGCGCCCTGGGTGACACGCACGACGTCGGCTGGATACACGGATTCCGGGACGTAAGCGGCGCCGTGCAGGACCTGGCAGTCGTCGCAATGGCAGTAGAACTGCGCGATCGGGGGTCCGCTGACTTCGAGCCGGATGGCGCCGCAGCGGCACTGGAGGGCGGTGGTGGACATGCGCCCTGTTTATCAGCTCGGGCGCTTTTTGCGCCGCGCTTCCTGGACTCGCTCCGAGGCCGGCCGTATCTTTGCTGGCGATGTCCGCTGATCGTGAAGGTGCGCGTGCGGCTGGCCCGGTACGCCTGCCCATCTGGGCGGGCACGGGGCAGCGTCCGCTCGCCGCCGAACCGCGGGACGTGGATCGGGTCCGGCCCATTTATGCCGTGTGGGAAATCACGCTGCGCTGTGATCTCGGCTGCCACCACTGTGGCTCGCGCGCCGGTCACGCGCGCTCGGACGAGCTGACGACGGCCGAGTGCCTGGACCTGGTCGCGCAGATGGCGGAGCTGGGCATCAAGGAGGTCACGCTGATCGGAGGCGAGGCGTACCTGCGCCCGGACTGGCTGGAGATCATCCGCGCGATCCGCCGCCAGGGCATGGATTGCACGATGACGACGGGCGGGCGCGGCATGACGCGGGAGCGCGCCGAGCAAGCGGCTGCGGCCGGGCTGATGAGCGTGAGCGTCTCGCTGGACGGGCTGGAGGCGACGCACGATCGGCTGCGCGCGCTGAACGGCTCGTACCGCGCGGCGCTGCGCGCGCTGGAGGCGCTGCGCGCGGTGGGGATCCCCGTCTCCGTGAACACGCAGATCAATCGCTGGACCTGGCGGGAGCTGCCGGAGCTGCTCGAGGTGTTGATCGCCCAGCGCGCGCACGCCTGGCAGCTGGCGCTGACGGTGCCGATGGGGCGCGCCGCGGATCGGCCGGAAATCTTGCTGCAGCCGTACGAGCTGCTGGAGGTGTTTCCGCTCCTGGCCGGGCTGCAGCCGCGCGCGGACGCCGCGGGCGTGCGGCTGTTCCCCGGCAACAACGTCGGCTACTTCGGCCCTTACGAGGAGCTGCTGCGGCAGCGCACGCCGCTGCAACACTCGGGCTCGTGCGGCGCGGGCAAGTCGACGCTGGGGCTGGAGGCGGACGGCACCGTGAAGGGCTGCCCTTCCCTGCATACCAAGGAGTGGGGTGGCGGCAACGTGCGTCGCAGCTCGCTGCGCGACGTGTGGGAGCGCGCGGCGCCGCTGCGCTACACGCGCGATCGCACGCCGGACGATCTCTGGGGCTACTGCCGGGAGTGCTACTACGCGGAGGAGTGCATGAGCGGCTGCACGTGGATGACGCACAGTCTGTTCGGCAAGCCCGGCAACAACCCTTACTGTCATCATCGTGCGCTGGAGATGCAGCGCGCGGGCCTGCGCGAGCGCGTGGTGCTGCGCGAACGCGCACCCGGCGAGCCATTTGATCACGGCCTGTTCGCGCTCGTCAGCGAGCCGTTCGACGCCCCGACCGCCACTTCCCTTACCTGACACGGAGAAACGCATGGCATCGCTCGTCCCCTGTACCGTTTGCCGCCGTCATCTGCGGCGCCACGAAACGCAGTGCCGTTTTTGCGGAGCCGAGCGGACGGCAGAAGTGAATCCGCGCGAGGTGGCGCTGCCGCGCGACGTGAAGCGGGCGACGTTGTTCGCGCTGGGGCTCACGCTCGCGGGTCAGGCCTGCGCGGAAACCAACGATACGCCGATCTATGGCGCACCGTTCGTCGGCGGCTCCGGCGGAGCGGGCGGGGGCAGCGGCAACGGGGGCGGCGGAGCTGGCGGAAGTGCTGGCGCTCCGAACACGAGCGACGGCGGCAGCGGACAGGTCCAGCCCGTGTATGGGGCACCAACGGCCCCGACCGCCGGCGCGGGTGGCGCCCAGCCGATGGCCGCGGTGGATGCGGGCGGCGATGCTGCCGCGGACAGCGGCAGCGATGCTGGCAATTGAGCCGTTTCAACACCGTATGCGCCGTTGGCGATGAAGGGCATTAGCGGTCCGCAGGCAGTCATTCAAATCCTCGATTCCATTAAGTAATACTCTTTGATGCGTATTCTCCAGAATACGCTTTCCGGCACAGCGCCTGGCGCCGCTGAGTGCTGCGTGGGACACCAAACCGGTGCCCACGAAGCCTCGCAAGCGGCTGCGCTGCCCGATCGATGTGTTCCGGTACCACGACTACCGGGCCTTCCTGGCGGCGTATTACGAGCACAAGAAGCCGCACGGGTTCTCTTATCGTGCTTTCGCGAGTGCGGCGGGCCTGGGCGCGCCCAACTATTTGCAGCTCGTCATCCAGGGCCGGCGCAACCTGACCGGTGACATGGCGCGGCGCTTCGCCGAGACCTGCGGCCTCGGACACGACGCGGCCGACTATTTCGTTACGCTGGTCGCGTTCAACCAGGCCTCCGACAATCAGGAGCGCAACCAGCACTACCAGAAGCTGAGCGGCTTTCGCCGCTACCGGCGCGCGCAGAAGCTCGAGCTGAGTGAAGCCGCCTACCACTCGCGCGGCTACTTGCCCGCGATCCGCGAGCTGGCGCTGAGCCCGAGCTTCCGCGAGGACCCGGAGTGGATCGCCGAGCGGCTCTGGCCGCCGATCAAGCCCAGCGAGGCGCGCCAGGCGCTCGACACCTTGCTGGAGCTGGGTTTGCTCGAGCGAGGCCCCGACGGCCGACTACGCCAGTCGACGCGCGTCGTCTCCACGGGCCCCGAAACGGTCGGCATGCACATCACCAACTATCACGCCGAGATGATGCAACGCGCGACCGCGGCCATGACCCTGGTACCGGCACGTGAGCGCGACATCTCTTCGCTCACCTTGTGCCTGGGCTCGGGCCGGATCGCGCGCCTGAAAGAGCGCATCCAGGCCTTCCGGCGCGAGCTGCTCGAGCTGGCCGAGAGCGACAGCCAGCCCAGCCAGGTCGTGCAAGTGAATTTTCAGCTCTTTCCCTTGAGCAGGGACACCGCCAAAGACGCTCCCCTTGCCCCGACCGACGCCGAGGATTCCGAATGAAACACTTCCGCTTGCTTCGCTCGCTGCCCTGGCACGTCATCAGCCTCGATCTGAGCTCGTACAGCTGCGAGGACCTGTCCACCACCGCCGGCACACGCTTCGACGAGCTGCTCGCCGGCGCCGACCGGGCGTGCACACAGGACGCCGATTGCTTGCTCTACGAGCAGCCCTTGACCTGCACCTTCCGCTGCCCGGGCCAGCCCACGGCCGTCGCTGCCGGCGCCGACTTCGCCCTCGAGGCCGGGCTCGCACACCTCGAAGGCTACTGCGACGTGTATCGGGGCCGCGGCACTTGCCCTGCCCCGGCCCCGCATCCCTGCCCGCCGCCCCTGCTGGAGCCAAAAGCTGTCTGCATCGCCGGCCAGTGCAGCTTGGCCTCCACCCAGCGCTGAACACGAAAGCGATTTCCATGAAGCTCTCACGCCTCGCCCGCTGTCTGCCCAGGTTGCTGCTCGCCCTCTGTCCACCGCTGCTCGGCCATTGCGGCGGCGCCGTGGAACACGGCACGGAGACGGGCAATCCGCCCGTCGTCGAGCAGCAGAAGCTGCACGTGGGGCTGCATGATGACGGCGTCGTGGTCGTGGGGGATCCGGGCGCTGTCAGCCCGGGCGCGACGGTCGTGGTCACCAATGTTCGAAGCGGTGAGCGCAGCGAGGCAAGCGCTGGCGCCGACGGCTCCGTGAGCGTCAGCGTGCCCGGCACGCTCGATGACGAATACGAGGTCACGGTGTCGAGCGGCGGACGCTCGCAGACGGTGTTAGTGTCGGCCAGCGCCGGAGCGAGCGCCGAGCTCGCCAGCGCCTCCTGCGATTCGCTGGAGCAGGAGCCTCAGCGAGCAGGTTGCCTCCGGGTACGCCGCAGCGAGCACGTGCGAGGTGGACAGCGACTGCACGCTGAGCGGCGACGTCGGCTGCTACTTCACCTGCGCGGGCTCCCCCGTGTCGACCGCAGGCGAGGAGGCCGCACAGCAGTCCATCCTGGAGAGCACAGCACCGGTCTGTGCCGAGCTCACCCGACGTTGCGGACCGCGCGGGCCCGTGCGTTGCCCGGCGGCCATCGTGGCGGTGGGCTGCAACGACGGCACCTGTCAGGGCCTCAGCTGTAACGATCTGCAGAGCCGGGTTCTTCCGCGCCTGGACGAGATCCAGGAACAAGCGGCGCGAAACTGCGCCGTCGACGCAGACTGCGCGCTGATCAGTACGGAGGCTCGCTGCACGGGCGGCTGCGGTAGGTGGGCCAGCGTGCAAGCCGTATCGGCCGATCAGGTAACGCAGCTCCTGCAGAACGCCAAGGACACCATTTGCAACCAATACCAGGCCCAGGGCTGCCGGTCACCCGCTCCCCCATGTCCTCAACAGCGCGAAGACCCTCGCGCCGCCTGCATCGCTGGCAAGTGCGACATTGCTTACGTGCCCGCACCCTGATGCCAGCGAAATGGCGTAGAGGCGATGATTGGGCACGAAATTGCTGGATTTGACCACACGTCAATGGCCTGACATATTTGAACCACCTTGAACGGCTCCCCCGACAGCGCACTCTCGCAGCTCAAAGCCGCGCTCGCCACCAGCTCGAAGGTGCGGCTGGCCGTGCTCTTCGGCTCGCGCGCGACGGGCAAGGCTCGCGACTCGAGCGACTTCGACGTGGGTATCTTGCCAGCGAGCGCGCTCACGCTGCAGGCTGAGTTGGAGCTCGCAACGGCGCTCTCGGCCGCCGTGGGGCGCGAGGTCGACTTGGTACGACTGGACACTGCGGATCCACTGGTCGGGCGCGAAGTGGCACAAACCGGCTTGTGTCTTCTGGAGTCTGAGCCCGGCGAATTTGCGGCCTTTCGAGCGGCAGCAATGTCCCGTTGGGCTGACTTCGAGGAAACCATCGCCCCTCATCGTTCCCGATTTCTGCGGAGGCTGGCGTCACGGTGACCAATATCGCGCTCGTCGCCCGCAAGCTCGCGATTGTGGACGAGCACCTGCGCCGCCTGCGCGAGCGCCGCCCCGCAGAGCTGTCCACCTTGAAGGCCGATAGCCTGCTCCAGGACGCGATCGCACTGAGCATCTTGGTACTCGTTCAGGAGGCGATGGACATCGCCTTACACATCGCGAGCGACGAGGGCTGGGAGCTGGCCTCCAGCTACCGAGAAGCTTTCGTTGTACTGGAGCGCCACGGACTTCTGGACGCGGCGCAGACGACTTCGTTGGCCGGCGCCGCGCAGCTCAGAAACCGGATTGCGCACGGCTACGCCTCTCTCGACCTCGATCGGCAGTGGCAGGAACTGCCCGCCGGCATCGCTGCGTTCGAGAGCTTCGCCGCGCGCATCGCCCGCTTCCTCGCCAGTTCATCCGACTGATCCCTCACGCCGACGCCGGCAGCCCCGCCCGGCGCAGCAACGCGTCGAGCAGCTGTGGCGGGCCCATCTCATCCGCCTCGACTTGCAAGCCGCACAGCAGTCCCTCCTGGAGAGCACGACGGAGGTTGTGGGCAGCTCCGCTGCGATGACTTCTCGGAGCGAATCGCCACGCAGATCCGCGATCTGTTCGACGGCGCTCGCGGTTGCACGACAGACGAGGACTGCACCCTCATCCCGGCCAATGTGAGCTGCGTCGCGAGCTGCGGGATCACCGACACGAGTGTCAGCGCTGGGAGCGCAGATCAGGTGACACGCGGCATCCAGAGCATCGAAGAGCGCCTGTGCACGGAGTTCGCACAGCGGCCTTGCCCCGCACCAAAGCAGCTCCCTGCAGTCCTCAGCTCCCCGGCACGGGAACTCCCGTCTGCATCGCCGGCAAGTGCGAGAGCGAATTCACGGCGCTCCCCTGACCCCCTCCGCGGCCAGTCGACGCGGCCGGTCCGGCTACGGTTAGATGATGCCGAGCGCGAGCATCGCCTCCGCCAAGCGCTGGAAGGCTACGATGTTGGCCCCGAGGACGTAGTTGCCGCGCTGGCCGTACTCTGTTGCCGTCGCCAGGCAATCATCATGAATGTGGCGCATGATGCTGCGCAGGCGCTGCTCAGTGTACTCAAAGCTCCAGCGGTCACGACTGGCGTTTTGCTGCATCTCCAACGCGGAGGTCGCGACACCGCCAGCGTTGGCCGCCTTGCCCGGACCGTAAGCGAGCTTGGCTTCGAGGAACAGCTTGATGCCAGCCGGCGTCGTCGGCATGTTCGCGCCTTCGCTCACAGCGACGCAGCCGTTTTGGATCAACTGGCGTGCAGCCGCTTCGTCGAGCTCATTTTGGGTGGCGCAAGGCAGGGCGACGTCGCAGGGGACGCGCCAGATGTCGCCTCCGGCGTGATACTCCGCGTGCGGATGGTGCTCGACGTAGCCGGCGATGCGCAGGCGCTCGACCTCCTTCAGTCGCTTGATGGTCTCCACTTGCAGGCCGCTTGCATCGAACACGAAGCCGCTCGAGTCGGAGCAAGCAACCACCTTGGCGCCCAGCGCCCGGAGCTTGTCGATGGCGTAGATGGCGACGTTCCCGGCGCCCGAGACGACGCAGGTCTTCCCTTCCAGATCGTCGCCGCGCGCGCGCAGCATGTCCTGAGCGAAAAAGACGGCGCCATACCCGGTGGCTTCGCGTCGTACCAGCGCTCCGCCCCACTGCGGGCTCTTGCCCGTCAATACCCCGGATTCGTAGCGATTGGTGATGCGCTTGTACTGACCAAAGAGATATCCCAACTCGCGGCTGCCGACGCCGATGTCGCCGGCCGGGACGTCCGTTATCTCGCCAATGTGGCGGTATAGCTCCGTCATGAAGCTCTGGCAGAACCGCATCACCTCCGCATCCGATCTGTCTTTTGGATCGAAATCCGCCCCGCCCTTGGCCCCGCCGATGGGCATACCGGACAGGGCATTTTTAAAGGTCTGCTCGAATCCCAGAAACTTGATGGTCCCTAGATAAACCGAAGGGTGAAAGCGCAATCCGCCTTTATAGGGACCGAGGGCGCCGTTGAAGCCGACCCGGAAGCCACGGTTGATCTGCACCTCGCCGTTGTCGTCTTGCCAAGGAACGCGAAAGATGATCTGCCGCTCCGGCTCACAGATTCGCTCGATGATCTTGTGCTCTCCATATTCGGGGTGCTTTTCCAAGACAGGCGTCAGCGTCTCGACCACCGCCCTCACCGCCTGATGGAACTCGACCTCCCCCGGGTTCCGTTTGTGGACCACAGACAGCACTTCTTCGATTCGCGCTCGAGGGTCTTTCATCAGTGGCTCCGCCAACAAATGTAGTTCGCGCTCGCTCGGCCTGCCAAGGAGGCAAAGCGCCTCGGCTTGCAGTTCTGGACCGATCCCCGGCATAGCCCATCAACGAGCGTACGAAGCCGGCACAATCAATCTGCGCGGCTGCCGTCATGTCCGGAAGAGCGCGGTAGGCTCCACTTGTAGCGCAGAGACATGTAACGCAGAGCGAAGCAAGCCATCAAAGCCACCCAGGTCCGCCCACCCGAGAACCATGCCAGGCGCTGGCCAGCCACCTCGATGCTGGCACCGACCAGAGCGGCCAACGCATAGATCTCGCGCTCGAGGATCACGGGCACACGGTTGAGCAGTACGTCACGAATCACGCCACCACCCACGGCGGTGACAACGCCGAGCAGCACCGCCACCTCGACATTGTGGCCCCAGATCATGGCCTTCTGCGCGCCGGTCACGGCAAATAGCCCCAGGCCCAGCGAGTCAAACAGGACCACCGGGTGCGCGAGACGCTCGACCAAGGGTGTTGCGGCCATGGTCAGGATTGACGCCGCGAGCGCGACAGCGAGGTAGCGCCAATCGCTCAGCCCCGTCGGCGGCACAGCGCCGATGCACAGGTCCCGCATCAGGCCTCCGCCGCACGCCACCGCAAACGCGATGACGATGACGCCGAACCAGTCCAGGCCCCGGTTCCGTGCCGCAGCGGCACCGCTGATCGCAAACGCGAATGTGCCGGCCAGATCGAGAAAGGTGAACAGCCGGCGATCGTTCAGACCAGCGAGCGCCAATTCGCGGACGTTCATGCGTTCGGTCGCCGGAAGGTTCAGGCCACGTTGCACGCGCACAGCCAAGCGCCAGCGGCGGTCAGCATGGCCTGCAAGCCTGTCTCGAGAGTCGGACGGATCTGCGGAGCGAACTTCGGCGAGTGGTTGCTCGGGATCCTGTTCACGGCCCTCTGCTGCTTGGCTTTGGCGTAAACGGCTGGATCGGTGCCACCGACGAACCAGAACACGTAGGGCACGCCCCAAGCGCGGCCGAAAATGCTGAAGTCCTCGCTGGCCGACGCAGGACCGGGTGCCAGTGAGGCGTTCTCGCCAAAATGGCGGCTGAACGCCTCCGCCACTTTTTGCGTAGCGACCAGGTCATTCTCGGTCAGCGGGTAGCTGTTGATGGTGGTGAACTCGGGCGGGCGCTCCGCACCGGAGGCGTCGCACTCGGCGCAGCAGATGCGTCGAATCGAGGCGAGCATGGACTCGCGCGTGTCCTCGTTGAAGGTGCGCACGTTCAGCTTGATCGTGGCGTCGTCGGGAATGATGTTTTCCTTGGTACCGGCTTGCAGCGAGCCGATCGTGAGCACCGCCGGCTCGGACGGCGCGATCTCCCGCGAGACGATGGTCTGCAGGCGCAGCGTGGTCGCGGCCGCCATGATCACTGGATCGATCGAGGTTTGCGGCTGCGAGCCGTGCGAGCCCCGTCCAAACAGCTTGATCTGCAGGCTGTCTCCTGCCGACAGCGTGACGCCGGGACGGTAGTTCACGGTGCCGGCGGGACCCACCATCACGTGCTGGCCGAGGATGATCTCGGGCTTCGGAAAGCGGCCTTTACCCCAGTCGCGCACCATGCTGCGAGCGCCTTCGGCCGTTTCCTCGCCCGGCTGGAACACGAGCATCACCGTCCCGCGCCAGGCACGGCGATTCGCGGACAGGATGCGCGCGGCGCCGATCATCCAGGTCACGTGCATGTCGTGGCCGCAAGAGTGCGCAACGCAAACCTCGATGCCATCCGCATCGCGCGCCTTCACCGTGCTCGCATACTCCAGCCCGGTGTCTTCAGCCATCGGCAGCGCATCCATGTCGGCGCGCAGCATCACGATCGGGCCGGCCCCGTTCTCCATCACGCAGACCACCCCGGTCACGCCAACGTTACGCGTCACCTCGTAGCCGAGGGACTGCATTGCTTCGGCGACGATCTGCGAGGTGCGGACCTCCTGCATCGAGAGCTCGGGGTGCTGATGCAGATCCTTGTAGAGTGCCTCGAGTTCAGCCAGCAGGGTGGACTGAACGGCAGCGAGAGCTTGATTAAGGGCATTCATGACCGTTTGTCCTCGTGGGCATCGTGAGCGAAACGAGATCATAGCATCAGGGAGCTCAGTTGCCTCGCTGCGGTTCTGGACGTTCTTGCGCGCTCCGGGCGTGGAGGAGCGCACGTACAACCGGCCGCCTTCGACTCGCCACTCGGTCGGCTGAGCCGGGATCCCGTGCCACACGAGCTCGCAATATCTTGGATGACACTGTGGCAGATGACACAGGAAGTGATTGCCGCGGGCATCGCAGTTGACACGGAGCACTACGAGGCGGACAAGATTGAGCAGTCGTTGAAAGCGGAGGGATTCGAACCTACGCGGGGAGGAAGGCATGGAACTCCAGAATCACTTCATCTGCACGGCAAGCTCATCGAGCCCGCGCAGGTGGCGAGCCTCGTGGCGTTCCTCTTCACTGATGGAGCATCCGCCATCAATGGCTCGACCATCCCGGTGGAAGACGGCTTCCAGATCTTCAGGAACAGCTGAAAGGACCTGCCATGATCGCGAGGGCGGAACCCAAGCTGAAGGTGCTCGTGTTCGGAGCCGCGCTCCGCGCGGACTCCCTGAACAGCAAGCTCGCGGCGCTCGCCGCTCGCATCGCCGAGCAGAGCGGCGCGACGGTGGATCACGCATCGATGCGAGATTTTGACGTTCCCTCCTACGACGGAGATGCCGAGGCTGCCGAGGGCATCCCGAACGGCGCGGAGGAGCTGCGACGGCGGCTCGTCGAGAGCGACGCCTTCATCGTCGCGTCCCCCGAGTACAACGGCTCGATGCCCGGCATGCTCAAGAACCTCATCGACTGGACTTCGCGCTTCCGGCCGCAGCCGTTCGATGGAAAGCACGGCCTGCTCTCGAGCGCCTCACCGTCGATGGTGGGCGGCAATCGAGGGCTCTGGGCGCTGCGCATTCCGCTCGAGCACCTGGGCGCTCGGATCTACCCGGACATGTTCTCGCTGGCCCAGGCGCACAAGGCGCTCGTCGAGGGCGACATTGCCGATTCGGCCTTGCGAGCTCGCTTCGAAACGAATCTGCAGGCCTTCTTGTCGCTTGCCGAAGCGGCCAAGCATTACCCGTGCATCAAGCGTGCGTGGGTTGAGTTTCTCGGGGAACCACCGGGCTTTGAAGCCGATCGCGTGGACCAGGTGTCCACATGAGTCTTCGGCCGGTGCTGGATCCGGAGTGTTCGAAATCCCCGGAGCGCGTCGTCGCCACTGTGATCGATGCGCGAGCGCGAGACCTCGGTGGGGTCGAGGTCCGTCGGGCCTTGCCCTCGGTGGCGCTTCGGATGGTCGGGCCTTTCACGTTCTTCGACCAGATGGGGGCTGTCACCTTTGGTCAGGGCAAGGGGCTCGACGTGCGCCCGCACCCACACATCGGTCTGGCGACGGTGACCTATCTCTTCGAAGGCGAGCTCCTCCACCGGGACAGCCTAGGCTCCCACCAACCCATTCGGCCCGGCGACATCAACTGGATGACGGCGGGGCGGGGCATCGTTCATTCGGAGCGTACGCCCGAAGAACCTCGCCAAAGCGCCTCCCGGCTTCACGGGCTCCAGCTCTGGGTTGCACTACCTCTGGCGCACGAAGAAGCGAAGCCGTCGTTCCACCACCACCCGGGCTCAACCCTGCCTGAGCGAGAGCAGGGTGGCGTGCGGCTCCGTGTGCTCGCCGGCACGGCCTATGCGATGACATCGCCCGTCGAGATCCTGTCGCCGCTCTTCTACGTGGACGCTCTGATGCCGGCAGGAAGTGAACTCGCGCTCCCGAGCGGTCACGAGGAACGCGCGGTCTACGTGGTCGAGGGAACCCTGCGTTGCGGAGCCGAACACGCCGAAGTCGGCCGCATGCTGGTCTTCACCAAGGAGGCCAAGGCCGTGCTTCGAGCGGAACGGCCAGCTCGAATCGCGCTGCTGGGCGGGGCTCCTCTCGACGGCGAGCGCCACATCGACTGGAACTTCGTTTCGAGCTCGAAGGAAAGAATCGAGCAGGCCAAGCGGGACTGGAAGGAAGGACGGTTCCCGAAGGTGCCCGGCGACGAGGTCGAGCGCATACCCCTGCCAAAATGAGGAGAGCCAATGGTCGCCATCCCGGCAGGAACACCACACAACATCATCCACAGCACGGGCACCATGGATCGAGGTGCGGAATACCGCGCCGCAATCGAACGGTGGGAAGGTGAGGGCGGCAGCGCTCTGACACTCGAGCAGCGAGTCGGCGCGCCAACCCACGAGGCACCTGGATCGGAACGCAAGACCGAACTCGTTTGGTCCCGGGTCGGCGCACTGACCCCATGAACTCGCCACGAGGCCCTCGTGGTGGCGCGGTGGAGCGGCTTGAAAACGTCGTCCTCGGCGGCGTTCGGCGTGTCCTGGGAGAGCGCGTGTTCTCGAGGCCGGCACACACGCCTCTATCCCTGATCTTCGGGCTCCAGGGCAGGCCTGGCTATCATGACGACGTCACCGGGGTCGACGCGCTGGAGGTGCTCGACCGCGAGTTTGAAGAACGGCGCATCACCCTGTCCGAACCCCATGCACGCATGCGGGCGAAAGCATACCTCGGGCACGAGCTCGACCGGCAGCCAGTGGGCGAGCCAGCGCTCCCGAGTGGAAGAGCGCCGTGATGCCGCAGGAGCACCCGATCCTGCAGGCCGTCCTCCGGCTGGGGCTAGCGCTGCTGCTCGCGCTACCGCTGGGCTGGGAGCGCGAGCAGCGATCCCGCTCCGCAGGCCTACGCACTTATCCGTTGCTGTCCGTGTGTGTCTGCGGCTTTCTGCTGGTCGGGCAGCGCATGGGCGGCGATGCCAGCGAGCAGGCCGATGCCTTCTATGGCGCGCTGAACGGCATCGGATTCGTGGGCTCCGGGGCCATTCTGAAGTCTGGCGATGGTGTTGCGGGGATGGGCACCGCCGTGACCCTCTGGGTCGCAGGCGCGATCGGGGCAGGCGTTGCGTTCGCTATCCCGCAGCTCTCGGCGGTGCTCTCATTGCTGAGCGTGCTGGCGCTGTGGGGGCCAGCTCTCCTTCGCCGATGGTGGAGCGCACCATGAACGGCTGGGAGGAGCTTCCGCGCATGCTGTTGAACCTCGCGGTGGCGTTCGCGCTGGCGATCCCGATCGGTTGGGACCGCGAGCGCGAGGACGTGGGGCCCGGGCTTCGCACCTATCCGCTTCTGGCCATGGGCGCGTGCGCCTATGTGCAGATCGGTCAGTTTGCCTTCCGCGACGAGATCGACAGCTCCCTCGGCTGAGCCACCAGTCGCTCGCGACATCGGCTCATGTTCTGCAAGTTCAGTACTGGGCGGGCCTCTCGCACGGCCCGCGCTGTCGCGGTACTGCCCTACTGGGACGCGACCCGGCAACGCCGGGGGGACCCTGACGCTCGACCTCTCACCGGGCCGCCGACGCCGCCGGGGGCCGCCCCGCCCGGCGCAGCAACGCGTCGAGCGTCAGCTTGCGCAGCATCGTCCAGCCGAAGAAGGCCATCAGGCACGCCGAGATCGGCTCCAGATCCAGCTGCCAGATCAGCACGGCCACCGACGCGAGCCCGCCCACGATCGACCCGGCGTCAATGCCGCGGCGGAGGGCCGGCTCGAGCACGTTCCAGCGCTCTGGCCCTGGGTGAACTTCTTCGTCCTCTTCCGTCGCCTGCGTCGCGCGCCGATCCGGCAGCACGTGCACGCACACGAAGCTGAGCACGTAGGCGAGCGAGTTGATCAGGATCAGCATGTTCACCGATAACTCGTCGCCCGCCTTGCCGGGCAGCCCGAACAGGCTCGCTTGCAGCTCGCGGATCGGTCCGAAGCCCATGCCGTGCTCGTACAGCCACGCGCCGCTCCCATAGCCGAACGCGTACGCCAGGTTCGCCACCGACATAAAGCCGGCGAACAAGCTGCCGGCGGCGGCCGTCGGGATCACCGAACCGACCAGGCTGAACGTGCTCATGCGAATGACAGAGGTCGGCAGCGCCAGCAGGGCGCTGTACGCGCACAAGTAGACGAGCCGCACGCTCGACTCATTCAGGAAGGGCAGCATGGTGGCCAGCCCGTGCGAGATGCCGCTGAACCAGGGATCGACCTGAAGATACTGCGTCAGGTTGATGGCGATGCCGGCGAGGATGAAAATGCGGAAGCACTTGCGCAGCCCCAGGCTGGTCTGCCAGGCGATGCCCTTCCACGTGAAGAGCAGCACGCCGCCGAAGTAGCCGGCGTAGGAGGCGAAGTCGCTCACCCCGATCTCGGACTGGCTGAAGTGGAGCTTCTCGATCAAGTAGTTGTTCCACAACGCGCCCATCGCGGGCTGGAAGTGGAAGATGAAGTAGAAGAGCATCACGCTCAGGATCGGGCCCGTGTTCAGGCCGCTCCAGAACTGGCCGATCGACTTGGTCACTGCGATCGGCTTCACCCGGTCCCGCGGCAACAGCCAGACCGCGCCCAGCACCGCAGCGGGCACCAAGGCCAGCGCCATCACGCCGCGAAACGGCAGGTGCTCCGCCACCCAGCCGCCGAGCAGCGCCGCCAGCGCGCCGGTGCCGTAGACGGAGAGCCAGCAGATCGCCTGATTCAGACCCACCGTCGTCGCCTTGGAGCGCCCGGTGGTCTTCGCTTCCTCCGCGCCCTCCAACACCGTGGCGCGATCGACAGCCACGTCCGTCCCCGCGAGCGCGACCGAGAGCACGAACATGGACCAAAAGAACCAGCCCGGCCCCTGATCGAGCAGCGGCGTGAACAGGTAGCCGAGGACACCCATGCCCAGCAGCAGGATCAGGATCGTGCGCGTGCGCCCGTAGGCGTCGATGAAGAAGCCCAGCACGGGCTTGAAGCTCCAGGCCAGGTACGAGCGCGCAAACAGCGTCTGCGTCGCCGCCTCGGTCAGCCCGTAGTCGAAGCGCAGGTGCTTGAAGAAGGGCTGGTAGGTCAAACCCTGAAACGGGTTGGCCAGGCCCTGCATCATGTACTCCAGCGCAAACACCCACTTGATGGGGTTCACGCCGAACAGCTTGCGGGGCGGAGCTGGCGCGCCGCCTTGCGGCGCCTCCGCTGCCTGATCCTTGGCCGCCTCGTCGGCAGTGGGCTGCATGCGGCGACCTTACACGAGGCCGCCGCACGCCTGCTGCTCAATTCAGCAGCAACATCGTCGCCGTCTGATTGATGTGGCCGATATACGACTCACCGTAGGTGTTGAACCCGACTGTCGGTAGCCCATCGAACACGTGCCCATATTCGACGCACTGGTCCAGGCGAATCAGCTCGCCGGAGCGTTCCACGCAGTCAAAGTCCAGGATGGCTTTGACGCCACCCAGGCGCTCGATGGCTGTGGCCAGATCTTTCCGGGTCCGCTCGACGATGTCCCGTGCCTCCAGGATGCGAACGTTCGTGCCCGCCTGGATCTGGCAGAAGGTCAGGATCGCGTCGCCCTCGACCTTGGCCAGCCCGCGCACGAACGGCTCACCGTCGCTCATCACGACGCCGAGCGGATGGCGGCGGAAGTACTTCGCGACCTCGCCCACCGGTACGCCGAGCCGGTCGGCATATTCGCTGGCCGCGGGCTTGCCATTGAAACCTTTCACGATGCGGCGCGCCTCGTCGACCTCCGTCACCGTCAGCTCCTCGCTGCGCACGATGAAGCTCTGGGTCTTGAGGATGGTGTAGGGCCGTGCCGGCTTGAGCAGACACAGCAAGCTCGCGCCCGTGTACGGCTTGAAGTGCTCGAACACGGTGGTTTGCTTGAACTTCAGCTCGTCGCCCGCGCTGCCGCCGACGAAGGGCACGTTGGTGAGCTGGCAGAGCTGTGACATCACGCGCTCTTCCGAGCCGCTCAAGCCGTCGTGCAGCACCAGGCCCACGTAGCGCTCGGGGTTGAGCCGCGCGAGCGGCTGCCCCACGTCCCGGCCCAGCTGATCGACAGCGCGGCGCACCTCGGAGGCGGCCACCGAAGCGTTCAAGCGGCGCACGTGCGCTTGCTCGATCACGTCTTTGCCGAGCGCCATCATCACGACGGAGTCCTTCAGCATCCGCCCGGTCGCGATCTCGCCGGCGGTGGTACAACCGAAGGACGGCGTCGAGCCGAACTCGCGTGCGAGAGCGGCGCCGAGCTGTTCGGGGTCGCGGTCGGGGGTGGCAAAGAACACGAGCAGCGCCGGGTCGACGCCCGCGACCGCGGCCTTGAGCTCACGCGCGCACACATCCGGCGGCGTGCCCTGGGAAACGCCTACCTTCACGCTCATTGCTCCCTCCGCTGTCGGGAAAAGTCGTTGATCATTTCCTCCAGCTGACGCTCCTTGTTCTGGTCGTCAGGCGAGGTCTCCGTGTACCGCGAGGGATCGATGCCGAGCAGCATCAGATGCGCCCGCATGAAGTGCGCGACGCCCTCGTTTCCGGCCCCGCGCAATTCCATCAACTCATCGATCAGTTGCTTGACCCGTCCTGCCATCGATCCTCCGCACCCCCGGGGTGATACAACGGCCCGAAAGACGAGCGCCTGAAGGGATTGGAGACTTTCTGGTGTGGCAAAACGTCACCCGATTGCCCTCGCACCTGCGGCCGCTCGGTGCTTAAGCTCCGGGTATGCAGATCGAAGCGGTCGACCACATCGGCATTCGTGTCAGCGACGAGTCGCGGGCGGTCGAGTTCTACGCACGCTTTGGGTTCCGCGTGGTGTATCGCGAGCCGAAGGCGGCGGTCGTGATCCTGGTGAACGACGCGGGCGTGGAGATCAACTTGATCGTCAACGCCGCGCCCGGCTTCGACGGCCAGAACCGCCTGATGGACGTCCCGGAAAAGTACCCGGGCTACACCCATGTGGCGCTGCGGGTGAGCTCGATCGAAGACACGGCACATCAGCTGCGCGCGCAGGGCATCACCATCACCGAAGGACCCAAGCAGCTCGGGCCAGGCCTGTCGCTGTTCGTGCGCGATCCCGACGCCAACGTGATCGAGCTGCGCCAGAGCCTGCGCGGCTGAACTGCGTCAGTTCGGTCGCCCCAGCCGGGCCGCCTTGAGCAGCAGGTAGTTCCGTTCGGGAATGCTGGAGGTACGGTCGGCGGCCAGGCGGTACTGCGCGATGGCGGCTTCGTTGTCGCCCAGCTTCTCGTACAGGTGCGCACGTACCGCGGCGAGACGGTGGTGACCGGCAAGCCGCGTGTCGCGGTCGAGCGGCTCCAGCAGCTCGAGCCCGTGCGCCGGACCGTGCACCATGGCCGCGGCCACGGCCCGGTTGAGCGTGACCATCGGATTGTCGGACATGCGCTCCAGGAGGCCATAGAGGGCGTGGATCTGGGGCCAATCGGTGTCTTCGGCGCGAGAGGCTTGATCGTGCACGGCCGCGATCGCCGCCTGCAGCTGATACGGGCCGACGGCGCCGCGCGCCAGCATCTCGCTGATCAACGCCACACCTTCACGGATCGCCTCCCGCTCCCAGAGGGTGCGGTCCTGCTCGTAGAGCGGGATGATCTCTCCCTCCGGACCACTGCGCGCCTGGCGCCGCGCATCGGTGAGCAACATCAGCGCCAGCAGGCCACCGACCTCGCCGTCTTCCGGCAGCAGCTGCCGCACCGCGCGCGCCAGCCGGATCGCCTCGCTCGCCAGGTCCACCCGCTGCAAGCTCGTGCCGCTGCTGCTCGCGTACCCCTCGTTGAAGATCAGGTACAGCACGTGCAGCACCGCTTCCAGCCGCTCGTCGCGCTCGCCCTCGCTGGGCATGCGAAAGCTGACGCCCGACTTCTTGATCAGCTGCTTGGCGCGGCTGATGCGCTGGGCCATGGTGGGCTCGGGCACGAGAAAGGCGTGCGCAATCTCCGCCGTCGTGAGGCCGCCCACCGCGCGCAGGGTCAGCGCGATCGCCGAGGACCGCGTGAGGGCGGGGTGACAGCACATGAACAGCAGCAGCAAGGTGTCCTCTCGTTCCGGTTCCTGATCGGCATCGGGCGCTGGCGCCGCCGGCTCGTCGGCGATGCCTGCGAGTAGAGTGGCTTCGTTCAGTACGCTGGCCTCGCGCCGGCGGCGCGCGATCTCGGTGCGCAGGTGGTCCGCCATGCGCCGCGCCGCGACCTGGATCAGCCAGGCGCGTGGCCTGTCGGGCACACCTTCGCTGGGCCACTTTTGCGCGGCCACGAGCAGCGCCTCCTGCACCGCGTCCTCCGACGCAGCGAAGTCGCCGTAGCGCCGCACCACCGCGGCGAGCACCTGAGGCGCCAGCTCGCGCAGCAGATGCCCGCCTGTGACAGAGTTCCCTCCGGTGCTCACGGCTCCACGGGAGGTCCGCTCATCACCTCGCGCACCTCGATCGGCATGTTCAGGGGTTTGCCACCCGGGCCGGGCGCGGCCGACGCGCGCCCCGCGATGGCGTAGGCCTGCTGCGGAGATTCGACGTCCACGATCCAGTAGCCGGCGAGAAACTCCTTCGATTCCGCGAACGGACCATCCGTCACCTCAGGCGCGCCCCCTTTTCCGGCGCGCACGATGCGAGCCTCCCGCGGCGACGCCAGTCCTTCGGCACCGACCAGCACGCCTTCCTCGCGAAGTTCTTTGTTGAACCGCACCATGAACCCGACGTGAGCCTTCAGCTCGTCCGTGGTCCAGTTCACGACGGACCAGTCTCCGCTCTTCCCTCGTGGTGCGTTCATCATCAGAATGAATTTCATGTCTTCGGCTCCTTGTGCCCCATAACCGCGCCCCGATCGGCGCGCTCGAGGAGACGTCGGAGCCAACCTACCGCCATCGACATTTTATTTCGCGGGTCAGCCTCGAAAGACCCACGGGCCGAATCGGCCGCGCTCAGCGCGCCCGACAGACACACACCTGGCGCCCGCTGGTGGAGGTGAACGGACTGCCCCCGCATGTCGCCCTCGCGCCAGTCCACGCGGGCAACAGCCCGTCATGGAGCGCCGGGTTCTGGTACAGCACGGCTCAGCTTCCCGCTCGACCCTCTGCGAGCTGCACGGTGTTCTGCAACAACATCGCCACCGTGGTCACGCCGACGCCGCCGAGCCGCGGCGTGATCCACGAGGCCTTCTCTGCCACGCTCTCCGCCACATCGGGCAGCAAGCGCTTGCCGCTCCAGCTGAGGCCGGCGCTGATCACCACCGCGCCCGGCCGCACCATCTCCGGCTGCACGATACCGGGCTGGCCGACCCCCGCGACCACGATATCTGCCAGCAGCGTGTAGCGAGCCAGATCGGGCACGGCCGAATGCACCACCGTGACCGCCGCATCGGCGCCCTTGCCCTTGCCGCTGAGCAGCAGCGAGAGCGGCCGGCCCAGAGTGGGCCCGCGCCCGATCACCACCACGTGACGCCCCGCTGTCGGGATCTCATAGTGCAACACCATCGCGCGCACGCCCGCGGGCGTGGCCGGCACCGGCCCGGGCAACCCCGCCGCGAGACGCCCGATGCTTTCCGGGTGCAGCCCGTCCGCGTCCTTGCCCGGATCCATCTCCAGCAGCGCGCGCCCCAGATCCAGCGGGGGCGGCAGCGGATGCTGCACCAGGAAACCGTGCACGGCAGGATCCGTGTTCAGCCGAGCGATCACGGCGGACAGCTCGGCTTGCGTCGTGCTCGCCGGCAGCTGGATGTTCTCCGAATGAAAGCCCGCCTGCGCGCACGCCTCGTGCTTCTTGCGCACGTAGCCGGCACTGGCTGCGTCGTCACCCACCAGCACGGTGGCGAGCCCCGGCACGATACCGCGCGCACGCAGCGCCGAAACGCGGCGCCCCACATCACGCAGGACCTGCTCCGCAACGGGCTTGCCCTCGAGCAGCCGCGGGGTCGAAGCAGAGGAAGGAAGCTTGGGATCGATAGCCATGGGTCACCTCCGGAATGGAATACGAGCCCAGGCGCGCGGCAGTGACATCGCTGGCTTCACTCCTAGGAAGCCAGTGGTTCAATCCACTCTCGGCGCCAGTCACAGCGACGGCGGCTAGCTACCAAAGCAGCGCCGGGGCCGCAAGCAGGCTCGCGACCTGAACGGTCAGCGAAACCACCCACGTCTCCGACGCCAAACCTGCGCGGTGGTTCAGTCGCGGCGCGATGCGACGATCACCACATTGCGCAGGGCGCCCGGTGCATACCTTTCTGCCGCGTGCAGGACCGGTACGACGCGTAGTGCCTCGAAGCTCGGGCTCAATGCATCCACCAGCTCCTGCACGGGACCGTTGCCGTCCAGCGTACCGATCACATTGATAGCCACCGCCCCGCCCGGACACAGAGCGCGCCGCAGCGACGCCACCAGCCCCGGTGCGCTCCAGACCTGCGTGCTCTGTGAGCTATCGAAAGCATCGATCACCACCACGTCCCAGCGGCTCGCGGGCGCGCCCTCCAGAAAGGCGCAGCCCTCGGCGGCGTGCACCGAGAGCCTCGGGATGGCGTCGAGCTCATACCAGCGGCGCGCCAGCTCGATCACGGCAGCCTCGCGCTCGACCAGATCGAGGGCCATCCCCGGGTACACGCGCGCAAACTGGCGCAGCGCCACCGCACCGCCACAGCCGATGAACAGAGCCCGCGAGCGAACCCGAGCCTGAATGGCCGCCAGGTGCAACAGCTCCACGTAGGGCCAGCCCGAGTCGCCCGGATCGCGCAGGGCCGCGCGCGTCCACACCAGCTCGTTGCTGCCGCGCGCCGCCACCATCTCGCGATAGCCAGCGCGGTCACGCACGCGCACCACCATGTCGCCGACCTGCACCTCGTCGTGCAGCGTATACCCGCGCAGCGCATTGAGCCCGCGCGCCAGCGCGGACTGCGCGGGCCTGCGCAGCGACTCGAACACCACCGGCAGCCCATACGAGCCGCGCGCCACGCCCAGCTCCGGCAACAGCGCTTCCACGGCCGACACATCGGCAGCGGAGAACCCGCCACTGGCCCGACCCAGCATCAGCGCGGCGATGATCTGCCCGCGCAGCGGCACATACGCCATCAGCTGCGTGTGCCGCGGCCCCACCGAGCGCGCCAGCTCGTTGAAGTAGGCCGTGCGCCGCACCCGCTGCTCGCCGAGCACGTGCGTATCCACCGCGACACCACGCGCGGCGAGGGCCGCACGCTTCACCGGCAACAGCTCCTCGAAGTACACGGCTCCCCGCTGCACGGCGCGCGCGATGACCTCTTCGTTCAGACCCAGCGAGCTGGGGCGCGCTTCCGCGCCGCGCGTGGAGAAGAAGGCCACGTCACAGCCCACCGTCTGTTGCATCCACTCGAGCAGCTGTAACTCGAAGGTGACGGCATCAGCGCTCGAGTGTGCCAGCTCCACGAGCTCACTCGTCATGCTGCAGTTCTAGCACGCCTGCCCGGTCGAGCGGGGCGCGGAGTGCAACGCGGATGTTTCAGAATCACGCGGCGCTGGCGCCGCCGCGGGCGCTCCAGTATGGCAAGCAGCGTGAACACCATGATCGGCCTGGGGGAAGCTCAATGACGTCCATCTTGAAGGGACACTCGACTCCGCCGGGCGCCTCTTCGGGGGCCGTGCGCCCGATCCGCGTCGCGATCCTGGACGACTACCAGCGGGTCGCGCGGCGCTTCGCCGACTGGGGTTCGTTACCCGAGGGTAGCGAGGCGAGCGTGTTCCACGACCACCTGAGCGATGAAGCCGCTCTTGCCGATCGCCTGACCCCCTTCGAGGTGATCGTCGCCATGCGCGAGCGCACACCCTTCCCGGGCTCGCTGCTCTCCAAGCTGCCGGAGCTACGCTTGCTGGTCACCACCGGCATGCGCAACGCCGCGATCGACCTGCACGCTGCTGCCCGGCTCGGCGTCACGGTCTCGGGCACTGAAGGTCTCTCCTACCCCACCGCGGAGCTCACCTGGGGCTTGATCCTGGCGCTGGCCCGGCACATCCCCGTGGAAGACCACGCGCTGCGCTCGGGGAGCTGGCAGACCTCCGTCGGGCTGGGCCTGAACGGCAAGACGCTCGGTGTGCTCGGCGTCGGGCGGCTGGGCACGCAAGTCGCGCGCATCGGGGCCGCCTTCGGTATGGAGGTGATCGCCTGGAGCCCCAACCTCACGCTGACGCGGGCCACGGCTGCCGGCGCCTCGCTCGTCGATCGCGACGAGCTCTTCCGGCGCTCGGACGTGCTCAGCCTGCACCTGGTGCTGTCCGAGCGCACCAGAGGCATCGTCGGCGCGCGCGAGCTCGCGCTCATGAAACGGACGGCCCTGCTCATCAACACCTCGCGCGGCCCGCTCGTGGACGAGAGCGCGCTGGTCAGTGCGCTGCGCGCCCGCGCCATCGCCGGCGCCGGCCTGGACGTGTTCGACAGCGAACCCCTGCCCTCCGGCCATCCCCTGATCGAGCTGCCGAACACGGTGCTCACCCCGCACCTCGGCTACGTGACGGAAGAGACGTATCGCGTCTTCTATACGCACGCGCTCGCCAACGTGCAGGCCTACCTGGCGGGGCAGCCGCTGCGCGTGCTGTCGGCGTAGCACGGGGTTCAATCAGTGGGCTCGGGACCGCGCGGCGCCGTCGCGCGCCAGAAGGGCCCTCCTGGCGTCGCGCAGCGTGCGGCAGATCGAGCCCACTCGTGCTCACTGCAAGCGGCCGAGCAAGCTCTCCAGCTGGTCGTAGCTGGCGGCGGCGCCGCGTTCCATGCCGCTGCCCATCACGATGTCGCGCACCTCGCGCGACGGATACTTCACCGTGGCCGTGAGCCGCGTCTTGCCGCCCTCGCGCTTCAGCTCGGTGGTGACCACCGACACCGCGTCGGGAAACTGCTCGAAGATCTCGGTGAACACGAGCCGCCCGGGCGCGCTGATCTCGCGGTACTCGCCGTAGAAGCACACCTCGCCCTGCGGATGGCGATTCACGAAGCGCCACTTGCCACCGACGCGCAGATCGATCTCGCACACCGGCACCGAGTAGCCCTCGCCCAGCCGCCCCCACCACTGCTTGACGTGCTCGGGCTGGCTCATCACCTCGAACACCAGCTCCGGCGGGGCGTTGAAGAGCCGCGTCATGCGGATCTCGTCGTCCGAGGGCGTGCTGACCTGAAAACTATCGCGGTTTACTGCGTTGCTGACGACCATGACTCTTTTCCTTCGTTGTGAGTTGCTCGAGGTATGCGTCCAGACGGTCGAGGCGCTCCTCCCAGATGTGCCGGTAGTGCTCCGTCCACTCCGACACCTGCTTCAGCGGCGCCGCTTCGATCCGGCAGGGCCGGCGCTGCGCATCACGCCGCTGCACGATCAGTCCCGCGCGCTCCAGCACGCGCAGATGCTTCGACACGGCCGGCATGCTCATGCTGAAAGGCTCCGCGAGCTCGCTCACCGAGCACTCGCCGTCGGCGAGGCGCGCCAGGATCGCCCGGCGGGTGGGATCCGCCAGCGCGGCGAACGTCGCGCTCAAGGAATCCGCGGAAATCTGGGCTTGGGCGGGCATCGTATTTAACCTTCAGGTTACTTAACCTTTTGGTTTAATACAGCGCGCAGCCCTCCCCGTCAAGGCGTACCCCGGAAAATCCCGTCGCGCGCCCGGCGAGCGCCCCGAAACGCTGCGCCGCCGGCTGTCAGCGAGTCACATTGGCAGCAGCCAGCCGCGCTGGCTCAGCCATTCGGCGAGCTCACGCTGCAGAGCACCGTGGACGCTGGCGTCGAAGCGCTGCGAGGCCCGCTGAGAGGCTGGGTACATCCACACGGGCCCTTTGCGGCGCTCGTCCTCTTCCGCGAGATAGCGCGCGAAAATGTGCGCGTGCAGCGCCTGGTCGCTGTTGCACTGGATCTCATAGTTGATCCGGTACGCGCCGGTCAGCGCGAGCAGAGCGTCCCCGATTGCGACCATGTCTGCCAAGAATTGCGCGCGCGCGGCGCCTGCGAGCGCGTTGATGCTGCCCACCACCGGATCGGGCAAGAGCAAGCTGTACCCGCGCGGAAACTGCGCGTCCCCGAGCACCGCCCAGCCCGACGCCATGCGACCGATCACGGTCGGATTCTGCCCCCGCTGGGCCAGGCACACTCGCTCGTGGATGAGGGTGGTCATCGCGCTCTCTCGG